>NZ_JBAMMI010000035.1:0-7266 GCF_039793865.1 Thermus sp.
ACGTGCAGGGGGCCGAACCACTTGTGCAGGTTGCGGATCCTTATGATGGGCTCCACCGCCCTCATTTTCGCACCCTCTGGAGGAGGTAGGTGAGGAGGAAGAGGCCGAGGCCGATGGCGTCCGTGAGAAGCCCCGGGACCACCAGGGTCAGGGCCGCTCCCAGGAGAAGGGCCCTCTCCAGGAGGTTCGTGGGCCTGTGCAGGAAGCCCACGAGGGCGGCGCTGAAGGCCGCCATGCCCAAAAGGGCGGTGAGGAAGACCCAAAGCCCCTCGCCCAAGGAGGCCACCCCCAGGAGGAGGAGTTTGGGGTTGAAGAAGAACATATAGGCGAGGAGGGCGGTCCTGAGCTCGTACACGAAGCCCTGGACCGCCGTCTTCCAGAAGTCGGAGCGGGCGATGGCGCTGGCGGCGTAGGCGGCCAGGGCCACGGGGGGCGTGGAGTCGGCCATGATGCCGAAGTAGAAGACGAACATGTGGGCCGCCACCGGGGGCACGGCGTACCCCGCCTTCTCCGCCAGGTTCAGGACCACCGGCACCACCAGGGAGGCCATGACTATGTAATTGGCCGTGGTGGGAAGGCCCATGCCGAGGAGGAGGCTCGTGAGCTGGGCGAGGAGGAGGACGAGGATCAGGTTCCCCCCGGAGAGCCTCTCCACGATGTCCGTGAGGCCAAAGCCGATGCCGGTCATGGTGACGATGCCCACGATCACGCCGGCCGCGGCCGTGGCCAGGGCGATGCCCACCATGCCCCTCGCCCCCGCCTCGAGGCCCTCTAGAAGAAGCCTTCCTCCCCTGAGGAGCCCGAGGCCCACCCCCGTCCCGCTCCTCCAGGCCCGCCAGGCCTCCTGGAAGAGGATGAGGAGGGCCATGAGGAAGACCGTGTTCAAGGCCGCCCGTTCCGGGGTGAGCCTAAGGGCCACCAGGGCGTAGATGAGGTAGGCGACGGGGAGGAGGTAGTGGGCCCCCGAGCGGAGGACGGGGGCAAGGGGAGGAAGCTCGGAGCGGGGCACGCCCTTGAGGCCCAGGCGCAGGGCCTCGAGGTGAACGGTGACGAACAGGGTGGCGTAGGCCAGGAGGGCGGGGAGGAGGGCGATGAAGATGAGCTGGCTGTAGGGGATGTTCAAGAGCTCGGCCATGATGAAGGCCGCGGCCCCCATCACCGGGGGCATGAGCTGGCCGTTGGAGGAGCTGGCCACCTCCACCGCCCCCGCCTTCTCCGGGGGGTAGCCCACCCGCTTCATCAGGGGGATGGTGAAGGTGCCCGTGGTGACCACGTTGGACACGGAGCTCCCCGAGACCACCCCCGTGAGGGCGCTGGCCACCACCGCCGCCTTGGCGGGCCCCCCGCGGAAGTGGCCGAGGAGGGCGTAGGCCACCTGGATGAAGAACTGCCCCGCCCCCGCCTTCTCCAGAAGGGCCCCGAAGAGGACGAAGAGGAAGACAAAGGTGGCCGAGACCCCCAAGGGCACGCCCCAGATCCCCTCGGCGGTGGTGTAGAGCTGGCCCATGAGCTGGCCCCACTGGCTTCCGGCGTGGAGCTGGAGCCAGGAGGGGAGCATGTAGGGGATGAGGCCCTTGGGCCCGGTGAGGGCGTAGAGGACGAAGGCGGAGGCGATGATGGGCAGGGCGGGCCCCACCACCCGCCAGGCGGCGAGGAAGAGCACCAGGAGGGTCAGGGTGCCCATGAAGACGTCCCACCCGCTCGGGATCCCGCCCCGGAGCTGGGTGATGCCGTAGTAGTCCCACACCACGTAAAGGGCCCCCGCCGCCCCCAGGAAGGCCAAAAGCCAGTCCAGAAGGGGAACGCGCTCCCTTGGCCCCCGCCTCGCCGGGTAGGCCAAGAAGGCCAGGGCCAGGGCAAAGGCCAGGTGGACCGCCCGCAGGCGGATGGGGTCCAGGGTGCCCATCTCCGTGGCCCAGAGCTGGAAGAGGCTCCAGGCCACCCCGAGGCCGAAGAGGAGGAAGCGGGGCCACCCCTTAGGGCGCCTTCCCCCGAGCTCCGACTCCTCCACGAGAAGCGCTGCGTCCTTGTCCATGCCTTTTTCTTACCGGAGGAAGGGCCCCCAACGGGGGCCCCTCCTTTTGGGCTAGGGGCCTACTTCAGGACCCCGGCCTCCCGGTAGAAGCGCTCCGCCCCGGGGTGGAGGGGGATGGGCAGGCCCCTCACCGCCTTCTGCAGGCTGAAGAAGCGCTCCAGGTTGGGGTGGATCTTCTTGAAGGCTTCCTGGTTGCCGAAGACCGCCTTCATGAACTTGTAGACCGTTTCCTCGGAGAGCTTCTCCGAGGCGAGGAGCATGGCCTGCACCGCCACGGTGGGCGTGGTGACGTCCACGCCCTTGTAGGTGCCCCCGGGGATGTTGAAGCCCACGTAGAAGGGGTACTTCTTGGCGATGGCTTGAATGCGATTCAGGTCCACGGCCACCAGGGCGATGGGGGTGGTGAGGGCGAGCTGCTGGATGGCCCCCGCCCCCAGGCCCACGGTGTAGAAGAGGGCGTCCGCCCGCTTGTCCTGCATGAGCTGGATGCCCTGGGTGGCGCTCACCCGGATGGCCTGGCCCAGGTCCTCGAAGCGGAGGCCATAGGCCTCGAGGATCTGCCGGGCGTTCTGCTCCGTGCCGGAGCCCACGTCCCCCACCACCACCCGCTTGCCCTTGAGGTCGGCCACGGTGCGGATGCCGGCGTCGGCCCGGGCCACGATGTGGACCACCTCGGGGTAAAGGGCGGCGAGGGCCCGGATGACCTTCACCGGCTTGCCGTCAAAGGCGGCGATGCAGCAGCCTTGGTAGGCGTAGTAAGCGATGTCGTTCTGGGCCAAGGCCATCTCAAACTCCCCGGCGGCGATGGCGTTGATGTTGGCCACGCTCCCGCCGGTGGAGCGGGCGTTGGCCCGGATGCCCACATTGGCGTCGTTCACCAGCTTGGCCATGCCCGTGGCCACGGGGAAGTAGACCCCGGTGGTGGAGCCGGAGCCGATGGTGAGGAACTCCTGGGCCATTCCCAGACCGAGGAGGGCTAGAACCGTCAACATTACCTTCTTCGTCTGCATAAAACCACCTCCTTGAGGCCGCGGTCAGTATACCCCGTAGGCCCATCCCCCGCAAGCCTTCTAGCGGCCCGCCACCTTGAGGCGGGCCTCGAGGCGGTTGGTGAAGAGGGTGAGCACCGTGGTGAGGAGGAGGTAAATGGCAGCCACCGCCAAATAGACCTCCACGGGCCGGAAGGTGGCCGAGATGATGCGCTGGCCCGAGAGGGCGAGCTCCGTGAGGGTGATGACGCTGGCCAAGGAGGAGTCCTTGAGGAGGGCCACCACGTTGTTGACCAGGGGGGGCACCACGATCCTCAGGGCCTGGGGCAGGACCACGAAGCGCATGACGTCCCCCGGGGAGAGCCCCAGGGACCAGGCCGCCTCCCACTGCCCCTTGGGGATGGCCTGGATCCCGGCCCGCACCACCTCGGCGTTGTAGGCCCCCACGTTGAAGGCCAGGGCGAGGAAGGCCGCCCAGTAGGGGGTGAGAACCTGCTGCGCCCCCGGCCAGAGGGGCTTTAGGAGGAGGGGCAGGGCGGTGTAGGCGAAGAGGATCTGGACGAGGAGGGGGGTTCCCCGGGTCACCCAGATGTAAAAGGTGGCGGGAAGCCGCACCCAGGCCCGGCCGGAGAGCCGGGCCATCCCGGCGAAGACGCCGATAATGAGCCCCGCCCCCCCGGAGAGGAGGGTGAGCTTGAGGGTGATCTCCGCCCCCTGGGCCATGGCCTGCCCCGCCGAGGCCGCCCGCTCGGGACCGAAGCCCGCCAGGAGAAAGTACCGCTCCAGGGCCAGGCCCAAAAGGGCGAAAAAGGCCACGTATCCCAGGACGAGAAGGGCGAGGAAGAGAAGGACGCGGGAAAAGAAACGCATCTTACCTCAAGGATAGGCCCCGGGGCCTCCGCGCCCCAGGGCCTAGGAAAGGGCTACCGGCAGCGCACGTCCTCGCCGAACCACTTCTTGGAAATCTGGGCGTAGGTGCCGTCCTTCATCAGGTCGGCCAGGGCCCTATTTAGGGCGTCCAGCACCCCCTTGTTCCCCTTGGCCACCGCCATGGCCACCCTTTCCTGGAAGAGAAGCTCCCCGAGCTGGAGGGTGTTCTCCAGCTTCCTCTCCTTGATGGCCTCCTTGGCCACGAAGCGGTCGGTGATCCAGGCGTCCAGACGGCCCGCGAGGAGGTCCTGGAGGGCGTCGGGGTCTTTCTGGTAGGTCCGCACCTGCTTGACCCCGGGAATCTTCTGGGCCGCCTCCATGTAGGTGGTGCCGATCTGCACCCCCACCACCTTGCCCCGAAGGTCCTTGGCGGTCCTGGGCCCGCCCTTCTTGCTCACAATGATGCCCCCCGTGCAGTAGTGGGGGTTGGTGAAGTCCACCGCCTTGGCCCGCTCCTCGGTGATGCCGTGGGAGGCGATGACGAAGTCAAAGCGCCCCTGGTTGAGCTGGATGAGGAGGCTGTCAAAGGACTGGGCGATCCAGACGGGTTTCAGGCCCAGCTTCTTGGCGAGGGCGTTGCCCAGGTCCACCTCAAAGCCCGTGAGCTGGTTCTTCGCGTCAAAGTAGTTGAAGGGAGGGAAGGCCCCTTCCGTGCCAATGCGGATCTCCCCGGAACGCTTGATCTCTTCAAGGCTCCGCACCTGGGCCAGGGCCAAGCCCAGGGCCAGCACTCCCAGCCAAAGCGCAAACCTTTTCATGCCCACCTCCTAACGGGGGTGATTATACACGCTTAGGCCCAGCGCACCCAGGTGACCCGTCCCGTGACCGGGTGCTTGAGGGCCAGGCGCATCCCGTAGGTGTAGCTTCCCGGGCGGGGAGGGCGGAAGCTCCCCTCGTACCCCCCGTGGGAAGGAGCCAGGGGGACCACCTCCAGCTCCCCCGTGCTCCGCTTGACCACCAGCTGGACCTCCAGGAAGGGCCTCAGGGCCTCGGGCACCTCCCCCTCTACCCGGGCCCGCACCCGGAGGGGCTCCCCGTTTAAGGTGAGGTGGCCCGGGGCCTCCACCCGAAGGCCCAAGGCGAAGAAGGCGGGTAGGGCCTGGTGGAGAGCTTCCAGGGTCTCGGCTGCCCCCAGGGCGCGCCGGGCCATCTCCGCCCCCCTTTGGTAAAGGGCCAGGTACTCCCCCACCATGCGGGCGGCGCTGAAGTAGGGCCCCACGGTGCGCAGGCTCTCGTGGATCATGGCCAGCCAGCTTGCGGAGTAGCCCTCGGGCCCCTTGGCGTAGAAGAGGGGGAGGACCTGGAACTCCAGGACATCGTAGAGGGCTTGGGCGTCGGCCATGTCCTGGGCCTCCTCGCTCTCGTAGACCCTGTCGTCCCCGATGGCGAACCCGTTTTTGCCGTTGAAGGCCTCCGCCCACCAGCCGTCTAAGACGCTCAGGTTGAGGGCCCCGTTGAGGGCCGCCTTCATGCCGCTGGTGCCGCTGGCCTCCATGGGGCGGCGGGGGGTGTTGAGCCAGACGTCGGAGCCTTGGACCAGGAGGCGGGCCAGGTACATGTCGTAGTCCTCCACCACCACCATGCGGTCCTCGAGGCCGAGCTCCCGGATGCGGCCGATAAGCTCCTGCAGGTAGGCCTTGCCGGGCTCGTCCTTGGGGTGGGCCTTCCCGGCGAAGACGAACTGCACGGGATAGGGCCCCCGGAGGATCTTGGCCAGGCGCTCGGGATCCTTGAAGAGGAGGGTGGCCCGCTTGTAGGTGGCGAAGCGGCGGGCGAAGCCGATGGTGAGGGCCTCGGGGTCCAAAAGGCGCTCGGCCTCCCGTAGGCGGCCTGGGCTTTCCCCGTTGCGGCGGCGCTCTTCGTAGACCCGTTGCCGCACCTCGCGGATGAGCTCGGCGCGAAGCTCCTTGTGGATGCGCCAGAACTCCTCCCCCAGGCCCTCCACCTTCCAGGTGGCGGGATCCTCGGGGCGCTTCTGCCACTCGGGGCCGAAGACCTCGGCGTAGTGGCGGCGAAGCCTCGGGTGGAGGAAGGTCCAGGTGTGAACCCCGTTGGTGACGTGGCCGATGGGCACCTCCTCCGGGAGGAGGTCCGGCCAGAGGTGGTGGAACATCCGGCGGGAGACCTCCCCGTGGAGGCGGCTCACCCCGTTGGCCTGGGCGCTGGTCTTGAGGGCCAGGTTGGACATGGAGAAGACCCTGCCCCAGGGCTTTTCCTCGAGGCCCAAGGCCAAAACCCCCTCCCGGTCCGTCCCCAGTTTTTCCCAAAAATGGCCCAGGTACTGGTCCAGAAGCTCCAGGGGAAAGGCGTCGTGCCCGGCGGGCACCGGGGTGTGGGTGGTGAAGAGGGCCCCGGCCCGGACCAGCTCCAGGGCCAGGGGGAAGGGGTGGCCTTCCGCCACCAGCTCCCGAAGGCGCTCTAAGCCCAAAAAGGCCGAGTGCCCCTCGTTCATGTGGAAGACCTCGGGGGCGAGGCCCAAAGCCCTAAGCAGCCGCATCCCCCCGATGCCGAGGATCATCTCCTGCTTGAGGCGCATCTCCAGCCCCGGGGCGTAGAGCCTGGCGGTGATGGCCCGGTCCTCGGGGGCGTTTTCCGGGAGGTCGGCGGTGAGGAGGTAGACCGGCACCGCCCCCACCTGCACCCGGTAGGCCCCAAGCCACACCGTGCGCCCGGGGAACTCCACCCCCACCCTGAGGGGCTTTCCTTCCCGGTCCTGTACCGGCAGAAGGGGGAGCTCCTCGGGGTGAAGAGGCTCGTAGACCTCCACCTGGGCGCCCTCCTTGGAAAGCCGCTGGTGGAAGTAGCCCTCGTGGTAAAAGATCCCCACCCCCACCAGGTTGAGGCCGAGGTCGCTCGCCGCCTTCACGTGGTCCCCGGCCAGCACCCCAAGCCCCCCGGCGTAGATGGGCAGGGAGCTGTGAAAACCGTACTCGGCGGAAAAATAGGCGGTAAGGGGGCCCTTCTTCTGCTTCCGCTCCTCCATATAGGCCCTTAGGGCCTGCAACACCCCCTGGACCCGGGCCGGGTAGCCGGTGCCGAGAAGCCCCTCCAGACGGGCCGGGTCCACCTCCAGGAGGAGCTTCACGGGGTTGCCCCGGAAGCGCTTCCAAAGCGCCGGGTCCACCTCCTGGAAAAGCTCCGCCGCCTCCTTGTTCCAGCTCCACCAAAGGTTGTAGGCGAGCTCCCTCAGGCCCTGGAGGGGCTCGGGGAGCTCGGGCATGGCGGTGATGTGCCCTAGGGTCCTCACGAGGGAGGATTATAACCCAAGTTGCTACCCAGCCATTTTCTGGGCCATGAGGCCCAGGTTGTGGG
>NZ_JBAMMI010000036.1:0-45131 GCF_039793865.1 Thermus sp.
AGCCCCTGGGGGAGCTCTTACCAGGCCCGGCGCCTGAAGGCCGCCCTCTTGGGACGGGAGCGCTACACGCCCTTTTACTTGCGAAAGCGCTAGTTGCTACACTTGTGCGCAAAATTGCGGGGCAAAGCCGTCTTTTAAAGCTTTCTCATCTGGTAGCTTCGTCCTGAAGGTTTCTTTCCTCGCAAAAGTGGACTTGGTACACCGTTGCCCTCATGTGCTATACTGACCCTAACCCGGACCTCCGGGTGGGGACCTTGAAAGCCAGTTCTTCCCTTGGGGATGGGCAATATGCGTTTTCCCCTTCTCATCGCCCCTTTCTCCTGTGGCTTTTCATCGGCACAAACCCCCGAAAACCCCCGTTATTCGCCGTGTGCATATTCCAAGCTTCATCTTTCTCATAAACCCCCCTCTGGCGGTGCCGTCCAGGACGGGGTTCTTAGAGGGGTAGAGTTGCAAACCACATAGCCCCGTAAGGGGATTGCGACCTCCCCTGAGGAGGAGGGAGAGCATCGATGCCATGAGGGTTGCAAACCACATAGCCCCGTAAGGGGATTGCGACTGAAAAAAAGTTGCGGCGACCCCGATTCCCTTGATTTCTAGGTTGCAAACCACATAGCCCCGTAAGGGGATTGCGACTTAGATAGCGTAGCTTCCGCGACCAAGGTCGTGAGGTAGGCCGGTTGCAAACCACATAGCCCCGTAAGGGGATTGCGACCCGGGGGAGTGGCTCATCACGATAACCCCCGCCTGCAGTTGCAAACCACATAGCCCCGTAAGGGGATTGCGACATGCTCAGGATGGTCCTCGCATACTGCAGCTTTTCGTTGCAAACCACATAGCCCCGTAAGGGGATTGCGACTGGACCGCTCCAGCAACCGGAAGGCTACCGGTTGAGCCTGTTGCAAACCACATAGCCCCGTAAGGGGATTGCGACACGTTGAAGACGAGGGGGCCATAGACCCCGTACCACCCCTCGTTGCAAACCACATAGCCCCGTAAGGGGATTGATACTGTCTTGAGCGTCAAGCCACCCCCTGGGCCAACCGACCGGCGTAGTACTCCCTGAGCCGCCCCATCATCCGCCTGAGGAGCTTGTGGGCCACGGCCGCCCACCCGGCGCGGGTCGGCGCCTCACGGCAGAAGGCCTACGGCGGCGTAAAGGGCCTTTTCCTCTTCCTCCGTGAGAAAGCGGGCCTTTCCCGGGGGGAGGTCCCCAAGCCCCAGGGGGCCGAGGGAGAGGCGCTTGAGGTAGAGGACCCGGTTATCCCGGGCCTGGAACATGCGCTTCACCTGGTGGAAGCGGCCCTCCCTCAGGACCACCTCGGCCCAGGTGGGGTCTTCTAGGGGGTAAAGCTCGGCGGGGAGGGTCTTCTCGCCGTAAAGGAGAATCCCCTCCCGGAAGGCCTCCACGTCCTCGGGCCCCACGGGCCGCTCCAGGTGCACCAAGTAGCGCTTTTCCACCTTGTGCCGGGGGTGGGTGAGGCGGTGGAGGAGCTCGCCGTCCGTGGTGAAGAGGAGGAGGCCCTCGGCGTCCTTGTCCAGGCGGCCCACCGGGGAGAGGTCCCGGGTGGGAAAGCCCTCCAGGAGGGCGTAGACCGAGGGCCCCTCGGCCCGGCTCGTCACGAAGCCCCTGGGCTTGTAGAGGAGGACGTGGTGGTGGCGCCGCACCTCCAGGGGCTTCCCCTCCACCTCCACCCCGGCCCCCTCCGGCAGGAGGAAGCCGGGGTCCCTGACCACCTGGCCCAGGACCCGCACCTTCCCCGCCCGCACCAGCCGGGCCGCCTCCTTGCGGCTTCCCAGGCCCAGGCGGGCGAGGATTTTATCCAGCCTCTCCCCCCTCATGCCCTTTCCCGTGCTCCATGGAGGCTTTGCCGGGAGCGTGGGGCGGCGCCTTCCGGCCACCCAAGGGCCTCCACCCGTACCAGGTTAAACCCTGGAGGGCAACCTGGGCTTTCTGCACCCGGCCTTCCTTATCCTAAGGGGCGTGAGGCTTTACCAAGAGGACAGCTACGCCACCCGCTTCCGGGCCCGGGTGCAAAGGGCCTGGAGCGACGAGAAGGGCCACTACGCGGTGCTCTCCGAAACCCTCTTCTACCCCGAGTCCGGAGGCCAGCCCGCGGACACCGGGGTCCTCCGGGGGCCTTTCGGCGAGGTCCGGGTCCTCGAGGCCTACGAGGAGGAGAAGGCCTTCGGGGACGTGGTCCACGTGCTTTCCGCCCCCATCCCCGAGGGGGCGGAGGTGGAGGGGGAGATTGACTGGGGAAGGCGCTTCCGCCACATGCAGCGCCACACCGCCCAGCACCTCCTCTCCCAGGCCCTTCTCCGGGCCGGGGGGTACCACACCGTGGCCGTGAGCCTGGACTCCCCGGTGTGCACCGTGGACCTCGAGGAGGAGGCGGAGGAGGCCCGGGTGCGGGAGGCGGAGGCCCTGGCCAACTTCGCCGTCTACGCCGACTACCCGGTGGAGGCCTTCTTCGTCTCCGAGGAGGAGCTCGCCCAGTACCCCTTGCGGCGCCCCCCCAAGGTGCGGGGCAAGGTGCGCCTGGTAAGGATCGGGGACTTTGACCTGGCGGCCTGCGGGGGGACCCACCTCAAGACCAGCGCCCAGGCGGGGCCCATCAAGGTCCTGAAGTGGGAGCGCTACAAGGGGGGGACGCGGGTCCACTTCATGGCCGGGTGGGAGGCCCTGGAGGACTACCACGCCAAGCACGCCCTCCTTTCCCGCCTGGCCCTCGCCTTCTCCACGAACCCCCTGGAGCTGGAAAAGCCCATCAAGAGGCTCCAGGAGGAGCTCTACGCCCTGAAGGGGGAAAACCAAGCCCTGAAAGAGGCCCTGGTGGAAGCCCTCCTGCCCCGGGCCCTGGAGGAGGAAGCCCTCCTCGTGCCGGAGGCGGTCCTGGGGGAGCTCGCCAAGAGGCTCCTCGCCTGGAGCCAAAGGACCTTCCTCCTCGTGAGCCCGGAAGGGCGCTTCGCCCTCCTCGGCCCGAGGGCCCAGGAGGTCCTGGCGAGGCTCAAGGCCCTGGGGGCCAAGGGGGGCGGCAGGGAGGTGGTCCAGGGAGCCCTGCCCCGGGAAAGGGCCCTGGAGGCCCTGGGGCTTTTAGGCTAGGGGCATGGGGCTTTTTGAGGGCAAGGGAGTCTTGGTCACGGGGGCGGCCCGGGGCATCGGCCGGGCCATCGCCCTGGCCTTCGCCCGGGAGGGGGCCATGGTGGCCCTGTGCGACCTTTTGCCCGAGGGCCGGGAGGTGGCCCGGGAGGTGGGAGGGTTCTTCGTCCAGGCGGACCTCGCCGAGGAGAAGGACCGGGTGCGGTTCCTCGAGGAGGCGGCCCGCGCCCTGGGGCGGGTGGACGTCCTGGTGAACAACGCCGCCACCGCCCATCCCGGCTCCGTCCTCACCGTGCCCCTCCCCGCCTGGCGGCGGGTCTTGGAGGTGAACCTCACCGCTCCCATGCACCTCTCCGCCCTGGCCGCCCGGGAGATGCAGAAGGTGGGGGGCGGGGCCATCGTGAACGTGGCCAGCGTCCAGGGCCTCTTCGCCGAGCAGGAAAACGCCGCCTACAACGCCTCCAAGGGAGGGCTCGTCAACCTCACCCGCTCCATGGCCTTAGACCTCGCCCCCCTGGGCATCCGGGTGAACGCCGTGGCCCCGGGGGCCATCGCCACCGAGGCGGTCCTGGAGGCCATCGCCCTCTCGCCGGACCCCGAGAGGACCCGCCGGGACTGGGAGGACCTCCACGCCCTAAGAAGGCTCGGGCTTCCCGAGGAGGTGGCCGAGGCCGTGCTCTTCCTGGCCTCGGCGAAGGCCAGCTTCATCACCGGGGCCATCCTCCCCGTGGACGGGGGGATGACCGCGAGCTTCATGATGGCGGGCCGCCCGGTGTAGGCCTACTTGGCGTGATCCTTATAGGGCTCGCCCCGCAGGTCCGAGACCAGGTGCACGGCCACGTAGGCCCCGTCCCCGGCGCTCACGATGGCGTGACCCGGCACCTTACCCCGGGCCACCCCGGCGGCGTAGACCCGGGGGTAGCTGGTGCGCCCTCCCTCGTCGGTGTCCAGGAAGGTGCCCCGGCGGGCGAGGCCTAGGAGGGAGGGCAGGGTGGGGTCCTTGTGGGTGCAGAGGAGGAGCCTCTCCGCCTCCTCCAGGCCTCCGTCGGTCTCCACGGCGAAGACCCCGCCCAGGTCCCGCACCCCCCGCGCCAGGCCCCGCCGCACCTCGGCCCCGTAGCGCTCGGCGTGCTCCCGCAGGCGTCTTAGGAGTTCTTCCCCGGAAGGTTCGTCCAAGAGCCCCGGGTAGTTGGGCACCTGGCTTACCTGGGCGATCTTGGCGTGGCCGCCGTCCAGCACCAGGACCTTGAGCCCGGCCCGGGCCAGGAAAAGGGCGGCGGAAAGCCCAGCAGGCCCCCCACCCACCACGAGAACGTCCCACATAGCACTTCCAAGTATAGGCGAGGGAGGGGCTCTGGCGGCGGGTATAATGGGCCACGCATGCTTTTGGACGACCGCTACCCGGTTTTGGAGACCCTGAGGGCCCAGGAGGGCGTCACCCTCTACCGGGTAGAGGGGGGGCTGGTCTTCCTCTTTGACGTGAAAACCCCCGAGGACAAGGAGCGCTTCTACCGCTACCGGGCCGCCGTGCGCCGGCTTCAGGAGCTCGGCCTTCTGGAGGCCCAGGTCTCCGCCAAGCCCGGGAGGCACTACGTCTTTTTCCCGGAGAAGCCCCTGGCCCGCAAGGCCCCGCCCAAGGCGGCCCTCGAGGCCCTGGCCCCCCTGGGCTTTGGGCGGGAGCACCTGGCCATGGCCGAGGACGGGGTGGCCTACCTCGCCCCCTGGCCCCTCCAGGGGGGGCTTCCCAGGCCCAAGGGGAGAAAGCCCGGGGAAAGGCTTCTAGGGGTGGTCCCGGGCCTTTTCCTTTCCCTCCTGGGCCTCTTCCTTTTGGGCCAGGCCTTCTACCGCTACTTCAACCCGCCGGAGTACACCGTGCCTGACCTCGTGGGCAAAAGCGCCCGCGAGGCCTTCCTCCTCCTCAAGGACACGGGGCTTAGGGTGGAGGCGGCCGCGGGCAACGACCCCACCAAGCCCAAGGACGTGGTCCTGGCCCAGGACCCGGCCCCGGGCACCCGCCTGAGGGAGGGGCGGGCGGTGCGCCTTCTCCTGAACCAGGCCCGCTTCAACCCCTTGCCCGACCTCGGGGGTCTTAGGGAGGAGGAGGCCGAGGCCCGTCTTGCCGAGCTGGGGTTTAAGGTGGCGAGGAAGGCCTATCTCCCGAGCCAGGAGCCTCTGGGCGTGGTCCTGGCCCAGGACCCCGCCCCCGGCACCCCCGTGCCCCCGGGGGGCGGGGTGCGCCTCCGGGTGGCGGTGCGGGGGGGGGTGCTCCTGCCTCCCGCCCCTCCCGAGCCCCAGGCCCGAACGGTGAGCCTGGCCTTGGACCTCCCCCCGGAGGCGGAGGGCAAGGGGGTGCGCCTGGTCCTCCTGGACGAGCGGGGGGAGCGGGTGGTCTACGAGGGGATGGGGCGGGAGGGTTTAAGGCTGGAGGGAAGCTACCAGGTCCAGGGGGAGGCCCGGTTCCGCCTCTACCTGGACGGGGAGCTCTTCCAGGAATGGGCGCCTTGAGGGGAAGGTGGGCCGAGGAGGAGGCTCTCCGCTTCCTTCTCGGCAAGGGCTACCGCCTCCTGGGGAAAAACCGCCGTACCCCCTTCGGCGAGGTGGACCTCTTTCTGGAGAAGGAGGGGGTCTACGTGGTGGTGGAGGTGAAGCAGAGGGGCTCCTCGGCTTTCGGCACGCCCCTCGAGGCCATCACCCCAAAGAAGGTGGAAAGGCTCCTAAAAAGCGCCCGCTTCCTCCTCGGGCGGGACGACCTCCCGGTGCGCCTCGAGGCCGTCCTGGTCCGGGGTACCCCTCGGGACTTCCGCTTAGAGCACCTTGTTCTGGAGCTCTAGGGGTAAGCTAAGGCCCGTGTTTCGGAACCTTCGGGCTTACCTCGAGGCCCTGGAGAGGCGGGGAGAGCTCAGGCGCATCCGCGTCCCGGTGAGCCCCGAGCTGGAGATCGCTGAGATCGCGGACCGGGTGGTGAAGGCGGGGGGCCCCGCCCTCCTCTTTGAGCGGGTTTTGGGCAAGGACTTCCCCGTGGCCATCGGCCTTTTCGGCACCCGGGCCCGCACGGCCTTCGCCCTGGGGGTGGAGGACCTGGACGAGCTGGCGAGGAAGGTGGAGCTCCTTTTGCAGCTCAAGCCGGGGAAGGGGGGGCTTTCCGCCCTCATGGGGCTTATCCCCAAGCTCCCTCTCCTTAGGGGCTTCTTCCCGAGGAGGGTGCAGAGGGCCCCGGTGCAGGAGGTGGTGCTCCGGGGCGAGGCGGTGGACCTAGGGCGCCTTCCCGTCCTCAAGACCTGGCCCCTGGACGGGGGGCCCTTCCTCACCCTGCCCCTCGTCATCACCAAAGACCCGGAGACCGGGGAGCTCAACCTCGGCATGTACCGCATGCAGGTCCTGGACCGAAGGAGCACCGCCATGCACTGGCAGCTCCACAAGGTGGGCCGCCGCCACCTGGAGAAGGCGAAGAAGCTGGGGAAGAGGCTGGAGGTGGCCGTGGCCTTGGGGGGGGACCCGGTCCTCACCTACGCCGCCACCGCCCCCCTGCCCCCTCTGCCGGGGGTGAGCGAGTTCCACCTGGCGGGCTTCCTCCGGGGAGCCCCCATTGAGCTCGCCCGGGGGGTGACCGTGGACCTTCCCGTGCCCGCCGAGGCGGAGTTTGTCCTCGAGGGCTACATAGACCCCGAGGAGCCCTGGGTGGAGGAAGGCCCCTTCGGCGACCACACGGGCTTCTACACCCCCATAGACCTCTACCCCCGCTTCCACGTCACCGCCCTCACCCACCGCAAGGGGGCCATCTACCCCGCCACCTTGGTAGGGGTCCCCCCCATGGAGGACGCCTACCTCATTGAGGCCACGGAGAGGCTCTTCCTCCCCGCAATCCGCCTCGTCCTCCCCGAGGTGGCGGACTACCACCTGCCCCCCGAGGGGGTGGCCCACAACTGGGTGAACGTGGCCCTGCGCAAGGAGTACCCGGGGCAGGCCTACAAGGTGGCCTACGGGATGCTGGGCCTCGGGCAGATGATGTTCGCCAAGGTCCTCGTGGCCGTGGACGAGGGGGTGCCGGTGAAGCCCGGGTTTTCCGCGCTCCTCGAGGCCCTCAAGCACGCCCTCCCCGGGCGGGACACCCTCCTCCTAAGGGGCCCCTTGGACGTCCTGGACCATAGTTCCCGGGCCTTCGCCTTCGGGGGGAAGCTCGTCATTGACGGCACGAGGAAACTCCCCGAGGAAGGGGGGGAGGTGGCCTTCACCCCGAGGGTCCACCCCGAGCTCCCCGAGGACCCCGAGGTCCTGGCCCAGAGGCAGTGGCCGGGCCTCTGGGGGGCGGTGCTGGAGAAGCGCCGCCCCCACCAGGCCTGGGAGGTGGCGGAGAGGCTCCTAAGCACCCCGCAAAGCGCCGGGGTCCGCCTCCTCCTACTCGCCGACGGGGATACCGCCCTAACCCCGGAGGAACTCCTCTGGTACGTGCTCAACAACATAGACCCCGAGCGGGACGCCCGGGTCATGCCGGGGGCGGAGGGGCCGGTTCTGGTCCTGGACGGCACGAGGAAGCTTCCCGAGGAGGGGTTCCAGCGGGTCTGGCCCGAGAGGATCCGCATGGCCCCCAAGGTGAAGGCCCTGGTGGAGGCGAGGTGGGAGGAGTACGGCCTTATTGGGTCCACCGAGCGGATGTACCCGGGCTTGAGGTAAAGGGTGGTGGGCGGGATGTCCTTAACTCCCTTTGAAGGCGCTGTGAAAACCCCTATAATCGCTCCTCGTGCTGGTGCGCCCCGCCCTCCTTCCCTCCTGGCCTCCTGGCCCCGTGGACCTCTTCGGGCGGGAAGGCCCCTTGGTCCTGGAGATCGGCTTCGGGGACGGGCGCTTCACGGCGGAGCTCGCCAGGGCCCACCCCCACTGGCTCGTTCTGGGGGCCGAGGTCTCGGCGGCGAGCGTGCTCAGGGCCTACCGGAGGATGCGCCGGGAGGGCTTGGGGAACGTCCGCCTCTACCACGGGGAGGGCCCCTTCGCCCTAAGGAACCTGGTGCCCCCGGGGAGCCTTCACCGGGTCATCGTCAACTTCCCCGACCCCTGGCCCAAGAAGCGTCACCAAGAAAGGCGCCTCCTGCAGGAGGGGTTTTTCCGGAAGCTTTCCACTAGGCTTGCGGAAGGGGGAAGCCTCCTCCTCACCACCGACCACGAGGAGTATTTCCGCTTCGCCCTCGAGGAAGCCGAGAAGACGGGGCTTTACCGCATAGAGGTGAGGCCCCCCCCGGAAAGCCACCTCCGCACCAAGTACGCCCTCAAGTGGAAGGAGGCGGGGAGACCCTTTTTCCACGCCGTCTTTACCAAAGTGGCCGAGGACCCCACCCCTTGGCCCCCCGTAAGGAGGTACGCGGTGGCCCACGCCCTTTTGGAAGGAACCTTGCCCGAGGCCCTGCCCCTGGCCAAGACCCCCCTGCCCCTGGAAGGCGGGGTGGCGGTCTTCCTGGAGGTGGCCCGGGGAGAGCACGGCTTCTACGTCCTCACCCACGTGGAGGAGGAGGACCTGACCCAGGACCTCCTCCTGGAGGTGCGCACGAGCGCCCACGGGATCTACGCCGGGGTGAGCCGCTTCGGAAGCCCCCTCATCACCGACGGGGTCAGGGAAGCGGTGGCGGCCCTGGCGCGCTTTCTGCAGACCCTGGGCTTAAAGGTGGCGCAGGACCACACCGGAAAGGGGCTAAGATAGCTTTATGCACGCCCACGTGATCCTGGCCGCGGGGCAGGGGACCAGGATGCGGTCCCGCCTGCCCAAGGTGCTTCACCCCCTTTTGGGAAAGCCCATGCTCCTCTACGCCGTGGAGGCGGCTTTGGTCCTTAGGCCCGAGCGCCTCGTGGTGGTGGTGGGCCACGGGGGGGAAAAGGTGGTGGAGGCCCTGGAGGGCTACCCCGTGGAGGTGGCCTGGCAGAAAGAGCAGCTCGGCACCGCCCACGCCCTCCTCCAGGCGGAAAGCCTCCTCCAGGGCTTCCCCGGGCCCTTCCTCGTTACCCAGGGGGACACCCCCCTCCTTTCCCCGAAGACCCTGGAGGCCCTTCTCCAAAGGGTGGGGGAGGGGGCGGGGATGGCCCTCCTCACCGTGGAGCTCCCTGACCCCACGGGCTACGGCCGGATCCTCAGGGAGGGGGAGGAGGTCTTGGGGAACGTGGAGGAGAAGGACGCTTCCCCCGAGGTGAAGGCCCTCCGGGAGGTGAACGCCGGGGCCTACGCCTTTGACGGCTTCCTCTTCCGGGCCCTCAAGGAGGTGAAAAACGAAAACGCCGCCCGGGAGTACTACCTCCCCGACCTCCTCGCCATCTATCGCGCCCACGGCAAAAGGGTGGTGGCGGTGCGGGGCGTGGCGGAGGAGGCCTTGGGGGTGAACACCCGGGAGGAGCTCGCCCGGGTGGAGGGGGTGCTTCTTAGGAGGCTTCGCGCCGAGTGGATGGGGAAGGGGGTGCGGATGATCCTCCCCGAGACCATCTACCTGGAGCCCTCGGTGGAGCTCGCCCCCGACGTCACCCTCTGGCCCGGGGCGGTCCTTAAAGGGAGGACCCGGATCGGCGAGGGGTGCGAGGTGGGGGCCTACAGCGTCCTCGAGGACACGGTGTTGGAACCCGGGGCCAAGGTCCTCGCCCACACCGTGGCCCAGGGGGCCCACCTCCACCCCGGGGCCTCCGCCGGGCCCTTCGCCAGGCTCCGCCCGGGGGCGGTCCTCATGGGGGAGGCCCACGTGGGGAACTTCGTGGAGGTGAAGAAGAGCGTCCTCCACCGGGGGGTGAAGGCGGGGCACCTGGCCTACCTGGGGGACGCCGAGGTGGGGGAGGGGACCAACATCGGGGCCGGGGTCATCACCGCGAACTACGACGGCAAGAGAAAGCACAAGACCCAGATCGGCAAGAAGGCCTTCATCGGCTCCAACAGCGTCCTCGTGGCCCCGGTGCGGGTGGGGGACCGCGCCTTGGTGGGGGCGGGGAGCGTCATCACCCAGGACGTGCCCGAGGGCGCCCTGGCCGTGGCCCGGGAGAGGCAGAAGAACCTCGAGGGGTACGCCCTGAGGAAGCTCGGGGAAGGGTAAGTACCCCACCGCGGCTTTTGCCGCAGTGGGGGCCCCAAAATTTCCCACGGCCAAAGCTTGGGCATCCGGTGTTGCAAAGCCAAGGTGCGGGCACTTGGCTTCCTTCATCTCCCTTTCAGCTCCGGGGTGCTAAACTTAGGGCATGACCCTCGGCATGCCGGAGATCCTCGTCATCCTCCTCGTCGCCCTCCTCATCTTCGGGCCCAGGAAGCTCCCCGAGCTCGGCCGCGCCCTGGGGCAGAGCATCCGCGAGTTCAAGCGGGGGGCCCAGGAGATCCGGGAGGAGCTGGAGAAGAGCCTTGAGGTGAAGGACCAGCCCAAGCCCACGACCGCTCAGGAGGCCAAGGAGGAGCCCAAGGCTTGAAGGAAGCCCCCCTGGTAGAGCACTTAGAGGAGCTCCGCGCCCGGATCCTCTGGTCCCTCCTCGCCTGGGCGGTGGGGACGGGTGTGGCCTGGACCTTCAGGGTCCAGCTTTTGGAGTGGTTGAAGAGGCCCTTGGACCTTGCGGCCAAGGCCCACGGCATCCAGGTTAACCTCATCGTCCTGGACATCACCGAGCCCTTCCTCGTCTCCCTGAAGGTGGCGGCCTTCGGGGGGCTTGTGCTCGCCCTTCCCTTCATCGTCTACCAGGTCTGGGCCTTCATCGCCCCCGGGCTCTACGAGCACGAGAAGCGTCTGGCCGTGCCCTTCCTCCTGGGGGCGGGGTTCAGCTTTGCCCTCGGGGCGCTCTTCGCCTACTACGCCTTCTTGCCCTTCGCCGTCCCCTTCCTCCTGGGCTTTCTGGGGGACGTGGTCACCCCCCAGATCTCCATCGGCCGCTACATGGGCCAGATCCTCATGATGATGGGGGTCATGGGCATCGTCTTTGAGATGCCGGTGGTGAGCTACCTCCTCGCCCGCCTGGGGATCCTCTCCTCCGCCTTCCTCGCCCGCAACTGGCGGGTGGCCGTGGTCCTCCTCCTCACCTTGGCCGCGGTCATCACCCCCACGGTGGACGTGGTCTCCCTCTTCATCGTGAGCGGGCCCCTCCTCGTCCTCTACTGGGTCTCCGTCCTGGTGGCCCGGCTCGCGGAGAGGCAGAGGCCCCAGGAGGCCGCTTGACACCCTGAGGGCGGGGGGGCCATAGAATAGGCCATGGACGAGCGCATCCAGGCCCTCCGCAAAGAGGTGGACCGGGTGAACCGGGAGCTTCTTAGGCTCCTCTCGGAGCGTGGAAGGCTTGTTCAGGCGATCGGCCGCATCCAGACGGAGCTCGGCCTTCCCCACTACGACCCCAAGCGGGAAGAGGAGATGCTCGCCTACCTCACCCGGGAAAACCCGGGGCCCTTTCCCAACGAGACCATAAGGAAGCTCTTCAAGGAGATCTTCCAGGCGAGCCTGGACCTCGAGGAGCGCCAGGACCAGAAGAAGTTCCTCTACTCCAGAAAGCACAGGCCCGAGCCCACCCGGGTGCGGGTCAAGGACGTGGTCTTCGGGGAGAGGCCCCTCCTCATCGCCGGACCCTGCTCCATTGAGGGCGAGGAGCAGATCCTGGAGACGGCCCGCTTCCTCGCCAGCAAGGGGGTGAGGGTCCTGAGGGGCGGGGCCTTCAAGCCCAGGACCAGCCCCTACGGCTTCCAGGGCCTCGGGGTGGAGGGGCTTAGGCTTGGCCGCAAGGCGGCGGACGCCTTCGGCATGGTCTTCGTCACCGAGGTCATGGACACCCGGGACGTGGAGGTGGTGGCGGAGTACGCCGACATCCTCCAGGTGGGGGCCCGGAACATGCAGAACTTCGCCCTCCTCAAGGAGGTGGGGAAGGCCCGGCGCCCCGTCCTCCTAAAGCGGGGGCTTGCCGCCACCATAGAGGAGTGGTTCTACGCCGCCGAGTACGTCCTCGCCCAGGGGAACGAGGCGGTGATCCTGGCGGAGAGGGGGATCCGCACCTTTGAGCGCTGGACGCGGAACACCCTGGACCTCTCCGCCGTGGCCCTCGCCAAGCAGGAGACCCACCTTCCCGTGGTGGTGGACGTGACCCACGCCGCCGGGCGCACGGACCTTTTGGCCCCCCTGGCCCGCGCCGCCTTGGCCGTGGGGGCGGACGGGGTGCACGTGGAGGTCCACCCCAACCCCAAGGTGGCCCTCTCCGACAACCAGCAGCAGATGGACTTCGCCCAGTTTGAGCGCTTCCTGGAGGCCATCCGGGACCTCCTCCCGGAGGGCTGATGGGCCTTTGGGACAACCTCCTCAACGCCTTCCTCAAGGCCACGGACCCAAGGCCCCGCTACACCGAGGCCCGCTGCCTCCTCTTTAAGAACAGCGTGGGGGGGTGCGACAGGTGCTACCAGGCCTGCCCCAAGGGGGCGGTGCGGCTCGAGGGGTGGCGGGTGGAGCTGGACGAGGTCTTGTGCACGGGGTGCGGCCTCTGCACCGGGGTCTGCCCCGGCCTCGCCCTGGAGTACCCCCTTGGAGGCATCCAGGAGGCCCTCATCCGGGGGAAGGGGAAGCTCAGGTGCTCCCAGGCGGAGGGCAAGGGGGAGGAGGTCCTCTGCCTGGGCCGCCTCACCCCGGGGCTTCTCGCCGAGGCGGGAAGCCGCTTCGGGAAGGTGGTCCTCGCCCGGGGGAACTGCGCGGAGTGCAGAATCGGGGGCCTCGAGGTCCCCGAGCACCTCGCGCGGATGGCCGAGGAGGCGAGGCGCTACCATCCCGTGGAGGTGGAGGTGGTGGAGGGGGAGCTTCCCGGGGAAAGGGTGGGGAGGCGGGAGCTCTTCCAGGCCCTCCTGGGAAGCGCCAAGCGCACCGCCGCCGACTTTGTTCCCGAGCTTCCCCTGCCCGCCCCGGAGGAGAAGGAAGGGGAGCTTCCCGCCGAGCTCCGCCTGAGGCGCCTCGCCGCAAGCCGCGCCCCCGAAGCCCATTGGCCGAGGATCCGGGTGGAGGAGGGGTGCACCCTCTGCCCGGTGTGCACCAACGTCTGCCCCACGGAGGCGGTGAGGCGGGTGAGGGAGGGGGAGGAGTACGTCCTCTACCTGAAGGTGGAGGCCTGCACGGGGTGCGGGGCCTGCGTGGAGAGCTGCCCGCCCCAGGTGATCCGGCTGGAGGAGGCCCCTAAGGAGGAGGTGGGGAAGGAGCTTGAGCTCTTCCGGGGCAAGCCCCCCTGGTACGACCTTTAGAATGGGCCCATGCGGCTCCACCACGTGGGCATCGCCGTGGAGGACCTCGAGGAGGCCAAGGCCCGCTACCGGGCTCTGGGCTTTCAGGTGGTGGCGGAAGGGGAGGTGGCCGCCCAGGGGGTGCGGGTGGCCCTCCTGGAGGGGGAAGGGGAAACCCTCCTGGAGCTCCTCGCCCCCCTGGGCCCGGATACCCCCGTGGGGCGGTTTTTGGCCAAGCGGGGCCCCGGCCTCCACCACCTGGCCTTCGCCACTTCCGAGACCGAGATAGAAAAGGCCCTCGCCCGGCTTAAAGCGGAGGGGGCGAGGCTTATTGACGAGGCCCCAAGGCCCGGCTTCGGGGGCCACCGGGTGGCCTTCCTCCACCCATCCTTCGGCCTCGGGGTCCTTTGGGAACTGGTGGAGGCCTAGTGCGCTCCCTCTACGCCCTCCTCGCCCTCCTCTGGATGGGGGCGCTCTGGTGGCTTTCCGACCGGCCCGCCCCGGGGGCCGGGCTTCCCCACCCTTGGGACAAGCTCGCCCACTTCCTGGCCTACGCCCTTTTGGGAGCCCTTTGGCGGCGGGGCCTTTCCCGCTTTGCCCCGGCCTTTCTCCTTTCCGCCCTCTACGGCGTGGTGGACGAATGGCACCAAAGCTTCGTCCCCGGGCGGGAGGCCTTCGGCCTGGACCTCGTGGCGGACTTCCTCGGGGCCTACCTGGGGGCTAGAGGGGCGGGTAGATGGGAAGCTCAAGAAGCCTCCCGCCCTTAGCCTTGGCCGCCTCCACCACCATCTCCGCCACGAGCTCGGGGGCGATCCAGCGGGAAAAGTCCGCCTCGGGCATGGCCTTGCGGTTGGCCTCGGTGTCCAGGGTGCCCATGGGGTAGACCACGAGGAAGCGCACCCCCTCCACCTCCCCCTGCAAGGACCTTAGGAGGCTCGCCAGGGCGGTCTTGGCCGCGGTGTAGAGGGCCCTTCCCGGGCCCACTCCCGTCCAGGCGGGCCCGGCGGCGAAGGCGGCGAAGAAGCCCTCTCCCCGCTTCTCCAGGTAGGAGAGGACGGCCCGGAGGAGGTTGTAGGCGGTGCGGAGGTTCAGGTCCAGCATCCAGTCGTAAAGCCCGGGGTCGGAGTCCAGAAACCGCCCGGCGGCGAAGCCCCCCACGGTGTGGACCACCCCGTGGAGGGGGGCCTCGGCCTCCACGAAGCGGGCGAGGGCCAGGGCCTCCTCCGGTTTGGTGAGGTCGGCGACGAAGGTCTTGGCCCCCACGGCTTTGGCCCTCTCCGCCATGCGCTCGGGGCGGGGGTCGGAGAGGAAGAGCCTGGCCCCCGCCTCGTGGAAGGCGGGGATGAGGGCCCGGGCCAGGGCCCCTCCGGCCCCGGTGATGAGAAAAGCCTTCCCTTGGAGCATGCCCCTATTCTACGGGGAGGAAGGCCAGGGCCTTAGGGGCGAAGCCCAAGGAGGGGGTGGCCACCCTCTGGGGCGGGGAGGGGACGAGGTCGTAGACGTAGAGGAGGCTTCCCGAGGCCAGGTACAGGTACCCGTCCTGCCCCACCAGGCCGGCGGCGAAGTCGGCGTAGGCCTCGAGGACCGGGGAGGCCTTGGGCTCCAGGGCCTGGAAGCCCCGGCCGTAGACGGCGAGGCCCGCCACCGGGTCCAGGGCCAGGTGGGGGGTGCCGAAGAAGTCCCCCAGGACCTTCTGGCTTCCCAGGGCCTCCCCCTGGAGGGTGTAGAGGCGGGCCTCGGTGGCGGTGGCCCCGAGGCCAAGAAGCCTCCCCTTGGCGGCGTCCGCCCGGAGGTCAAAGGGGGCCTGGTCCAAGGGGGGGCTCAGGGGCTTTTCCAGGGAAGGGGTTCCTTGGGGGTCCTGGGCCGGGCGGAAGCCCAGAACGCCCCGGGTCAGGTAGGCCAGGAGGTCCAGGCTCCCCTGGGGGAGGAGGGCGAGGCGGGAAGCGGGGTCCAGGCCCGTGAGGTCCGCCTCCTCCAGGCTTCCGCTCCCGTCCAGGCTCCAGAGGAAGGCCCGCCCCGCCCCCGGGCAGTGGGCGAGGAGGCGGGCCTGCCCCAGGCGGAGGTACCCCCCCGTGCAGTCCACGCCCCCAGGAAAGGCCTGGACCGAGGGGGTTCCCTTGGGGACCGAGGCCTCCGTGAAGCCCGCGGCGTCGTAGGCCTCCACCCGGTCGGGGAAGAGGAGGTAGAGCTTGCGGGAAGGGGTGCTGTAGGCCAGGTCCTGAAGCCCGGGCGCGCTCCAGGTGTCCACGGGGGCCGCCGCGCCCCCTTGGAGGTCCCGGGCGCGGTAAAAGCGCACCTCATTCTCCCCCCCCGCGGCCAGGAGGGCGGGGAGGGGGGGCTCCTGGCTTCCCGTGCAGGCGGTGAGGAAGAGCAGGAGGAGAAACCCAAGCCGCTTCACGGCAGACCTCCCAAGCGCACGCCTTCCTCGTCCATGAGCACCTCCGCCGCCTGCCCCCCGTAGAGGAAGGCGAGGCGCACCTCGTTCTTGGCCGCGTCCAGGGTGAAGCGCATGGCCCAGCAGCAGCGGTCCAGGGTGAGGAGGAACTTGGGCTTTAAGGGGGTTCCCGGGAGGTTTTGGGTGAGGAGGGCGGAGAGGTGGAGCTTGGTGTTCTCCCGGCCGAGGAAGGTGAGGGTGGGCCCGAAGTTCCGGAGGGCGAGGGCGTAGCCTTCCGGGCTTGTGGGCCTTCGGGTGTAGGTGAGGCTTCCTGAAAAGGAAAGCCCGGGGAGGGCGTTTTCCCCGCTTTCGTCGGGCGGGGTGGGCCCCCAAAGCTCCACGCCGCCGGAGAAGGCGAGGTCCTTGAGGTAGACCCCCCCGTCCTCCACCTCCGGCAGGTGGAGGTTCGCGGCGAGGCGGAAGCCCACCTCGGGCAGGGCCTGGGCGAGGCCGAGGCGGAGGTTAGTTTCCCGGAAGCCCTCCCGGTACCGCCCCGAGAGAAGGAGGTCCCAAAGGGGCCCCGGGGCGCTTCCCGAGCGGAGGCCCGCCTGGTAGGCGAGGGCCTGGGGGTCCAGGGCGGCCTGGAGGGAGAGGCTATGGGGCCCAAAGATGGCCTGCCCCGAGGCCTGGAGGGTGTCCTTCGTCCAGTCCCTTCGGGCCTGCAGGGTGTAGGCCTCCTGCCCCTCCCGGAAGGCCAGGGTGAGGCTCGTGTCCAGCGCCCCCTCCCCGTTCAGGCCGTGGCGGTGGGCGAGGTTGAGGCTTCCCCCGGGGAGGGCGTAGCCGGCCTGGAGGAGGAGGGGGTCAAAGCGGGCCCCCTGGTGGTCGTAGCGGAGGCTCGCCCGCAGGGAGAAGGGGTAGGGGGTGAGGCTTCCCTCGGCCCGGGTTTCCAGGGGGCCTTCCTCCAGGCCCCGCTTGTGGTAGAGGAGGAGGCCATACCCCTGGTCCTGAAGCCTCGCCTCGGCCTCCAGGGGGAGGTACTTCCCGCCCTCCAGGTCCCGCCCCCCCTTGAGGGAGAGGGCGAGGGGCCTTTCCTGGAAGCCGAGGCCCAGGGTGGCCTGGTGGGCCTTCCGCTGGGGCAGGGCGTCAAAGCGGAAGGGGCTTTCCCCCTCCTGGACGCTCCTCAAGTAGCCCGCCTCGAGGCTAACCCCCCCCAGGGCCTGCCGGAGGGCCAGGCGGGTGGTCCAGTCCACCTGGCGCTCGTGCTCCCCGTCCGGGTTTTGGGTGGTGTAGTAGAAGCCCCGGAAGCGGTTCTCCCCCTGGAGGCTCGCCCCGGGCCAGGGGGAGAGGGCCAGGGTTTCCGCGTGGGCCAGGAGAAGCCTTCCCGCCTCGGCGTAGGGCCCGAGGGCCCGGGCGGAGCGGTTTAGGGGGTTGGTCTCCGCCAGGTAGCGCCCCGCCTGGAGGCTTCCCTGGAGGCTGAAGGGGCCTTCCCGGAAGGTGGGGCTTTGGACCTCCAGCTCGGGGAGGCGCTGGAGGGTGCGGGGCGGGGGGGTGGCGGGGTCGTGGTCCAGGAAGCCCTCCAGCCTCAGGGCGTAGCGCCAGTCCTGTGGACTTGGGGCGCCGGGGAGGAGGGCCGAAAGGCGGAAGCGGGTGAGCTTCTCCCGGGTGTCGTCCCGCTCCACGAGGGCCGCCACCGAAAACTCCCCCCGCTTCAGCTCGTACTCGCCCCGGTAGCGGAAGGTGTCCGGGGGCTTGTGGTAGAAGAAGTAGCCCTCCTTGGCCTCGCCCACGCCGAAGTGGTCCAGGCCGAAGCCGTAGCCCCGGCCTTGGTAGTAGCCGAGGAGGGTGTAGCCCAGGCCGAAGGGGCTGGCGTAGGGGAGGGCGGCCTCGAGGTAGAGCCCTCCCTCGTCCTGGCCCACCTCGAGGCGGGGCCGCCTCTCCGAGAGGTAGAGGAGGAGGACGGGGAGGGTGAGGACGGGCTTCTCCTGGACCAGGAGGGTCACCCCCCGCGCCACCACCCGGTCCCCGGGGTAGAGGACGAGCTCCTGGGCGCGGAAGGCGTAGTCGGGGACCTCCTGGCCGCACCCGAAGCAGGGGGTGGCGTAGCCCTCCTTGAGGAGGATGGCCCCCGCCGCCCGCTGGCAGAGGGGGCCGGTGAGGAGGAGGTCCTTGGCCTCTATGCGGATCTCGAGGGCGTCAAAGCCCTCGTCGGCGAGGTCCACCTGGAGCTCCTCGGCCTCAATAAGGCGCCCCTCCCGGTCCCGGTAGCCCACCTTCCCCGAGAGGAGGAGGAGCCTCTTCCCCCTCAGGTAGACCACCCGCTCGGCTTCCAGGGCCTCCCCCTCCCTTTCCAGCCGCACCGGGCTTCCCGTGAGGACCAAGACCTCCTCCCCCCCCTCCTCCCGAAGCTCCAGCCTTTCCGCCTCCAGGACCTTGATCACCTTCTCCTGGGCGAGGGCGGGGAGGAGGAGGAAAAGGAGGAGGGGAAGCCACCTCACCGCCGCCCCCCCAGGAAGAGGAGAAGGCCCAAGGCCCCGTAGAGGAGGTTGGGCCCGAAGGCGGCGAGGAGGGGGTCCAGGGCGTTCTGCTCCCCCATGATCCGCCCCACGCTCCAGGTGGCGTAGTAGAAGAAGGTGAGGACGGCCACCCCCACGAGGCCCAGGCTCCGGCTTCCCCCGAGGAGGTAGAAGGCGAGGCCCGTGGCGAAGAGGGCGAAGACGGGGGCGGCCAGGGGCTCGGCGAAGCGGCGGTAGTAGGTGGTGGCCTCGAGGCCGGCCCGCACCCCCATCTGGCGGAGCCTTCTCACCTCCTCCCGGAGCTCGGCCAGGGTCATCCGGTTCGCCGGGTTCGGCCAGGGGTCAAAGGTGAGGTCCTGGAGGAAAAGCTCCCCCCTTTGAAAGCGGGTCAGGGTGCGGGGCCGGTCCCCCTCGTAGGTGACCCTCAGGCCCTCCTCCACCCGCAAAACCCCCCCCTGGAAGCGGCCCCTCTCCGCCAGGAGCACCTCTTCCCGGGAGAGGACCCTAAGCTTCCCGATCTCCTCCCCCCGCACCTCCCCCACGTAGACCACCCGGCCCTTGGCGTCCTGAAAGGTGGTGCCGGGGGTGAGGAGGGCCCTCGGGCGCTCCAGGACCTCCCGCCTCAGGAGGTCCTGCCCCTGGGCGAGGGCCCGCGGCACCAGGCCCTCCCCGAGGAGGAAGGCGGCGAAGGCGATGGCGGCCCCGAGGAGGAGGAGGGGAAGGAGCAGGCGCTCCCGCCGCACCCCCAGGGCCAGGAGGGCCTTGAGCTCCGCGTCCTCCCCCAGGCGGGAGAGGAGGACGAGGAGGGCGAAGAGGTAGGCCACGGGCGCCCCCCGCGCCAGGGCCTCGGGGGTGCGGAAAAGGAGGTAGCGGAGGAGGGTGTAGGGGTCGGCCCCCTTGGCCACCAGGGGGGCCAGGACCTCGTACACCGCCCCGCCCAGGAAGAGGAGGACGATGACGAGGAGCCCGCCGCCGAAGAGGGGCAGGGCTTCCCGCAAAAGGTAGCGGTCCAGGGTCTTCACCGCAGCCTCCAGGCGAGCGCCCCCGCCAAGGCCCCGTAAAGGAGGTCGGGGAGGTAGGCGAGGAGGGGGCTTACGTCGTAGCGGGCGAGCTGGGCGGCCAAGGTCCAGAGGACGTAGTAGCCGAAGATGAGGAGGACCACCCCCAGAAAGGCCCAGGCGGCCTCCCGCAGGGAAAGGCCCAAGGCGGCGGCCGCCGCCCCCAGGACCAGGCCCCCCAGGGCGTCGGCCAGGCGGCGGTGGAAGGCGAACCGGGCTTCCGGCTCCACCTGGGCCCGGGCCCAGAGCTCCTCGAGGGGGGTGGAGTCGTAGGGGTCCCGGGAGCCCAGGCTCTCCTTGGGGCGGAACCGGGCGGGAAAGGGGAGGACGCCCTCGAAGGCCCGGACCTCCTCCCCCTCCACCACGTAGCCCTTTAGGTGCCACCCCTCCTCGTCCCAAAGGCCCTCCTCGGCGCTGTAGACCCGGCCCTTTTCGTCCACCGCCCGCACCCCCCGGAGCCGGTTTTCCTGGGGCTCGGGGTAGACCTCCTCGGCGAAGTACACGCCGAGGCCCGGGGGGGCGTAGATCTGGCGGCGGAGGATTCCGGAGGCCCCGCCCTCCCCGTAGAGGATGCGGCCCAAGAGCCCATCATAAGCCTCCTGGGACCGGGGCCTCAGCTCCGCCAGGTTGAGGAGGTTGAGGAGGCTTACGGCGAGGGCGAGAAGGACGAGGGGCCTGAGGAGGGCCAAGGGGGGAACCCCCGCGGCGTAGGCCGCCTTGAGCTCCGAGCGGCGGATGAGCCCCGCAAGCCCTACCAGCACGGCGAAGACCAGGCCCAGGGGGAGGGCGAGGCTTAGGGTCCAGGGCAGGCGGTAGAGGACGAGAAGCCCCACCTCCCGGGCCCCCACCCCCCGGCTCAGGAGGACCCCCGAGAGGCTGGAGAGGAGGTCAAAGGTGAGGAGGGCGGCGAAGAGGAAGACCCCCGCCAGGTAGGGAAGGAGGACCTCCCGAAGCAGGTAGCGCCCGAGCACGGGTGAAGTATACGGGGCCTTGGTGAGAAAGGGACGAGCTTCCCCAGGGGCCCACCATGGGGGCTTGGGCGGGGCAAGAGGGTGCGCCCATGCTTTTTGGAATGGAAGCGATGAACCCCGCGCCTCGCCCCGGGAGCCCGCTTTCCCAGGGCGTTTGCTGCATACCACTTTACATACGGGCAACCCGTGATAAAATAAAGAAGTCCGAGCAGAAAGTGGGTGCAACCAAACCAACCCTGGACCCGCCCGTTCCCTTTAGGGTACGCTCTTTCGGTGGTGCACCTCCTGGACCTCTCCGGGGTCTACTTTGAGCCTCTGGAGCCCCACCTCCTCCGGCTTCTTTCCGAGAGGAGCGGCGAGCCCCTCTTTTACCTCTCCCAGGCCTTCTACGGGCTTCTGCCCCGCCTCAAGGAGGAAGGCCCGGGGGTTCTGGAGGCCCTGTTTCCCGGGGCTTCCCGCCTTTACCCCTTGGCCTTTCGGCGGCGGCCCCACGCCTTCCCCGAGCCCTTCTTCCTGGTTTCCGACTGGCCCCCTCCCGAGGGGGTTTCCGCCTTTTTCCATCCGGAAAAGATCCAGGCCCTCGCCCTGGCCCTCGAGGCCCTGGGTCTTCCCCCCGAGGGGGTGCGCTACTGGGACGATAACCCCCTATGGGTGGAGCGGGCCCGCGCCCTCGGGGTGAGGGCCGAGCTCTTCCGGCCCTAGGGGGGCGCCCTTCGGGGCCCCCGCCCTTGGGGAAGGACGGAAGCCCCGCCCAAACCGGAGGCGGGGGGACCCCTTTTCCGGGCCCCCACGCCTTGGGCTGGCATAGGGGGTATTAGACGTCCAGCTCGGCGTAGCGGGCGTGCTCCTCAATAAATTCCCGCCTCGGGGCCACCTCCTGCCCCATGAGCTTCTCAAAGAGCTCGCTGGCCTCGAGGGCGTCCTGGAGCTCCACCCGCTTTAAGACCCGCTTCTCGGGGTTCATGGTGGTCTCCCAAAGCTGTTCCGGGTTCATCTCCCCCAAGCCCTTGAAGCGCTGGACCTCGTAGCTCTTTCCTTCCAGCTCCTTGAGGCGGGCCTGGAGCTCCTCGTCGGAGTAGAGGTACTCCACCTTCTTCCCCACCTGCAGGCGGTAGAGGGGGGGCTGGGCGATGTAGACGTGGCCCCGCTCAATGAGGGGGCGCATGTAGCGGTAGAAGAAGGTGAGGAGAAGGGTGCGGATGTGGCTCCCGTCCACGTCGGCGTCGGTCATGATGATGATCTTGTGGTAGCGGAGGCCCTCGAGGTCAAAGTGGGCCTCCCCCTCCCCCCCGATGCCCACGCCGATGGCCGAGACCATGGCCCGCACCTCGGCGTTCTTCAGGGCCTTGGAAAGCCCCGCCTTCTCCACGTTGAGGATCTTGCCCCTAAGGGGCAGGATGGCCTGGAAGCGGCGGTCCCGGCCCTGCTTGGCGCTTCCCCCCGCCGAGTCCCCCTCAACGATGAAAAGCTCCGCCTCCTCGGGGTTTTCCGTCTGGCAGTCGGCGAGCTTTCCGGGAAGCTCGTCGGACTCCAGGGGGTTTTGCCTGCGGACAAGCTCCCTCGCCTTCCTCGCCGCCTCCCGGGCCTGGGCGGCCCTTAGGGCCTTCTCGTAGATGGTCTTGGCGATGCGGGGGTTCTCCTCCAGGATCTCTAGAAGCCTCTCGTAGACCACCTGGCCCACGGCGGTTCCCGCCTCGGGGTTCAGGAGCTTCCCCTTGGTCTGCCCCTCAAACTGGGGGTTGGGAAGCTTCACCGAGACCACGGCGTAAAGCCCCTCCAGAAGGTCGTCCCCCGTGGGCTGGGGCCCTTTTTCCTTGTTGAGGCCCGCCTTCTTGGCGTACTGGTTCAGGGCGCGGCTGTAGGCGGACTTGAAGGCGGTGAGGTGGGTGCCCCCGTCCCGGGTGGGGATCATGTTGGCGTAGGTGAGGATCTCGGCGTTGTACCCCTGGGTGTGAAGGAAGCCCACCTCCACCTCCACCTCCCCGTGGGTGCCCCGGATGAGGAAGGGCTTCTCGTAGAGGAGATCCTCCCCCTCGGCCAAGGCCTTGGCGAAGGAGGCCACGCCCCCCCGGTCCTGGAAGACCTCCTCCTTGCCGTGCTGGCGGTCCTGGAAGACGAGCTTGAGCCCGGCCACCAGGTAGGCCACCTCCCGGAGGCGGGCCCGGATCTTGCTCGGGTCAAAGCGGAGGTTCCCGAAGATCTCGGGGTCGGGCTTGAAGGTGACCCGGGTTCCGGTCTTCCCCCTGGGGGCCTCGCCCACCACCCGGAGGGCTTCTGTGACCTCGCCCCGGCTGAAGGCGATCCGGTAGTGCTTCCCCCCCCGGAAGACCTCCACCACGGTCCACTCGGAAAGGGCGTTCACCACGCTCGCCCCCACCCCGTGGAGCCCCCCGGAGACCTTGTAGGCGCCCTGCTCAAACTTGCCCCCGGAGTGGAGGGTGGTGTAGATGACCTCCACGGCGGGCTTCCCCTCCTCGGGCATGAGGTCCACGGGGATGCCGCGGCCGTTGTCCTCCACGGCGAGGGAGCCGTCCTCGTTGAGGCGCACCAGGATCTCCGTGGCGTAGCCCGCTAGGGCCTCGTCCACGGCGTTGTCCAGGATCTCCTTGAAGAGGTGGTGGTAGCCCTCCACCCCCGTGCCGCCGATGTACATGGCCGGGCGGTGGCGGACCCCCTCCAGGCCCTTGAGCACCTTAATGGCGGAAGCGTCGTAGCTCACCCCTTCAGTATACCACAACCGGAGTGGGGTTTTTCCCCTTGCGAAGGAGGCTCTCCCCGCCTGGGCCCGGAAAGTTTATCGGACTGGGGCCAGCGTATCGGCGCTTCCCGCCCGGGCGTTCCCCGGGTATCCTGCCCTCATGGTTGGGATCTTCCTGCACGCCTCCTTGGGCCTTTTCCTCCTGGTTGCGGTGCCCGCCTTGGCCCTCGTGGGCCTCTTTGGCTTCTTCCGCCCCCTCCCTTCCCGCTTCTACGCCTTTCTTCGGGGGGTGGCCTGGGCGGCCATCCTCCAGGTCCTCTTGGGCTTTCTCCTCCTCCCCCAGGGCCTCAGGCCCAAGGACGGCCTCCACCTCCTCTACGGCCTCCTCCTCGCCGCCGGGCTCCACTACCTGGGGGGCCTCGAGCCCGGAGGGTGGCTCCACCGCGGCCTGAAAGACCCCCCGAAGCGCCCCGAGCTTTTCGTGGCCTTGGGACTCCTCTTCTCTTTGGGGCTCGTCCTCCGGGCGTACTTCACGGGCCGGTGAGGGCTTCCTGGGCCACCCTTTCCCAGCGGACTGGGCTTGTGTGGAAGCCATATTCCCTCCTCAGGGGAAGCCTTTCTAGCATCCTCAGCGTCAGGTGGGGTACGAAGTCCCGATAAAGGGTCCTAACGTGCGCCTGCATTTCTTCGGAGTTTAACCATTGCGCCAGGAGCAAGGGATCTAGCCTCACACCTTCCTTGGGGAGAAGGTGGAACTCCTCCCGCCAGGGATAGGCCCTTTCGTCCCAAGCGGCCACCACCTTGGTCCCCTTGGTGTGGGCCACCACCAGGTGGGGCGTGGCATAAAAGTCCCTGAGCTCCTTGGCCCTCTCCTTGGGCATCCAAAGGCCCGAGTGATTCTTCTCGTAGTCTATCCAGCCTGGCTTGAGATTCCTTCCCGTGAGGACGGGCACCAGGCCTGGCCCCGGTTCCCTTTGGACGGCGGGGTGCCTTTTGAACTCCGGGCTCCTCGCGGCGAAGCGTATGCGGAAGAGCTTGCCGAGGGGCGTTCCGGAGGCTTCCAGCCTTCGGGTTTCCTCGGTTTCGAAGCGAACCATCTCTCCTCGCCAGTCGGGGTACTCTTCCCAAAGCGCGGGAACGAATTCCCCCCCCTCCCGCTTCGTGTCCCAGAGGGCAAGGCCCTTCCCTCCCTTCTGGAATCGGAGGACCACGGCGCTCACCCTTCTTCCGGGGAAGACCTCGCCCAGGTAGTACACCTCCACCCTTCCCTCCTGGGCCAAAAACGCCCTAAGGAGGGAGAAATCGTCCAAGACGAGCCACGTGGCGGGGACCACGAAGACGAGCATCCCGCCAGGTCTTAGAAGCCGGACGGACTTCTCTATGAAAGCCCCATACAGGTTGTATTTCCCCCTCCAGGTGGAAAAGGCCTTCTTGTAGAGGCCCTTGACCTCTTTGAGGACGTGGATGGGGTACTTGCTGGCCTCTCCTACAATACCGTAGGGCGGGTTCCCCAGGACCAGGTCGAAGGCTTCCCCAGGCGGCTCCCAAAGGAGGAAGTCCGCCACCACCCCTTCCGCCCAAGGGGGAAGGTCCAGGGCGGAGGGGTCGATCTCCACCCCGAAGAAGCGGTAGCCCGTCCCGTGGACCTCACGGAAGGCCCTTAGGAAGGGCCCGTGGGCGCAGGCGGGCTCCAGCACCCTTCCCCCTTTCGGGGCCTCGGCCAGGCCCACCATGAAGCGCACTACCTCGGGGGGCGTTTCCACCCGGCCCAGGCTCCGCCCGGAGGGCGTGGGAGGGAGGGAAGGGGGGAAGAACATTTAGCGGATTATACCGAGCCTCCTGCCCACCTTCTCGTAGGCCTCGAGGGCCCTATTCAGCATCTCCTTCGTGTGGGCGGCGGTGACGATGTTGCGGATCCTCGCCTTGCCCCGGGGCACGGTGGGGAAGCCGATGCCCACGGCGAAGACCCCCTCCTCCAGGAGGAGGCGGCTCGCCTCAAAGGCCAGGGTCGCCTCGCCGAAGAGGACCGGGGTGATGGGGGTCTCGCTCCCCAGGGTGTCGTAGCCCAGGCGGGCGAGCTCCCGCTTGAAGTAGCGGGTGTTCTCCCAGAGCCTTTCCACCCGCTCGGGTTCCTTCTGGATGAGCTCTAAAGCCCCGAGGAGCGCCCCCACCACCGCGGGCGGGTGGCTCGTGGAGAAGAGGAAGGGCCTCGCCTTGTTGACGAGGAGCTCCTTGAGCTCCAAGGCCCCCGCGGCGTACCCCCCGATCCCCGCCCAGGCCTTGGAGAGGGTGGCCACCTGGACCACGTCGGGGTCCTGGTGGAAGCCGAAGTGGTGGACCGTCCCCTTCCCCATCTCCCCCAAGACCCCGCTCCCGTGGGCGTCGTCCACGTAGACCACCGCCCCGTACCGCTTGGCCAGGGGGACGATCCGGTCCAGGGGGGCGATGTCCCCGTCCATGGAGAAGACCCCGTCGGTGACGATGAGCTTGAGGCCGTCGGTGTCGTGGGCCTTGAGGAGCTCCTCCAGGTGGGCCACGTCGGCGTGGCGAAAGACCAGCCGGGTGGCCTTGGTGAGGCGGAGGCCGTCGATGATGCTGGCGTGGTTCAGCTCGTCGGAGAAGACCAGGTCCCCCTCCTGGAGGAGGGCCCCCAGCACCCCCTGGTTGGCGGTGAAGCCCGACTGGAGCACGAGGGCGCTTTCCGTCCCCTTGAAGCGGGCCAGGGCCTCCTCCAGCTCCAGGTGGTAGGGGAAGGTTCCGGCGATGGTGCGCACCGCCCCGCTTCCCGCCCCCCACCGCTCCAGGTACTGGCGGGCCCGCTCCTTGAGGTAGGGGTGGTTGGCGAAGCCGAGGTAGTTGTTGGAGGCGAGGTTCACCACCTCCCGCCCCTCCACCCGGGTGATGGGCTCCTGGGGGGCCTCGAGGACCCTGGGGCGGATATAGAGCCCCTCCCGCTTAAGCCTTTCCAGCTCTGCCTGCACGCGGGTCCGCAGGTCCAAGGCCATGGCCCTATCTAACCCCTCGGGCGCCCGGTTGTCCAGGGGCGCTTGTCCGCCCTCTCACGCTCTTTTGGGACTCCTTAAGGACTTCCCAGGCCGCACTGAGGCCGACTTCTACCTCTGGGTCATGGACCACCGCTACTTCCTGGCGAAGGAGCTCGGGGTGGACCCCGGCCCCGAGGGGGCGGCGAGGAGCTACGAGGTGCGATTTGGACCTTACTGGAAGCGGTGGGGGGGGGATGGTTCAAAGAAATGCTAAAAAAGCCCTAGGCTAGAGAGGAAAAGCCGACATCATCACCCAAAAATCTTTCGTCAGGTTTGAGTGGGCTTGCTCTCCCTTTACTATATCTAATAGACTGTTCACCGACCCCCCCATGGGGGTGGATGAGCAAGGAGGTAAAGGTTTCGTGCGGAGGACCTGGCTTCTTCTGGTTGGAGCGGTAGTTTTGGGCGCTTGCGCACCCCAGGTAACAACCAAGGTGGACTCGGGGCTTTCCCCAGATAACCCCTACCTTGACTACACGGGGCCCCGGGCGAAGGTAGTCGTGGCTTCCTTTCCGTGCAAGGCAGAAAAGTGTGGCCCAGGTGTGGACTCCTCACAAGTGGGTGTGGCTATTCTGGGTAAGCTCTTCGGCGTTGAGGTTTCAACCAGTAAGGGTGACGTGGGCGCTGGCATATCCGATATGCTTATTACCGCCCTTATTAACTCCAATCATTTCATTGTTTACGAACGATCTGTGTTAGAGCAGCTGCAGAAGGAGAGCCAAATTGGTAACCAGGCCCAGCAGCTGCAAGGGGCGGAGATTTTGATAACTGGGACCATCACGGCCTTCGAAACAGATGCTGGGGGTACACGTGGCGGAGGCTTGATGGGAGGCCTCTTGGGAGTTTTGGGAGGAGGGCAGAAGAAAGCGTACGTAGCTGTGGATTTCGTAGCTGTGGATTTCCGTGCGGTTGATGTGAGGACGGGCGCCGTTGTGGCCGCTTTCCGGGTGGAGGGTAAGGCCCTGGCTGTAATGGTGAGCAAGGCCGTTGAGGAACTAATTCGTCGTATTCCGCCCTCTTACTTCAAATACGGCCCGGACGGGCAACCGTTGCCTCAGCCTGCTAAATAGCCTCAATAAAGGCCAGGGGTGGCCCTAGGAGCCGCCCTTGGCTTGACTTTTGGGTACGCTTGGTACATCCTGTATACAGGATGCAGACCCTGGGCTTCCGCCGCCCCAACCAGGTGCGCGAGGCGGTCTACCGCCACCTCAAGGACCTCCTCCTCTCGGGGCGCTTTTCCCCGGGGGAGAGGCTCTCCGAGCCCCTTTTGGCCCAGGACCTGGGGGTCTCCCGCACCCCCGTGCGGGAGGCCCTGATGCGCCTCGCCGAGGAAGGCCTGGTGGAGCTCGTCCCGGGGAAGGGGGCGAGGGTCAAGGCCTTCACCCCGGAGGAGGTGGAGGAGGTCTACGGGGTGCGGGCGCTTTTGGAGGGGGAGGCGGCCCGGGAGGCGGCCCTTAGGGCCACGCCCTGGGAGCTTGAGGAGCTTTCAGGGCTTCTTCGGGCCATTGACGAGGCCCCCCGGGAGGACTACCCCGAGCAGATGCGCCGGGACCTGGAGTTCCACCGCGCCCTGGTGCGGCTATCCGGGAACCGGACGCTTTACCGCCTCTACGAGGACCTCCTCGCCACCCTGGCCCTGGCCCGGAGCGCCCTCCCCACCCTCTCCCAGGACGAGGCCACGAGGCGGGAGCACCGGGCCATCCTCGAGGCCCTCTCCCGCAAGGACCCGGAAGGGGCGAGGCGGGCGGTGGAGGCCCACGTCTTCCGCTTCCGCGACCTGGTGGTGGGGCGGCTGAAAGGAGGGGTATGAACCTAGACCTGGCCTATCGGTCCTTTGTCCTGGAGGTGGCGGGCAACCCTCAGGTGGAGCGCCTTGTTCGCACCCGGGCGAAGGGCCTGGTGCGGCGCTACGTGGCGGGGGAGACCCTGGAGGAGGCCCTGAAAGCGGCGGAGGCCCTGGAGCGGGAGGGCGTCCACGCCATCCTGGACCTTTTGGGCGAGATGGTGCGCACCGAGGAGGAGGCCCGGGCCTTCCAGCGGGGGCTTCTTGAGCTCGTCTGGGCCTTGGGGGAGAAGCCCTGGCCCAAGTACGTCTCCTTGAAGCTCACCCAGCTCGGCCTGGACCTCTCCGAGGACCTCGCCCTCTCCTTGCTCCGGGAGATCCTCAAGGAGGCGGAGGCCCGGGGGGTCTTCGTGCGGCTGGACATGGAGGACTCCCCCCGGGTGGAGGCCACCTTGCGCGTCTACAAGGCCCTGAGGGAGGAGGGCTTTTCCGGGGTGGGGATCGTTTTGCAAAGCTACCTCTACCGCACGGAGAAGGACCTTTTGGACCTCCTCCCCTACCGGCCCAACCTCCGCCTGGTGAAGGGGGCCTACCGGGAGCCCAAGGAGGTGGCCTTCCAGGACAAGCGCCTCATTGACGCCGAGTACCTGCACCTGGTAAAGCTCGCCCTTAGGGAGGGGCTTTACGTGGCCTTCGCCACCCACGACCCCAGGCTCATCGCCGAGGTGAAGCGCTACACGGAGGCCATGGGCATTCCCAGGGAGGGCTTTGAGTTCCAGCTCCTCTACGGGGTGCGCTCCGAGGAGCAGAGGAGGCTCGCCCGGGAGGGGTACACGGTGCGGGCCTACGTGCCCTACGGCCGGGACTGGTACCCCTACCTCACCCGGAGGATCGCGGAAAGGCCGGAGAACCTCTTCCTGGTCCTGAGGAGCCTGGTCTCCGGCTAGAGGAGGTGAAGTGAGGATGACGGTGGAACCTTTCCGGAACCAACCCATTGAGACCTTCCAGACGGAGGAGGCCCGGCGCGCCATGCGCGAGGCCCTGAGGCGGGTTCGCGGCGAGTTTGGCCGCCACTACCCCCTCTACCTCGGGGGGGAGTGGGTGGACACGAAGGAGCGCATCGCCTCCCTCAACCCCTCGGCGCCGAGGGAGGTGGTGGGGACGGTGGCCAAGGCGGGAAAGGCGGAGGCGGAGGCCGCCCTCGAGGCCGCCTGGAAGGCTTTCAAGACCTGGAAGGACTGGCCCCAGGAGGACCGAAGCCGCCTCCTCCTCAAGGCGGCGGCCCTCATGAAGAGGAGGCGGCGGGAGCTCGAGGCCACCTTGGTCTACGAGATCGGCAAGAACTGGGTGGAGGCCAGCGCCGAGGTGGCCGAGGCCATTGACTTCCTGGAGTACTACGCCCGCCAGGCCCTGAAGTACAAGTACCCCTCGGTGGAGGTGGTGCCCTACCCCGGCGAGGACAACGAGAGCTTTTATATCCCGTTGGGGGCCGGGGTGGTCATCGCCCCCTGGAACTTTCCCATCGCCATCTTCACCGGGATGATCGCCGGGCCGGTGGTGGTGGGAAACACCGTGGTGGCCAAGCCCGCCGAGGACACGGTGGTCATCGCCGCCAAGGTCTTTGAGATCTTCCACGAGGCGGGCTTCCCCCCGGGGGTGGTGAACCTCCTCCCCGGGGAGGGGAAGGAGGTGGGGGCCTACCTGGTGGAGCACCCCAGGACCCGCTTCATCAACTTCACGGGGAGCCTCGAGGTGGGCCTCTGGATCCTCCAGGCGGCTTCCCGGCTGGCCCCAGAACAGAGGTGGATCAAGCGGGTCTTCCTGGAGCTCGGCGGCAAGGACGCCATCCTCGTGGACGAGACCGCCGACCTGGAGGCCGCCACCGAGGGCATCCTCGTCTCCGCCTACGGCTTTCAGGGGCAGAAGTGCTCGGCGGCGAGCCGCCTCATCCTCACGGAGAAGGCCTACGAGCCCGTCCTGGAGCGGGTCCTCAGACGGGCGGAGAGGCTCGTGGTGGGCCCTGCGGAGGAGAACCCCGACCTGGGCCCCGTGGCCTCCAAGGCCCAGGAGGAGAAGGTCCTCGCCTACATTGAGATCGGCAAGGGGGAAGGGCAGCTCGTCCTCGGGGGGAAGCGCCTCGAGGGGGAGGGGTACTTCATCGCCCCCACGGTCTTCACCGAGGTGCCCCCCAAGGCCAGGATCGCCCAGGAGGAGATCTTCGGCCCGGTGCTCTCCGTGATCCGGGTGAAGGATTTCGCCGAGGCCCTGGAGGTGGCCAACGACACCCCCTACGGCCTCACGGGCGGGGTCTACTCCAGGAAGCGGGAGCACCTGGAATGGGCCCGGCGGGAGTTCCACGTGGGCAACCTCTACTTTAACCGCAAGATCACCGGGGCCCTGGTGGGGGTCCAGCCCTTCGGCGGCTTTAACCTCTCGGGCACGGACACCAAGGCGGGCGGTCCCGACTACCTCCTCCACTTCCTGCAGATGAAGACCGTGGCCGAGCGCTTCTAGGGCCGCCCCGGAAAACCCCTAGACCCCGCGAACCTTTTGGGCTATCCTGGGAGCATGACCCTGACCCTCCTTCGCTGGTGGCCCGGTTAGGCCCCGGGAGGGAGGCGGTCTTTCCCCCGGGGCGCACGCCCCGGGGCTTTCTTTAGGAGGCGGCATGGAGACCATAAGACCCTTTCGCAAAACCCTCCTGGCGGACCTGGAAACCCCGGTGACCGCCTACCTGAAGCTCTCCGAGAAGGCCCCGGTGAGCTTCCTTTTGGAGTCGGTGGAAAGGGGCCGGCAGAGCCGCTTCTCCATCGTGGGGGTGGGGGCCCGGCGCACCTTCCGCCTGAAGGACGGGGTCTTCACGGTGAACGGGGAGCGGGTGGAAACGGAAGATCCCTTGCGTGCCCTTTACGAGCGGGTCTATGCTCCCCTGGAGCGCCACCCCGACCTTCCCCCCTTCTTCGGCGGGGTGGTGGGCTACGCGGCCTACGACCTCATCCGCTACTACGAACGGCTTCCCAGCCTCAAGCCCGACGACCTGGGCCTCCCCGACCTCCTCTTCGTGGAGCCCGAGGTGGTGGCCGTCTTTGACCACCTCAAAAACCTCCTCCACCTCGTGGCCCCGGGGAGGGACCTCGAGGAGGCGGAGGGCCGCCTCGCCTGGGCGGAGAGGAGGCTCAAGGGCCCCTTGCCCGGGGTGCCGGGGGAGCGGGCGGGGGGGAGGGCCCGCTTTCGGGAGGACCTTTCCCGGGAGGCCTACCTCGAGGCGGTGGAGAAGGCCCTCCGCTACATCCGGGCCGGGGACATCTTCCAGGTGGTCCTCTCCTTGAGGCTCTCCTCCCCCCTCACCGTCCACCCCTTCGCCCTCTACCGGGCCTTGAGGAGCGTGAACCCGAGCCCCTACATGGGCTACCTGGACCTGGGGGAGGTGGTTTTGGTCTCGGCGAGCCCGGAAAGCCTCCTCCGCTCGGACGGCAAAAAGGTGGTCACCCGGCCCATCGCGGGCACGAGGCCGAGGGGGAAGGACGAGGAGGAGGACCGAAGGCTTGCCGAGGAGCTTCTCAAGGACGAGAAGGAGCTCGCGGAGCACGTGATGCTCCTGGACCTTTCCCGCAACGACCTCGGCCGGGTCTCGGCCTTCGGCACGGTGCGGGTCCTCGAGCCCATGCACGTGGAGCACTACTCCCACGTGATGCACCTGGTCTCCACGGTGGAAGGGGTCTTGGCCGAGGGGAAGACCCCCTTGGACGCCCTGGCCAGCGTCCTGCCCATGGGCACGGTCTCCGGGGCCCCGAAGATCCGGGCCATGGAGATCATTGAGGAGCTGGAGCCCCACCGCCGGGGGCCCTACGGGGGGAGCTTCGGCTACCTGGCCTACGACGGGGCCATGGACATGGCCCTCACCCTGCGCACCTTCGTGGTGGCGAAGGGGTGGATGCACGTCCAGGCGGGGGCGGGGATCGTGGCGGACTCGGTGCCGGAGCGGGAGTACGAGGAGTGCTGGAACAAGGCGCGGGCCCTCCTCAAGGCGGTGGAGATGGCGGAGGAGGGGCTATGATACCCCTCATGCCGGCCCCTGCCGGCATGGGGGCCCCGGTAAGGAGGCCTGGCAGGTGTTTCCGTTGGCGGAGCGAAGGGGAGAGAGGTTATGAGGGTCTTGGTGGTGGACAACTACGACAGCTTCACCTACAACCTGGTGCAGTACCTGGGGGAGCTTGGGGCAAGCCCCATCGTGTGGCGGAACGACCGCTTCCAGCTGGAGGAGGTGGAGGCCCTGGACCCGGACCGGATCCTCATCAGCCCCGGGCCCTGCACCCCCTTGGAGGCGGGGCTTTCCGTCCCCGTGATCCAGCGCTACGCTCCCCGCTACCCCATCCTGGGGGTCTGCCTCGGGCACCAGGCCATCGGGGCGGCCTTCGGGGGGAAGGTGGTCCCCGCCCCCGTCCTCATGCACGGCAAGGTAAGCCCCATCCACCACGACGGCACCGGGGTCTTCCGAGGGTTGCCGAGCCCCTTCCCCGCCACCCGGTACCACTCCTTGGTGGTGGAGGAGGTGCCGGAGGCCCTTTTGGTGAACGCCTGGGCGGAGGAGGCGGGGGGGCGGACGGTGATGGGCTTCCGCCACCGGGACTACCCCACCCACGGGGTGCAGTTCCACCCGGAAAGCTACCTCACGGAGGCGGGTAAACGCATCCTCAAGAACTTCCTGGAGGACCCATGGACGCGGTGAAGAAGGCCATTTCGGGCGAGGTTTTGGCGGAGGAGGAGGCCTACGAGGTCATGCGGGCCCTGATGGCGGGGGAGGTCTCCCCGGTGCGGGCGGCGGGGCTCCTCGCCGCCATGGCGGCGAGGGGGGAAAGGCCCCACGAGATCGCCGCCATGGCGAGGGCCATGCGGGAGGCGGCGAGGGGCCTCAGGGTGCATAGGCGTCCCCTTCTGGACATTGTGGGCACCGGGGGGGACGGGAAAGGGCTCTTAAACCTCTCCACCCTGGCCGCCCTGGTGGCGGCGGCGGGGGGCGTGGCCGTGGCCAAGCACGGGAACCGGGCGGCGAGCTCCAGGGCGGGGAGCGCGGACCTCTTGGAGGCCCTCGGGGTGAATCTGGAAGCCCCTCCCGAAAAGGTGGGGGAGGCCATAGAGGCCCTGGGCTTCGGCTTCCTCTTCGCCCGGGTCTTCCACCCCGCCATGCGCCATGTGGCCCCGGTGCGGGCCGAGCTCGGCGTGCGCACCGTCTTCAACCTCCTCGGACCCCTCACCAACCCTGCTGGGGCCGACACCTACGTCCTAGGGGTCTTCAGCCCGGAGTGGCTTGCCCCCATGGCCGAGGCCCTGGAGCGGCTTGGGGCCCGGGGCCTCGTGGTCCACGGGGAGGGGGCGGACGAGCTTGTCCTCGGGGAGAACCGCGTGGTGGAGGTGGGGAAGGGGGCCTACCCCCTTACCCCCGAGGAGGTGGGCCTGGGGAGGGCCCCCCTCGAGGCCCTGAAGGGGGGAGGCCCCGAGGAAAACGCGGCCCTCGCCCGCCGCCTCCTCAAGGGGGAGGAGAAGGGCCCCCTGGCCGACGCCGTGGCCCTGGCCGCGGGGGCCGGGTTCTACGCCGCGGGGAAGACCCCTTCCCTAAAGGAGGGGGTGGCGTTGGCCCGGGAGGTCCTGGCCTCGGGGGAGGCCTACCTCCTCCTGGAGCGCTACGTGACCTTCCTTAAGGGGAGTCCCCGGTAGAGCTCCTCCAGATCCAGGACCGCCCCTATGCAGGGAAGCTCTACCTGGCCCTTTTCCACCACCTCGTAGCGCCAAGCTCCGTCGGGGAGGCGGCGGTAGATCTCCACCCGCCTGGCCTCCTGGGCCACGAGGGCGTAGGCCTGAAGGCCGGGAAGCTCGCGGTAGCGGAGAAGCTTTTCCCCGCGGTCTATGGCCTCCGTTCCCGGGGAGAGGACCTCCACCACCAGGCAGGCGGTCTCCTTGAAGGGGGCCCCGTTTAGGGTTTCCTCGCAGGTGACGAAGAGATCGGGGTAGTAGGCGGCTTCGCCCACCTTGAGGAGCACGCCTTCGGCGAAGGCCTCGCACCCCTTCTCCTCGGCTTTGGGGAGAAGCTTCAGGAGGAGGCGGGCCACCAGGCGGTTGTGGATGTCCGTTCCCCCGGCCAGGGCGAAGACCAGCCCCTCCACCAACTCGTGGCGTTCGGGAGAGGAGGCCTCCAAGGCCAGGAACTCTTCAAAGGTGGCCCGGCGCAGGGGGGCGCTCCGGGGCATGGCTTTAGTATACGGGGGCGCTACACCCAGCTCACCGCTCCGAAGGTGTCCTCCCGCCTGGGGCTCGTGGAGAAGAGGACCACGGGGACCTCGGTGTATTCCTCCACGAGCTCCAGGTAGCGGAGGAGGTTTGCGGGGAGGTCCTCCCGGCGCTTCACGTGGGAGAGGTCGCCCCAGCCGGGGAGCTCCAGGTAGCGCACCGCTTCGGGCCTCGCCTCCCCGGGCCGGGCCCCGTCCAGGTACTCCACGGCCACCTTCACCTTGGGAAGCCCGGAGAGCACGTCCAGCTTGGTGAGCACCAGGCCGTCAAAGCCGTTCACCTCGGAGGCGTACCTCAGGGCCACCAGGTCCAGCCAGCCCACCCGCCTCGGCCTTCCCGTGGTGGTCCCGTACTCCCCGCCCTTTTCCCGGAGGTGGTGGGCGAGCTCCCCCTGGAGCTCCGTGGGGAAGGGGCCTTCCCCCACCCGCGTGGCGTAGGCCTTGGCCACGCCGTAGACCTTGGTGAGGGCCTTGTGGGAGAGGCCCGTCCCCACCAGGATCCCCCCCACGGTGGGGTGGGAGCTCGTCACGTAGGGATAGGTGCCGTAGTTCAGGTCCAAAAGGGTGGCCTGGGCCCCCTCAAAGAGGAGGCGCTTCCCCTTCTTCCAGGCCTCCCGGAGGAGGGCCCCGGTGTCGGCGATGTAGGGGCCTAGGATCTCCCGCATGCGGCGCAGGTCGGCGAGGGCTTTTTCCTCCGTGTCCCAGCCCGCTTCCTTCGTGGAGTTGGGCTTCTCTAGGAGGAGGCGGCGCACCCTTTCCCTCAGCACCTCCTCGTCCAGGAGGTCCCCCGCCCGGATCCCTACCCTTCTCGTCCGGTCGGAGTAGGCCGGGCCGATGCCCCTTCCGGTGGTCCCCACGAAGTTGTGGCGGCTTTCCACCTGCTTGTGGTGGGGGAGGACCAGGTGGGCCCGCTCCGAGACCAGGATCTTGGGGTGGAACCCCTCCTTCCGCAGGTTTTCCACCTCCTCCTGGAAGCGGAAGGGGTCAATGACCATCCCGTCCCCCAGGACGTTCACCGCGTGGGGGTGGATGACCCCCGAGGGGAGGAGGTTCAGCTTGAAGACCCGCCCCTCGGCCACCACGGTGTGCCCGGCGTTGGCCCCGCCCTGGTAGCGGATCACGTAGTCGGCTTCCCGGGCCAGGACGTCCACCACCTTGCCCTTGCCCTCGTCCCCCCACTGCGCCCCGATGATGGCGATCCCCGGCATCCCCCTAAAGCTTACGCCACTTCCTCCGGGGCTCAGGCCAGGCGGAAGGGGTTGAAGTCCGTGTCCCGGTCGTAGACGTCCAGGCCCTCGGCCCGCTTGAGGAAGCCCACCACGGCGTAGGTGAGGGGGAGCATGACCGCCTCCACCCCGAGCTTGAAGGCGTAGTTGGAGAGGAAGACGGCGAGGAGCACCTCGTTCGGGAAGACCCCGTAGAAGGCCACGAGGAGGAAGACCCCGGTGTCTAGCCCCTGGCCCACCAGGGTGGAGGCGAGGGCCCGGAGCCAGAAGAACCGCCCTCCGGTGCGCACCTTGAGCTTGGCGAGGACGTAGGCGTTGGCGAACTCCCCCAGGAGGTAGGCGAGGAGGCTTCCCAGGACGATCCTTGGGGTGAGGCCGAGGAGGAGGCCGAAGGCCTCGGCGAAGCGGCGGCTCTCCGCGTCTTTCGGCGTGGGAAGGGCGGCCACCGCCTGGAAGGTGAGGGTGGCGAGGAGGAGGGCGAAGAAGCCCGCCCAGATGACCCTGCGGCTTTTCCGGTAGCCGTAGACCTCGGTGAGGACGTCCCCGAAGATGTAGGCCAGGGGGAAGAGGAGGGTGCCCCCGTCAAAGGTGAAGGGCCCCAGGACCACGAGCTTGGTGGAGGCCACGTTGGAGACGAGGAGGACCGCGGCGAAGAGGGCGGTGAGGAGGTCCAGGTACCTCATTCCTCCTCCGGGCGGATGGAGGTGATGAAGGGCAGGTTGCGGTCAAACTGGGCCCGGTCCAGGCCGTAGCCGTAGACGTAGGCGTCCTCAATCTCAAAGCCCAGGTAGTGGATGGGGACCTCCACCTGCCGCCTCTGGGGCTTGGAGAGGAGGGCGGCCACGCGGAGGGAGGCGGGCTTGCGGGCCTCGAGGTAGTCCAGGAGGTAGGAGAGGGTGAGCCCCGTGTCCACGATGTCCTCCACCACGATCACGTCCCGGCCGTGGATGGGAAGGCGGAGGTCCTTGAGGAGCTCCACCTCCCCGCTGGACTTGAAGGCGTTCCCGTAGGAGCTGATGGCGATGAAGTCCAGGGTGAGGGGCAGGGGGATGGCCCGCACCAGGTCGGCCATGAAGATGAAGGCCCCGTTCAGGACGCAGATCAGGTGGGGGGTCTTGCCCTGGTAGTCCCGGGCGATCTCCCTCCCCAGCTCCTCCACCCGCCTCTTTATGGCCTCGGCGCTGATCTGCACCGGTCCGTCCCCCGGCGTGAACATGGCCCTTATTCTAACGGGCCTTTCCCCACCGCCTCCTCCAGGGCCCGCACCTCCTCCTCCGAAAGCCTCCGCCACTTCCCAGGGGGAAGGTCCCCGAGGCGGATGGGCCCCACCTTTAGCCTGAGGAGGCGCTTTACCGGGTAGCCCACCGCCTCGAGCATCCGCCGCACCTCCCGCTTGCGCCCTTCCCCCAGGACGAGGACCGCTCCCCCAGGGGCCGGGCGGCAGGCCAGGGCCCGGGCGGGGCCGTCCTCGAGGTCCACGCCCAGGAGGAGCCTCCTGCACGCCTCCTTGGGCAGCGTTCCCCCTTCCGTCCAGACCCGGTAGACCTTCCGCACCCCGAACCGGGGGTGGGTGAGGCGGTGGGTGAGGGCCCCGTCGTTGGTGAGGAGGAGAAGGCCCTCGGAGTCCCGGTCCAGGCGGCCCACGGGGTGGAGGCCGGGGATCTCGGGGAGGAGGTCAAAGACGGTCTTCTGGGCGTGGGGGTCTTGGCGGGTGGTGGTGTACCCCTTGGGCTTGTGGAGGGCGAGAACCACCCTTTCTTGGGGCAGGGCCACCCGCTTCCCGTCTACCTCCACGAGGTCTAGGGGCCCCACCTTCTGGCCGAGGCTGGCCACCTCCCCGTTCACCCGCACCCGCCCCTGGCGGATGAGGTCCTCCGCCTTGCGGCGGCTCGCCACCCCGGCTCGGGCGAGGAAGGCCTGGAGGCGGAGCGCCTTCATGGGAACCGGGGCGGGCGCTTCTCCTTGAGGGCCCTTAGGCCCTCCTCCAGCTCCTCTCCGGAAAAGCCCCAAAACTCCAGGGCCAGGGAGAGGTCAAAGTGGGGGAGGAAGCTCCGGTACCAGTGGTTGAGGGCGTGCTTGGTGTGGCTTAGGGCCTCCAGGGGGCCTTGGGCGAGCCTTTCCGCCACCTCCAAGGCCTTCTCGTAGACCCTTTCGTCCTCCACCGCTAGGGCCACGAGGCCCAGGCGCTCCGCCTCCTCCCCCAGGAGGGGCTCGTTCAGCAGGAGGTGGTACTTGGCCTTGGCCATGCCCACGAGGAGGGGCCAGAGGAGGACAGCGTGGTCCCCCGCCGCCACCCCGAGGCGGAGGTGGCCGTCCAGAAGCCTCGCCTTCTTCCCCACCACCGCGATGTCGGCGGCGAGGGCCAGGGCGAGCCCCGCCCCCACGGCCACCCCTTCCACCGCCGCCACCACGGGCCTCGGGAAGTCCAGGGGCCCGAGCACCAGCTCCCGCGCCTCCCGGAAGACCCGGAGGAGGGCCCTGCGGGAGGCCCGCATCTCCTCAATGAGGCCGAAGGAGCCCCCGGCGGAGAAGACCCCGCCCGCCCCCCTAAGGAGGACAGCCCGCAGGCCCTCCACCCCTTCCAGGTCCCGCCACACCCGGGCGAGCTCCCGGTGGGCGGCGGGCCCCAGGGCGTTCAGCTTCTCGCCCGCCAGGGTGATCTCCAGCACCCCGGGCCGGGGCCAGGCGAAGCTTAGGCTGGGATACCGCCCTTCCAGGTCCACCCTTCCATTCTAGTTGGTGATACAATCCCTTAGGCATGGCCCTCTTTGCGGTGGACAAGCCCCTCCACCTCACCTCGCACGACGTGGTGGAGGAGGCGAGGAAGCGCCTCTCTACCCGCCGGGTAGGGCACACGGGCACCCTGGACCCCTTGGCCACCGGGCTTCTCCTTCTGGTCTCCGAGGAGACCACCAAGCTGGTCCCCTTCCTTTCCGCAGAGGACAAGGAGTACCTGGCCTGGGTTTCCTTTGGGGCCACCACCCCCACCCTGGACGCCGAGGGGCCCATCAGCGAGGAGGCCCCGGTGCGCTTTGACCGCCGGGAGCTGGAGATGGCCCTGGCCTCCTTCCTCGGGGTCAAGGAGCAGGTGCCCCCCCTCTTCTCCGCCATCAAGGTGGGGGGGAAGCGGGCCTACGAGGCGGCCCGGGAGGGCAAGCCCCTGGAGCTTGGGCCAAGGCCGGTGCGGTACCTCGAGGTGGAGCTTTTGGCCTGGGACCCCGAGCCCACCCCCCACCCCATCGCTCCCTCGGCCAAAGGGTGGCGCCTCGCCGAGAAGGGAGGGCGGAAGGTGGAGCTCCCCAAGCCCTTGGGGCCTTACCCCACCGCCGTGGTGCGGCTCGTGGTGGGGCCCGGCACCTACGTGCGGGCCTTCGCCCGGGACCTCGGGGAGAGGCTCAGGACCAAGGCCTTTCTCTCCGGCCTGGTGCGCACCCGCATCGGCAAAATCGGCCTGGAGCGGGCGGTGAGGCTTGGGGAGCTTGCCCCCGACAAGGCCATTCCCGAGGTGGACGCCCTTCCCTTTCCCGTGGTGGAGCTTTCCCACACCGAGGCCCGGCGGGTCCTGGAGGGGGTGCCCCTCCCCATCCCCGCCCTGGGCTACGTGACCCTGGTGGACTCCCGGAGGCGGCTTTTGGCCATCGCCGAGGGGGATGGTTTTAAGCTCAAGATCAGGCGCATCTTCGTGAAGGAGGTCTAGCATGGTGATCGGCGTACCCAAGGAGATCAAGACCCTGGAAAACCGCGTGGCCCTTACCCCCGGGGGGGCGGAAAGCCTGGTAAGGCGGGGGCATACCGTTTTGGTGGAGCGGGGAGCGGGGCTAGGCTCGGGCCTCACCGACGCCGAGTACGAGCGGGCGGGCGCCTTCTTGGTGAGCCGGGAGGAGGCCTGGGGGGCGGAGATGGTGGTGAAGGTGAAGGAGCCCCTGCCCGAGGAGTACGGCTTCCTGCGGGAGGGCCTCGTCCTCTTCACCTACCTGCACCTGGCCGCAGACCGCGGCCTCACCGAGGCCATGCTCCGTAGCGGGGTCACGGGCATCGCCTACGAGACCGTCCAGCTCCCCGATGGCTCCCTCCCCCTCCTCGTGCCCATGAGCGAGGTGGCGGGGCGCATGGCGCCCCAGGTGGGGGCCCAGTTCCTGGAGAAGCCCAAGGGGGGCCGGGGGGTCCTCCTCGGGGGGGTGCCGGGGGTGGCCCCGGCCAGCGTGGTGATCCTGGGGGGCGGGACCGTGGGCACCAACGCGGCCAAGATTGCCCTCGGGATGGGGGCCCAGGTGACCATCCTGGACGTGAACCACAAGCGCCTCCAGTACCTGGACGACGTCTTCGGCGGGCGGGTGGTGACCCTCGCCGCCACCGAGGCCAACATCAAGAAGAGCGTCCAGCACGCCGACCTCCTCATCGGGGCGGTCCTCGTGCCCGGGGCCAAGGCCCCCAAGCTCGTTACCCGGGACGTGCTCCCCCTGATGAAGGAGGGGGCGGTGATCGTGGACGTGGCCGTGGACCAGGGGGGGTGCGTGGAGACCATCCGCCCCACCACCCACGCCGAGCCCACCTACGTGGTGGACGGCGTGGTCCACTACGGCGTGGCCAACATGCCGGGGGCGGTGCCCCGCACCTCCACCTTCGCCCTCACCAACCAGACCCTGCCCTACGTCCTAAGGCTTGCGGAGAAGGGGCTTGACGCCCTCCTGGAGGACGAGGCCCTCCTCAAGGGCCTCAACACCCACAAGGGCCTCCTCACCCACCCCGGGGTGGCCGAGGCCTTCGGCCTGCCCTACACGCCTCCGGAGGAGGCCCTGAGGAGGTAGGATGCAAGGGCGGATCACCCTCACCGAGGGCGCTTTGGCCTCCCTCCTGGCCCTGGCGGCCCACGAGGTGCCGGGGGTGGTGGGGATGGCCCCGGCGGGTCTGAAGGAGCAGGTAGTGCGGATCCTGGGGCGGCAGGAGGCCAGCGAAGGGGTCCTGGTCCGCCCTGACCCCCAGGCCCCGGGGAAGTACCAGGTGGACTTTTACGTGGTGGTGGCCCCGGGGGTCCGCATCCCCACGGTGGTGGAGTCCCTGGCGGAGCGGGTGGGGTTCGCCGCCCAGAAGCTTGCCGGCGTGGAGCTCTCCCAGGTGCAGGTCCACGTGGTGGGGGTGGGGGGTGGCTAGCTGGGGACCTGAGGCCTTGGCGGAGGCCTTCCGCTACGCCACGGACTGGTTCGCGGTCTACGTGGAGGAGCTCAACGCCCTCAACGTCTACCCCGTGCCCGATGGGGACACGGGCACCAACATGCACCTTACCCTCCAGTCCGCAAGGCGCGAGCTGGACCTGGCCGACACCTCGAGGATGCCCGAGGTGGCCCGGGCCATCGCCTACGGGAGCCTCCTCGGGGCCCGGGGCAACAGCGGGGTCATCCTCTCCCAGATCCTCCGGGGCTTCAGCGAGGCCGTTCGGGAGAGGGAGGCCCTGGAGGCCCAGGCCCTGGCCGAGGCCCTGCGCCTTGGGGCAAAGACGGGCTACCGGGCGGTGATGCGCCCGGTGGAGGGGACCATCCTCACCGTGGCCCGGGCGGCCGGGGAGGGGGCCAGGGGGGAGACCCTGGAAGAGGTCTTGGAAAACGCCCTGAAGGCCGCCCGCGAGGCCCTGGAGAGGACCCCTGAGCTTCTGCCGGTCCTTAAGCAAGCGGGGGTGGTGGACGCCGGCGGGGCGGGGTACGTGCGTTTCCTGGAGGGCTTGAGGGGCTACGCCCTTAGGCTTCCCCTTCCCGAGCCCCCCAAGGTGGAACGCTACGCCCAGACCGCCTTCGCCACGGAGGCCTTTGGCTACTGCACCGAGTTCCTCATGGAGGGGGTGGAGGTGCCCATAGAGCGCATCCGTGAGGCCGTGGCCCCCTTTGGGGACTCCCTTCTGGTGGTGGGGGCCGAGGGCTACGTGAAGGGGCACATCCACACGGACGACCCCGATGGCCTTCTTTCCACCGTGGCCCGCTTTGGGCGCATGGTGCGCACCAAGGTGGAGGACATGGCCGAGCAGCACACGGAGATCCTGGCCATGGCGGGCCTCCTGGACGAGGCCCCTCCCCCCACGGGCCTGGTGGCGGTGGCCCTGGGGCACGGGGTGGCCCGGGCCTTCCGCAGCCTGGGGGCCAGGGTGGTGGCGGGCGAAAAGACCCAGAACCCCAGCGTGGAGGAGCTGCTTTCCGCCATCCGAAGCGTGCCCAACCCCAAGGTGATCCTCCTGCCCAACAACCCCAACGTCTTCCTGGCGGCGGAGCGGGCGGCGGCTTTGGCCAAGGAGAAGGGGAAGGAGGCCTTCGTGCTCAAGAGCCGCACCCTGGGCCAGGGCCTGGCGGCGGCGGTGCGCTACACCCCGGAAAGCCTTCCCGAGGAGCTCCTTCCCGAGATGGAGGAAGCCATGAAGGGGGCGGCGACCCTCGAGGTCACCTGGGCCAGCCGCGATGCCGAGGTGGACGGGCTCAAGGTCCTGAAGGACAAGCCCATCGGCCTCCTGGACGGGAGGCTCGTCCTGGTGGGGGAGACCCCGGAGGAGGTCCTCGAGGGCCTCATCCGCCTGGCCAAGGAGGGGAAGGAGGTCCTCACCCTTTTCCTCGGGCCCAACACCCCCAAGGAGAAGGCCGAGGAGGTGGCGGAAAAGTTCCCCGAGCTCGTGGTGGAAATCCTTCCCGGCGGCCCCGACCTCTACGCCTACCTGGGCGTGCTGGAGTAATTTCCAGCACGCCCTGCCCTTAGGCCGCCTTTGAGTGGAATGAAAGAAAGCTAAGGGCTATTATTAGTTTTCTCATCTAACCCCCCTAAAGAAGGTCCCTTTGGGGCGGGGATTTTGAGTTTTCAGAGCGCATCTAAAATAATGATGCCCCCTTCCCATGAGGAGGGGGCCTCACGGTTCTTAGGTTCCTCCCGTACTCCCGGGCATACTCGGGTTCGCTATGCGGGTTTGGCTTTGGCCTCTCCTCCTCGCCCTCGCCGTTGCGGTGGCCTTCGCAAAGACGGGCGACAAGAAGGTCCTAATCTTGCAGGCCACGGCCTACACCTCCAGCGTGCGGGAGACCGACAGCACCCCCTTCGTCACCGCCACGGGGATGCGCACCCGCCTGGGCATTCTGGCGGTGAGCCCGGACCTTCTGAAGGTGCTCCCCTACGGGACCAAGGTGCGCCTCGTGGACCTAGACTCGGTCTACGGCCGGGGCCGGGGGCAGTTTGACTACCTCTTCGCCGAGCGCCTCTTCGTGGTGGCCGACGTGATGCACCCCAGGATGCGGGAGAAGGTGGACGTGTGGCTTCCGGACCGGGCTACCGCCTTGCGCTTCGGCCGCCGCCTGGTGCGGCTAGAGGTGGTGGAGTACCCCAGGCGCTAGACCCCATATCCTAAGGAGCGTGCGGTTCGCCCTCTTTCTGGCCCTGGCCCACTTGAGGCGCCGCCCCCTGCAGACCGCCCTGGCCTTGGGAGGGGTGGGGGTGGGGGTGGCGGTGCTCCTGGCGGCCCTTTCCCTCGCCAACGGCTTCACCAGCGGCCTGGTGCGGGCCACCTTGAAGGCCTACCCCCACCTGGTCCTCTTTCGCCTGGGGGAGGGGCTTCCCCCCTTGCCTCCCCACCCCGAGGTGGAGGCCAGCGCCCCCTTCGCCGCCACCAAGGCCCTTTTGGTGCGCCCGGCCGAGGGGGCCAGGGGGCCGGGGGTGGACTTCGCCACCCTGGTAGGCCTGGGGGAGGGAGGGGAGTCCCTTTACCCGGAGCTCGGCCTGAGGCTTGCGCCGGGGGGGATCTACCTGGGGGCGGCCTTGGCGCAGAGCCTTGGGGTCTACCCGGGGGAGTCCCTCACCGCCCTTTCGGCCACCCAGGAGCGGCTGCGCCTGAAGGTGCTGGGTTCCTTCCGCACGGGGAACTACCTTCTGGACTCGGGATACGCCTTCGTGGACCTGGCCACGGTGGAGGGCCTCTCCGGGATGAAGGCCCAGGGCTACCAGGTGCGCCTCAAGGACCCCTGGAGGGCCAAGGAGGTGGGGCAGGCCCTGGCGGGCACCCGCTTCTTTCCCCAGGCCTGGCAGGACACCCAACGCACCCTTCTGGAGCAGCTTTACCTGCAGAAGCGGGTCCTGGGCCTCCTGATTTTCCTCATCGTGGCCGTGGCCGCCCTGGGGGTGGCCAACCTCTTGGTGCTCAAGGTGGTGGAAAAGGTCCCGGAGATCGCCCTTCTCCGGGCCATGGGGGCCTCGAGGCTCACCGTGGGGATGGTCTTCGCCTGGGAAGGGGCGCTTTTGGGCCTGGGAGGGGTGGCCCTGGGAAACCTCCTGGGCTACCTCCTCTGCCTCTACCTCTCCTGGCGCCCGGTGGGCCTGCCGGGGGAGCTTTACTTCCTCACCCACCTCCCCGTGGAGATGCGGGCATCCGACTTTTTGCAGGTAAGCGGGGCGAGCCTTCTCGCCACCTTCCTTTCCGCCCTTCTTCCCTTGGCCCGGGCCCTGAGGGTCCAGCCCGGGGTGGTCCTCCGTTAGGCGCAAAGGCCCCTCCCCCGAGGAGGGGGGACATTTGAGGCCCTGGTGGACCGGCCCGCCCTCCTTCGTCTACGCCACCGACCCCCGGTTTGACCTCGAGGCCACCCGGGCCCTCTTGGAGGGCCTCGGGGCGGAGGTGGAGGAGGTACGCCGTGGCTAAGTGCCCACACCTTGGCTTCGCAACACGGGATGCCCAAGCTTTGGCTTTAGGAAAGCTCTTTTGGGGCCCCCACCGCGGCTTTGGCCGCGGTGGGGTACTTAGGCTTTGGCTCCTCTTCCTCCCTCTCCTCTCCGCCTGCGGCTGGATGTGGGACCAGCCCAAGGTCAAGGCCTTTCGGGAAAGCCCCCTCAAGGTGGAGGTGCCCCCCGAGCGGGTGCCCTTCGGGGAGAACCTGAACCCCGAGATGCGCCTGGGCCTCAAGCCCGAAGGGGGCTTCGCGGAGAACCCCTTCGCCTTCACCGAGGAAGACCTTCTCCGGGGAAAGAGCCTTTACCGGAGCTTCTGCGCCATCTGCCACGGCCCAAACGCCCAAGGGGACGGCCGGGTCATCCCCTTGGGGGTGCCGAGGCCCCGGTCCTTCCACGACCCTGGGGTGAAGGCCATGCCCGAGGGCTACTTCTACTTCGCCGCCACCAACGGCTTTGGCCGCATGCTCTCCTATAGGAGCCGCATCCCCGAGCGGGAGCGCTGGCTCATCGCCCACTACATCAAGCGGTGCCTCCTCCTGGAGGCCTGCCCCTTGGAGGTGGTGAATGCAGAGGTCTATTGAAGCGAAACCCCCGTGGCCCTGGGCCTTGGGGCTAGGCCTTTACGCCTCGGCCTTTCTCCTGGGGGCCCGGGCCGCCTACTTCCCCTTCGCCTTCTTCCTCCTGCTTTCCTTAGGAGCCCTTCTCGTTCTCCTTCTTCACAACGCCCTCTCAAGCCGCTGGGGCCTTCCCTTGGAACCCTACCTCTACCCCTTGGCCCGCCTCCTGCCCCTGATGGGCCTTTTGGGCCTGCCCTTCTTCTTCCTTCCGGAGCTCTTCCCCTGGGCGAGGCCGGGGGCCAGCCTGGACCCCGGCCTCGCCCACCGGAGCCCCTACCTGAACGCCCCCTTCCTCCTCCTGCGCTACGCCCTCTTTTTCGCCCTCTTCGCCCTCCTCCTCGCCAGGCTCAGGCCGGGGGAGCACCGGGCGGAGGTGGGGGCCTGGGGGCTTCCCCTGGCTCAAAACTTGCACCTCCCGCATACCCCGCATAAACCTTCACCTTCTCTACTTATGCCCGCAGCGAACAAGTGCAAGTTTTGCGTTGACGATACTTCACAACCGGTGCTAGGCTCATATCGGGCCTCCTGTGTGGGTAGGAAGCTCTAAGATAACCCAAGTTGCTACCCAGCCATTTTCTGGGCCATGAGGCCCAGGTTG
>NZ_JBAMMI010000037.1:0-6782 GCF_039793865.1 Thermus sp.
CCTCTCCCACTCCGCCACCAGGCTGTAATAGTCCCTGAGGGCCCGCACCAGGGCCTCGGGGGGGATGGGCATGGAAACCCCCCGCTTCCCGTCCCAGTCCCGGCTTAGGCCCTCGTGGTAGCGCAGGGTGAGGGCGAAGCGGGTGCCCCTGCGGAAGGTCTCCGCCAGGATGACCATCCCCGAGGTGTCCTTATTGGGGTGGAAGACCCGGATGCGGTCCAGGAAGGTGGGGGTGGGGCCGGAGTCGGAGAGGCGCACCGCCCGGAAGGGGTCCTGGTAGAGGTTAAGCCCCCGACGCTCCTCCTGGGCGTAGCCCAGCACCGCCCCCTCAAAGGCCTGGTTCTCCTGGAGGTCGGGGTTCCAGGAGGGGTAGACGTGGACGTTCCCGTCCTCCTCCCGCCAGGGCCTAAACCCCCACACCTCCGCCCTCCGGTCAAACTCCGCCACCTGGCCCCTTTCCACCAGCGCGTGGAAGAGCCAGGCGGTGCGCAAGGCCCCCTTCACGCTGGAGCCCGGGAGGTAGGGGCCGAGGGGGGAGGAAGGAAGGGGGCGGTACTCCAGGGCGGCCTCCTCGGTGGCGGACTGGACCGCTTCCAAGAAAGCGGGGCTTGCGGGCAGGGTGCGGAGGATGGCCTCCCTAGGAAGCTGGCCCTCCTGGTAAAGGTAGCGAAGCACCTCCTGGGCCGCCTTGGGGCCCTGGGCCACCTTCTCTAGGTACTGCCTCTTCCTCGCCTCGGGAAGGGCGAGGAGGAGGGCGCCGGGGTCCAGGAGGTGGACCTCCTTCTTGGCGAAGTCGGGCACGTAGGCGTAGGCGGGGTAGGCCTCCCCCGTGCCCACGTGCACCGGGCTTAGGGCCTCGAGCTCCAGGCGAAAGCTCCTCATCATACCCGCACCCCCAGGGGAAAGACCGCGAGGACCTCGCACGCCCGCGCTCCCTCCTCGGGGGAGACGTCCAAAAGGGCGTTCCTCACCTCCTGGTAGACGCTCCCCTCCCGGGTCCTGAGGTAAGGGGCCTTGAAGGGCTTCCCCCCATGCCCCGCCCCGAGGCGGCCCCAGTAGGGCTCCAGCTCGTAGTAGAGGGCGCCTTCCAAAGGCCCAGGGGCCAGGGTGGCGTAGGCGTTCGGGGCCTCGGCCTCGGGAAGCTCCGCCTCCAGGGGGCCCTCCACCCGGAACCGCCCGAGCCCCACGCTGGCCCCGCCCCCATACCCCATCTCCCCCACGAAGGCGAGGGCCTCCTTGAGGTCAAAGGGGGCCTCCCCCAGGACGTAGAGGGCGTAGGGGGTCTTGGGGTCGGGGAAGAGGAGCTCCTGGGTGAAGAGGATGCCCCGCCTCGCCGCCCCCGTGGCCCGGTCTATGCCCACCCGGCTCCGGCGGAGCCTCCTCGGCTCGGGGGGGCTTGCCTTCCCCAGGACCTCGAGGGCCTCCAAAAGGGCCCCCTCTCCCCTTTCCGCCAGGGCCTTGAAGGTCTCCAGGGGCACCAGGGCGAGGTTCTTAAGGGCCTTCCGCCGGACGGTCTCCTCCACCTGGACGGGGGGAAGCTTGGGCCGGGGAAGCCAGCCCTCGGGGTAGACGCTGGAGAGGCGGAAGGGGGGTTCTTTGCGAAACCTTTCCAGAAGGGCCTCGAGGGCCTCCTCCCCGTGGGTGTAGCGGTACCAAAAGAGGAGGTGGCCCATGAGGGTGGGGGCCCGGGGGAGGGCCTTCAGGGGCCCCTGGAAGTAGAGCCGGAAGAGGGTCGCCCGCATTCAGGCCCCCTCGAGGACCACCTCCTCCACCTTAAGCCTTTCCCTCAGGGGCAGGCCCTCCTGGGCCTCCGGGGGCTTATCCGGGTGGAGGAAGTAGACCTGGCCGTACCCCCGGCTGATGTGCCCCCCGAGGCCGTCCAGCTCAAGGAGCTCCAGGGCCCGCATGAGGTACTTCCCGAAGTAGGCCTCGTCCAGCTCGTCCAGCACCCGGTAGCTCATCTCCACCAGGAAGCGGGCCCCGGCGGGGACCCTCTCCATGGTGCGGGGGTTGGCCTTCCCGCCCAGGCGGGGGATGAAGACCTCCTGCTTGATCTCGGTGTAGAGCCCCCCCCGCGCGGTGGCCCGCTCCAGCTCCCGCTTGGACTCCTCGGTGAGGTACGCGTCCCGCACGAGAAGCCGGGTGGGGCCCCGCTCCCGGGCCACCTTCAGGGCGGCCTTGTCGTTTTCCGGGGCGAGGCCGAAGATGCGGGCCACGGGGTCCTTGGGGTCGGGGGAGGCGTAGACCTGCCTTTCTTTGGCCTTCAGGATGTAGTCCCCGCCCAGGCTCCACTCCAGGAGGTAGCGGAGCTTCCCCTTGAGGCTGGAGCCCGGGATGTAGGGCTCGTCGGTGAGGGGGTTGCGGATCACGGGGTTGTCCAGGTCGCCGATGGCCATCTGGTCCCGGCTCATCCCGATCCTGAGGCCGGTCTTAGCCAGAAGAATACCACGAATCCGCTTGAGCTTTTGCAGTCTCATTGCTTCACACCCCCTCCAGCCAACGGCCGAACTTTTCTCTAGCCTCCTTCTCAAAGTTTCTCCGAGGCTTCCGAGACTCCCTAGGAAGCTTTCTGTTTTCCTTGTCTATCTCTCTGTTTTCCTTGTCTATCTCGTCCTTCAGCTCCTTTAGTGGGTAAAAAAAGGCCAAAATGGCCTCAATGAAGTTGGAAACCTCTGTGAAAGATTCACGGCTGGCCTGAGCTTTCCTGAGTTGGGGGACCAAAAGCTGAAAAAAGCGCTCCGGCACTCCCCCACTCTTTCTCCGACCATAGGCCAAGCGTGCAATGAGCAGTTCCAACGCCAACTGAATATCCTCCCAGTTCTTCCCCCTTTCCTCCCAATCACGTTGAATAAGCCGAAGTTCGGCAAAGTAGTTCCTAAACTGGCTGGAAGTCAGCGAGGTGTCCTTGACCAGAATCAAGGCTTCCTCAAAGGCGGTTTTAGCCATAGAAATTCCTTTAGACACGTTGCACCTCCACTCCCTTTCTTTCCCTTTCCCGGTAAAGCGCCCACTGGACCCAGACCGGGAGGTAGGCCCAGGCCGGGTCCTGGTGGTCAAGAAGCCTCAGGTACCGCTCCCACGCCCCTGCGTCCCGCTCCCGCACCCGCCTCAGGGCGTAGGCCAGAAGGGGCTTGTAGCGCATCCTTTCCCCGGGGTCCTCCAGGGGGGCGAAGCGGCGCCAGAGGGAAAGCCAGCGGTAGGCCTGGGCCCGGGAGACCCGCTCCTGCCGGAGGTCGCGGGAGAGGTCCTCGGCCCAGGCCCTGAGCCCGGGAAGCTCCTCCCAGGGCACGGCCTGGCCGAGGAGGAAGAGCCTTCCCCGCCCCGCCTCCTTGGCCCGCTTCTCGGCCCCGCCGAGGAGGCGGGAAAGCTCCGGCACCGGGAGGCTCGGCCCCACCAGGACGAAGCCCCCGGAAAGGCTTAGGGCCTCGTGGCGGGTGAAGCGGCGGTAGAGCCTCTCCAGGTCCAGGGCGAAGTCCAGAAGGGCGTCCCAGGGCCCGAGGAGGAAGAGGTCGTCCCCGCCCGAATACACGCTGTAGAGGAGGGGGTAGCGGGCCTCCTTGCGCTGGGCCTCGAGGGCGCCCCACCCGAGCCTTTCCCGGTAGCGCCCGGGGGTTTCCAGAAGGGAGAGCACCTCGGCGGCGAAGAAGACCTCCAGGGTGCGGGAGAGGGCGGCGATGCGGCTCGGGGTGGCGAGGTCCCTCCCCTCCCGCCGGTACCCCGTGGCGAAGGCCTCCCCCATGCGGTCGGCGTCCAGGAGGAGGGCCCCGAGGTAGGGGGCGCCCTCCGAGAGGGCGGCGAGCTCGGCGAAGGTGAGGACCTTCTCGGGGTGGACCTCCTCGTCCTCCAGAAGCCCCTCCTTCTCGGCCCAGGCCCGGTAGGCCGGAAGGTCCCACCCCCGGGCCTTCAGGGCGTGGGCCACCCGGGGCAGGTGGCCGAGGAGGGGCTTGGCCTCCGCGGGGGCCTCCTCCGGGGCGAAGTCCAGGCGGGCCCGGTAAAGGTGCACCGCTCCCGGAAGCTTCCCTCCCAGGGCGGCCTTTAGGCCCGGAAAGGCGAAGAAAGGCCTGGGGGCGCCGTCCTCAAAGAAACCCACCCGGTCGCTTTGGGGAAGGAGCCCCCCCACCTCCCTTTCCCGCTCGCAGTCCCCGCAGAGGCTTCCGGGCTCGTCCCTTTGGGCGGGCCGCAGGCCGCAGGCGGCGCAGGGGCGCAAAGGCCTGCCCAGGGTCTCCTCCGTGGAGCGGAGGAAGGGAAAGGGCCTGAGCTTGGCCCGGGCCAGGGCCTCGTGGAGGCGGGCGAGGAGGGCGGCGAAGTCCTGGAAGTCCTGGCCGCGAAAGGCCACCCAGGCCAGGTGGGGCACGAGGCTCCCGCCCCGCTCCAAAGCCCAGCGGCCCCAGGCCTCCCTGGCCCCCTCCAGGGCGGCCACCGCCTCCTCCGTATGGGGCAGGAGGAGGTAGAACTTGCCCCCCGCCCCCAGGATGCGGTTCAAGGGGGTGAGGCCCAGGCGCCGGAGAAGCGCGAGGGCCATGGCCTCGGCGGCGAGGCTCACCTCGAGGCTCCTCGCCCGAAGCCGTTTGGCGATGCCGCCCACCCCCGTCTCCGCCCCGGCGATGCGGTAGATGTGCCCCTGGATGCCCCCCATGTCCCCCGCCACCAGGAGGAACTTCTCCCCGTCCCGGCGCAAGTCTTCCGGGGTGGGGCTTTTCCCGTGAAACAGCCAGAGGGCGTGGGCGATGGCCGCCGTGAGGCGCAGGTGGTCGTAAAGGCTCACGTCGGGCTCGGACTGGGTGTCGGCGGGGACCAGGGAAAGCGTCTCCTGGAAGGCCAGGGCGAGGTTCAGGAGAAGGGCTTCCTTGGTGAGAGGGAGGCGGGCCATCTCGGAAAGCCGGGCCTCGAGGCGCTCCAGGAGCCGCCCGTACACCTCTTTGGAGACGCCCGGCCGGTCCTCCGGGTAGAGGCCCCCCGGGGCGAGGCCCACCCCGCTTTCCCCCGGAAGGCGGTAGACCGGGCTATACCCCCCTTCCCCGCCCTCCTTCCCCTGCACCCGGAGGTGGCGGAAGGGGGGCTTCAGGGGCACCTCCGGGGGGCTTCCCCCGCCTTCCCCCTCCTCCCGCTCCTTGGAGGCGTAGGTGTCCGCCAGGGCCACGCACCAGGCCTCGGGGGTCTCAGGCCGGTACTGGGGGCGGTCCCGCCAGCCCTCGTGGTGGCGGCTTGCGGTCTCGGCGAGCCAGCTTGGGTCCAGGCCCGCTTTTCGGAAGAGCTCGGCGTGCGCCTGGACGAAGTAGGCGGTGTAGGCGGTGTGGGTGCGGTCCGGCACCCGCTCGTGCCGCTCCCCCCAAAGGGCCCGGGAGTAGAGCTTGCCCACGTCGTGAAGGAGGCCCGCCAAGGCCAGGTCCAGGCCGTCCCGGTTCATGGCTTCCAAGGTATTCCTCCCCTCTTCCCCGCCCTGTGAAGTTTGCACACGGCCCCCCTAGACCACGGCGAGCTCGCGAGGGGAAGGAAGCGGCCCCGCCCCCAGGACCTCCACCCGCCCCGCCACGGGGTAGACGCGCAGGGCGTCCTGGCCCAGGTCCAAAAGCCTCCTCGCCCGGGCGCGCAGGTCCTCCAATAGCTTTTCATCCAGGTAGCACTCAAACACGGAGAGCTGAACCCGCTCCCCGTAGCTCTTCAACAGGTTTGCCAGCTTCACCCTGCGGGTGTCGTCGGGGATGTCATACGCCACCGCATACAGGCGCTTTGCCATGGGTCTAGACTACCCGAAACCCTTGGGAATCGCAATCCCCTTACGGGGCTATGTGGTTTGCAACGAGGTGGTGGTCCTGGTGAGGAAGGTGTTGGAAAAGAGAGGAGTCGCAATCCCCTTACGGGGCTATGTGGTTTGCAACTATTGTTGAGGACCTCGCCCTTGCGGCGGGGGTTCGTGTCGCAATCCCCTTACGGGGCTATGTGGTTTGCAACCCAGAGGGATGGTTGGACCTACAAGCCATAAAGCCCTGTCGCAATCCCCTTACGGGGCTATGTGGTTTGCAACCCTAGAGAAGATAAAGGCCATCAAGACCGAGGAAAAACTGTCGCAATCCCCTTACGGGGCTATGTGGTTTGCAACTCGGCTTTGTTCACCTTGCGGCGGGGAGGTTTGCGGCGGTCGCAATCCCCTTACGGGGCTATGTGGTTTGCAACCCCTGAAGGTTCCCCTCCCCCCCAGCCGCTACGAGCTGTCGCAATCCCCTTACGGGGCTATGTGGTTTGCAACCGTACTTTTCGAGGAGGTGCTATGACTGTGACCATTTCGGGGTCGCAATCCCCTTACGGGGCTATGTGGTTTGCAACGCGGCTTGTGGCCGAGGCGGAAACCGTTGCCGTCTACGAGTCGCAATCCCCTTACGGGGCTATGTGGTTTGCAACGAGGGTGGGCTGCTCCGCGCGCGCTTCTCCCTTGGGGTCGCAATCCCCTTACGGGGCTATGTGGTTTGCAACCCGTCCCGGGTTTGGACCTCTTCATTAAGGGCCCCCGTCGCAATCCCCTTACGGGGCTATGTGGTTTGCAACTCTACCCCCCTAAGAACCCCGTCCTGGACGGCACCGCCAGAGGGGGGTTTATGAGAAAGATGAAGCTTGGAATATGCACACGGCGAATAACGGGGGTTTTCGGGGGTTTGTGCCGATGAAAAGCCACAGGAGAAAGGGGCGATGAGAAGGGGAAAACGCATATTGCCCATCCCCAAGGGAAAGCCTGGCTTTCAAGGTCCCCACCCGGAGGTCCGGGTTAGGGGGAGTATAGCACACAC
>NZ_JBAMMI010000038.1:0-6754 GCF_039793865.1 Thermus sp.
CCCTGGGGTGCGCCTTCGGGGCCTCACCCCGGAAGGAAGCGCGCGGGTGGAGCAGGTTCGCCCCCTGGGGAGCGCCCTCCAGGTAGGCGGTGCGGGAGCGCCTTCTCTCGGAGATCTGGTACTGGGAGGCCCAGGCGCTTCAGGAAGAGGTGAGGGCGAGGGAGGAAAAGGCGGGGGCCAAGGCCCGGGCGGGGCGGGCGAGAAGGCGGGCGGAGGAGCTGAAGGAGAGCCTGCGCAGGAGGGAGGAGGAGCTCCTCAAGGCGAGGCGCCTCCGCCCCCTGCCCCCCAGGCTCGCCCACCGGCGGCTCGGGGTCAAGGGGAGAAGGAGCCCTCCGTCAAGCGCGCCTTCCCTGCCCCTCCAGGTGGGGCCGTCCCAGCCCGAGCCCCTCCAGGTCCATCGCCGCCTCTAAGGGGGTCCAGGCCGCCTCCCCTTCCCTCGGGCGCAGGAGGAGGCGGGGGTTGGGCAGGTACCGCCCCCGTCGCAACCTGAGGAAGAGCCTGCGGGCGGGGCGGTAGTCGCTATCCACCTCGCTCCGCGCCAGGACTGCGCCCAGGTAGGCCCTCCGCTCCCCCAAGGTCTCCTTGCGGGCCAGAGGAGCGGGGAGGAGGGCGGGGGGCAGGTGGCCCAGGGCCTCCGCCAGGTAGCGGGCCGTGACCCCCTCCTCCATGAGGGGCCCCCGCAGGCGCATCTCCGGAAGGGCCAGGGCTTTGAGGCTGGCCAGGGCCGCGAGGAAGGCCCAGTACTCCGGCATCCGGGGGTAAAGGCGGACGAGGTGCCCGTCGGCCTGGAGGTCCAGGGCCGTGGGGACGAGGAGGTCCGCCACCAGGGGAAAGCGCTCGCGGGCGAAGGCTTCGTCCGAGAGGGCCCGCTCCAGGGCGTGGAGGAAGGGGGTGTAGCCGAAGGGGTCGCGGGCCTCGGGGTCGGCCCCTTGGGCCAGGAGGGCCTCGAGGAGCTCCCGGTTCCCCGCCCGGGCCGCGAGCATCAGGGGGGTGAGGCCCAAGGGGGTGCGGAAGTCGGGCCCGAAGTCCCTCACCTCCCAGAGCACCTCCTTCCACCCCCGCCCCTCGTAGCTCCGGAGAAGGCGCCGCTCCAGGTCGCGGAACTGCCCCTCGCCGTAGTCCAGGCTGGGGGCCAGGAAGGGGTTTAGGACGTTCCGCGCCCTCTCGTACCCGGCCAGGGCCAGGGCCTCCAGGAGGGGGCGGGCCCGGTGGAAGAGGGCGTACTCGTAGAGCTCCCTGAGGAGCTTGCCGCGAAGGCGGCCCGCGCGGAGCTCGGGCAGGAGGGCCCGGACCCGTTCCCGGTCGTACACGGTCCAGGGCACGGGCCGCTCCTTGAGGAAGGCCTCCCGCACCGCCCGGGCCTGCTCCAGGTTGCCGTGGGCCTCGAGGCGGGCCGCTTCCCTGGCCCACTCCTCCCGGCTGGAGGCCCGGGCGGCCACCTCCAGCTCCTTCCCGGGCTCCAGGCCCAGGAGGCGCAGGAAGGGGTGCTGGGGGTCCTCCTCCAGCCAGACCACCTCCTCCACCGCCCGGGTAACGGCCACGTAGAGGGCGTTGGTGAAGAACTTGTAGACCTCCAGGGACTTGTCCTCCTTGTCCGGGGCCCGGCGGTAGACCAGGGGGCCCTCGAGGTCTTCCGGGCCCACTCCCCGGGCCACCTCGCGGTAGACCTCGGGGGCGCTATCCACGGGGCGGAAGAGGACCACGGTGGGGTACTCCAGGCCCTTCACCTCCTGGGCGGAGAAGAGGAGGGGCGTGCCCAGGGCCTGGCGGGCCCGCTCCTTGTCCTCGTCCCGGAGGACCACCACCGCCACCTGGGCGCTTTGGCGGATCCTCCGGTCCAACTCCTTCAGGAGCTCGGGCGCCGCCCGGTGGAGGACCACCCGCCCCTCCCGCTCCCCCTGGGGCTCCACCAGGTAGGTGCTCTCCCGGTCCACGGAACCGAAGCGGGCCTGCTTGAGCCGGAGTAGGCGGTTGGCGAGCTCGGAGACCTTGCGGGCGTTGCGGTAGTTGGCCTTAAGCACGGTGATGCGCTCCAGGGCCTGGGCGTCCTCCCGGAAGAAGTAGCTCTTGAGGGTCGCCCAGCTGAAGAAGTTGGGGTGGACGATCTGGTGGCTGTCCCCGGCGAGGAGAAAGGCGCCCTTGGCCTTGAGGCTCCTGAGGAGCAGGTCCACCTGGGCCAGGGTGAGGTCCTGGACCTCGTCCACCGCCACGAAGTCGTAGGCGGGCTCCACCCGCTCCCGGTAGCGGTGGGCGAGAAGGCTCGGGTCGTAGAGCCCTTCCTCTTGGAGGAACTCCAGGTACTTCTGGAAGAGCGCGTACACCTGGGGCCTCAGGTCCTTGGGGTAGAGGCTCTGGCGCACCCCCAGGGCCAGGTAGGCCTCCAGGGAGAGGGGCCCCTCGGGGCTCGCCAGCAACACCCCCCGGAACTCCTCAAAGAGGGCGTGGGCGTGGGTGAAGGGATAGGCCCGGGCCCGGGGGGCGAAGAAGCGCAGGAAGTCGCGGAAGCCCACCTCCCTTCCCCCGGGCACCTCGAGGGTTTCCAGGAACTCGCGGAAGGAGAGGAAGTCGGCCTCCTGGTAGGGGTTCTCGTAGCCGTGGGCGAAGTAAAGGCGGCGGGCCTCCCGGGCCAGGAAGGGGCTAAGGGTGGCGTAGAGGACCCGCCCCGCCTGCTGGCGAAGCTTTTCCAGCACCAAAGCGGTCTTCCCGGAGCCCGCCGGGCCCAGGAGGAGGAGAGGAAGCGGGGCGCGGAGGACCGCGTCCTGAACCTGGTCAAAGGTGAGGGGCTTGTCCAGGAGGTGGAAGCGGGGCGCCTTGAGGTCCAGGTGGCGCACGGGTTCGGCTTGGGCAAGGGCGGACTCCGGGGCCAAGATCTCCTCCTCCCGCACCTCCGCCCCTCGGAGGAAGCGGGAGCGGTGGTAGGCGTGGTTGGGGATGACCTCGAGGACGAGCCAGGCCCCCTCCTCCCCCACCCGCACCGGCTTGAGGAGGAGGCGGTCCTTGTCGCTGAGCTTGGCGCGGAAGTAGGGGGTGGGCGTCAGCTTCTTGAGCTCGGCTTGGGCCAGGTGCCCCGAGCGCAGGGCCTCCAGCACCCGCTCCAGGCGGTCCCGGAGGTGGGGGGGGACCTCGAGGCCCTCATAGAGCAGGACCCTCATGGGCTTACGGTACCCTGCATGCCGGCTGGCCGCAAGGGCTCGCGGCTCCACCTCGGCCCCGGGGGCACAAGGAGGTTGGTCCGCAGGTAGGCACAAAGGGCCTCCACCCTGGCCCAAAGCTCCCCCTCCGTGTCCACCCGCCCCGCGTCCACCAAGGGCCAGACCCGCTCTACGGGCTGGAGCTCGGGAAAGTAGGGAGGAAGAAAGACCAGACCCATCCCCTCCGGCACCTCCAAGCGCTGGGATACATGGCGGGCGGTGGAGGTGCGGGGCCCGGGGAACGCGGAGGTGTCCCCGGAGGTGGAGGCCTTCGCCCGGGAGCTGGCCGAGGCGGCCCAGGCCCCGCAAAGCCTCGCACAAGGGATGCCCAAGCTTTGGCCGCGGGAAAGCTCTTTTGGGGCCCCCACCGCGGCAAAAGCCGCGATGGGGTACTTAGCCACCTGCCCTTTCCGCTTTTACGTCCGCCACCTCCTCCGCCCTCGGCGGGGCCGGGAGGCGGAAGACGGGGACCGGGCCGAGGGGGTCCTGCGCCGCCTCTTGGGCCTTCTTGGGGCGGAAGCGGGCCCGGGCTGAGGCGGCCCCTCGGGGGCGATGGGGCTGGCCGGGATAGCCCTAAAAGGGGACTGGGCGCTGGCCGCGGAGGGGGTGGGGGCTTCTTGTGGGCCTTCTAGCCCACGAAAAGCTCGGCTTGTGCGCGTGGTTCCCCAGGGGCCTTGCATTTTTCCCAGGAAAAGGCTATGGTTGTTTTAGGCCTGGGAAAGGGGGTTTGGGGTGGAAGGTCTTTTCCCGGCAGGTCCCAAGGCGCTCAGGGTCCGCTTCCTAGGGGAGGAGCCCTTTTCCCTCGAGGCCCTCGAGGGCGCCGACCGCATCCTCGCCCTCACCTACTCGGCCTCCGAGGGCCTCATCCGGGAGCTCGCCCCCAAGGTGGGGGAGATGGAGGTGGTCTTCGGCCACCCCACCCCCGTGGGCAAGCTGGACCAGCTCCTCGCCCTCCAGGCCCTGGTCCTGGAGGAGATCCAGGGAGAGGTGAAAGGAAGCGAGGCGGTGCTGGAGGCCCTGCGCTCAGGAAGGCTCCGCCTCCTCCTCTCCCGGCGGGCGAGCCACGCCAAGCTCTACCTGGTGGAGAAGGGAGGGCGGCGCTTCGCCCTGGCGGGGAGCGCCAACCTCTCCCGGAGGGCCCTCGAGGGGGGCCAGGCGGAGGTTCTCTTCCTGGTGGAGGACGAGGAGGGGGTGGAGCGCCTCCTCGCCCTCTACCGGGAGGTGCGGGGGGAGGCCGACCCCGTGCGCCCGGAGGTCCTCCTGCGCCAGGCGGCGCCCGAGGACCTTCCCCTCCTCCAGGCGGCGGAGAAGCGCCCCGTGGTGGTCCAGGTGCCCAAGGAGGTGCCCGTGGTGTACCGGGCCGAGGTGGTCCTGAGGCGGGCCAAGGTCTACGAGCCCGTGGCCAAGGAGGCCAAGCCCAGGCCCGGAGGGGTGGAGATCCCGCCCAAGGCGGTGAAGGCCCTTAAGCTCGGGAGGGCGCGCTCCGAGGAGGAGGAAGGCCCCCCCTTCCTGGAGGTGCGGGAGGAGGAGGGGGGCGTGTTCGCCCTGGGGGAGCTACGCCCCTTCCTCTCCCTGGAGGACCCGGAGGTCCGGGAAGAGGCCTTCGCCATGGCCCGCTTCCTCAACCGCTACCTCTCGGGGCACTTCCTCCACGAGGAGGAGGCCCGGGAGCAGGCCGAGGCCTACTTCCGCCTCTGGGCCTGGTACTGGACCGCCCCCCTCATGAGCCGCCTCCTCCGCCGGGCCCACCTCGAGGGCCTCTCCCCCCACCACTACCCCCTCTACGCCCTGGTCTTCGGGAAGTCGGGGGCGGGGAAGACCACCTTCCTGAGGCTCCTCTCCCGAAGCCTGGTGGGGGTGCCCGTGGACCCCATCCCGGGCACGGAGCTCGGGAAGCGGGCCCTCCTCGCCCTCCACGAGTCGGGGAGCGAGTTCCCCGTGGTCTTTGACGACGTGGCGCCGCGGGACTTTTCCGAGAAGGTGGAGCCCGTGGTGAAAAGCCTCTACGAGACCCCCCGGGGCACCCTCACCCCCGTGGCCTTTTCCTTTAACGCCTCCCAGGCCTACGCCCCTCCCGAGGAGGTCCGGAGGCGGGCCTTCCTCGTCCACGCCCAGGCCGTCCTGGACGAGACCCGGCCCGAGGTGGCGGGGCGGGTGCGGGCCGAGGCCGAGCGGGACCTTCTCCTGGTCCGGGGGGCCTTCTTCCGGGCCTTCCTCCCGGGCCTCCTCGAGGCCCTCCGGGAAGAGGAGGACTGGCTCCTCGCCTCCACCCGCGTCCTCGCGGCGCTCCTCGGGGAGGTGCTGGGCGCCCCGCCCCCCTGGGCCAGGCCCCAAAGCCTCGCCGACCTCTCCCAAAGCCGCCTCGCCGAGGTGAAGGAGAAGATGCGGGCCCTGCTCAAGGTGCACCGGCTGGAGTGGAAGGCGGGTAAACCCCACCTCCGGCTGGGCCCGGACGCCCGCAGGATCGGCCGGGAGCTCCCCGGCTGGCTCGTGGAGGAGGTTCAGGGGGAGGTCCTGATCCTGAAGGAGAAGGGCCTGGAGAAGCTCGGGCTGCGAAAGCGGGCCCCCTGGTGGCCCTTCCGGGGCTGAGGTGGGTGGACGGGGCGGCGGGCCTATAGGCCTCCTTCAGCTTCTCCGAAATCGGGGGGAAGCCTAAGCCCGGGGAGGAGCGGAAGGCCAAGGAGAAACGGCCCACCCCCTGGGTTTCCGCAAGCCCCTGGGGAGCTCCTGAAGCCCCAGGCCCAGCGCCTGAAGGCCGCCCTCTTGGGACGGGAGCGCTACACGCCCTTTTACTTGCGAAAGCGCTAGTTGCTACACTTGTGCGCAAAATTGCGGGGCAAAGCCGTCTTTTAAAGCTTTCTCATCTGGTAGCTTCGTCCCGAAGGTTTCTTTCCTCGCAAAAGTGGACTTGGTGCACCGTTGCCCTCATGTGCTATACTGACCCTAACCCGGACCTCCGGGTGGGGACCTTGAAAGCCAGTTCTTCCCTTGGGGATGGGCAATATGCGTTTTCCCCTTCTCATCGCCCCTTTCTCCTGTGGCTTTTCATCGGCACAAACCCCCGAAAACCCCCGTTATTCGCCGTGTGCATATTCCAAGCTTCATCTTTCTCATAAACCCCCCTCTGGCGGTGCCGTCCAGGACGGGGTTCTTAGGGGGGTAGAGTTGCAAACCACATAGCCCCGTAAGGGGATTGCGACTGCACCACCTCCTTCGCTTCCTCCTCGGAAAGCCCCTGTTGCAAACCACATAGCCCCGTAAGGGGATTGCGACAGGTGAATCCTCCGAGGCCCACCGGGAGCCCGGCGGCCTCGGTTGCAAACCACATAGCCCCGTAAGGGGATTGCGACTACTCATAATCCACCTCTCCGTTCGTGCCCCGCAGAGCACGTTGCAAACCACATAGCCCCGTAAGGGGATTGCGACCCTAGCCACGCGCACGTCGCCGAAGGACCAGAACCCGTTGCAAACCACATAGCCCCGTAAGGGGATTGCGACGCGGGCCTCGAGACCTCTTTGTGGGAGGCCCTTCGGGCGGGGATGCCCGCCTCGAGGCCCCAGCT
>NZ_JBAMMI010000039.1:0-6749 GCF_039793865.1 Thermus sp.
CAATCGTCCCCACGTTCACGTGAGGCTTCGTCCGAACAAACTCGCCCTTGGCCATCTTCGCTCTCCTTTCAAGCAAGGGGCGGGCCCCGAAGGCCCACCCCGAAAAGGATCTACTGACCCTTGATGAGCTTCTCCTGCACCTGCTTGGGGACCTCCTGGTAGTGGTCAAAGAACATGACGAAGGAGCCCCGGCCCTGGGTCTTGGAGCGGAGATCGGTGGCGTAGCCGAACATCTCCGCCAGGGGCACGTAGGCCCGGATCACCTGGGCGTTGCCCCGGGGCTCCATGCCCAGGATCTGGCCCCGGCGGGCGTTCAGGTCGCCGATGACGTCGCCCATGTACTCCTCGGGGGTGGTGACCTCCACCCGCATGATGGGCTCGAGGATCACCGGGTCCCCCTTCTGCACCGCCTCCTTGATGGCCATGGAGCCGGCGATCTTGAAGGCCATCTCCGAGGAGTCCACCTCGTGGTAGGAGCCGTCGTAGAGGGTGACCTTGACGTCCACCACGGGGAAGCCGATGAGGGGCCCGGACTGCATGGCCTCCTCAATCCCCTTCTGCACCGCGGGGATGTACTCCTTGGGGATCACCCCGCCCACGATGGCGTTCACGAACTCAAAACCGGAGCCGCGGGGCAGGGGCTCGGCCTTGATCTTCACGTGGCCGTACTGGCCGCGCCCGCCGGTCTGGCGGATGAACTTGCCCTCCACGTCCACCGGCTTGGTGATGGTCTCGCGGTAGGCCACCTGGGGCTTGCCCACGTTGGCGTCCACCTTGAACTCCCGCTTCAGCCGGTCCACGATGATCTCCAGGTGGAGCTCGCCCATCCCGGAGATGATGGTCTGGCCGGTCTCGGGGTGGGTGGAGACGCGGAAGGTGGGGTCCTCCTCCGCCAGGCGGGAGAGGGCCTGGGAGAGCTTGTCCTGGTCGGCCTTGGTCTTGGGTTCAATGGCCACGTCAATGACCGGCTCGGGCACCTCGATGGACTCCAGGACCACCCGGGGGGCGTCCTCGCCCACCAGGGTGTCCCCGGTGATGGTCTCCTTGAGGCCCACCACCGCCCCGAGGTCGCCCGCCTTCAGCTCCTCCACCTCCTCGCGGTGGTTGGCGTGCATGCGGAGAAGCCGGGCCACCCGCTCCTTCCGGCCCTTGGTGGTGTTGTAGACGTAAGACCCCGAGGTGATGGTCCCGGAGTAGACGCGGATGAAGGTGAGGCGGCCCACGTAGGGGTCGGCCATGATCTTGAAGGCCAGGACCGCCAAGGGGCCATCGGGGTCAGGGTGGATCTCCACCTCCTCCCCCTCGAGGGTGGTGCCCCGGATGGGGGGGATGTCCAGGGGGGAGGGAAGGTAGTCCACCACGGCGTCCAGGAGGAGCTGGACGCCCTTATTCTTGAGGGCGGAGCCGAGGAACACGGGGGTGATCTGGATGCCGATGGTGCCCTTGCGGATGGCGGCCACCAGCTCCTCCTCGGTGGGCTCCTCGCCCTCGAGGTACTTGAGCATCACCCCCTCGTCAAAGTCGGCGGCCGCCTCAATGAGCTTCTCGTGGTACTCCCGGGCCTGGTCCAGGTACTCCTCGGGGATGGGGATCTCCCGGATGTCCGTGCCCAGGTCGTTGCCGTAGGTGTAGGCCTTCATCCGGAGGACGTCTATGATCCCCGAGAAGGTGTCCTCCCGGCCGATGGGAAGCTGCATCACCACGGGCCTCGCCCCCAGGCGCTCCTGCATGGTGCGGATCACGAGCCAGAGGTCGGCCCCCGTCTTGTCCATCTTGTTGGCGAAGGCGATGCGGGGAACCTTGTACTTCTCCGCCTGGCGCCAGACGGTCTCGGACTGGGGCTCCACCCCCTGGCTGGAGTCAAAGACCACAATGGCCCCGTCCAGCACCCGCATGGAGCGCTCCACCTCAATGGTGAAGTCCACGTGGCCCGGGGTGTCGATGATGTTGATGCGGTGGTCCTTCCAGAAGCAGGTGGTCACGGCGGCGGTGATGGTGATGCCCCGCTCCCTCTCCTGCTCCATGAAGTCCATGGTGGCCGCGCCCTCGTGGACCTCCCCGATCTTGTGGATCTTGCCGGTGTAGTAGAGGATGCGCTCGGTGGTGGTGGTCTTGCCGGCGTCGATGTGGGCGGCGATGCCGATGTTGCGGAGCCTCTTCAGGTCGTACTCTACCTTAACCGCCATGGCTTACCACCGGTAGTGAGCGTAGGCGCGGTTGGCCTCGGCCATGCGCTCCACGTCCTCTTTCTTCTTGACCGCCCCGCCCTTGCCCTCGGCCGCGTCCATGAGCTCGTGGGCGATGCGCACCGCCGCCCCGCGCTCGGAACGGGCGTTGGCCGCCTGCACCAGCCAGCGGAGGGCCAGGGACTGCTGCCTGCGGGGGGAGACCTCCATGGGCACCTGGTAGTTGGCCCCACCCACGCGGCGGGAGCGCACCTCCATCCGGGGCTTCACGTTCTCCACCGCCTGCTTGAAGACCTTGAGGGGCTCCTGGCCGGTTTTCTCCTGGATGATGCGGCAGGCATCGTAGAAGATGCGGGCGGCAAGGTTCTTCTTCCCTTCCCGCATGATCTTGTTGATGAAGGCCGACACCACCACGTCCCCGTAGACCAGGTCGGGCTGGAGCTGGCGTACCTCTGCTCTTCTTCTCCGCATACCCTCACCTACTTCTTCTTAGCCGGGGCCGCGCCCTTGGCCTCCTTGGGCTTCTTGGTCCCGTACTTGGAGCGGCTCTTTTTGCGGTCCTTCACCCCCTGGGTGTCGTAAACCCCACGGACGATGTGGTAGCGCACCCCCGGCAGGTCCTTTACACGGCCGCCCCGGATGAGGACCACGGAGTGCTCCTGCAGGTTGTGCCCCTCGCCGGGGATGTAGGCGGTGACCTCGTAGCCCGAGGTGAGGCGCACCTTGGCCACCTTACGAAGCGCCGAGTTGGGCTTCTTGGGGGTCACGGTGCGCACCACGGTGCACACCCCCCGGCGGAAGGGGGAACCCTTCAAGGCTGGAACCTTGCTCTTCTTCTGGACCTTCTCGCGGCCCCTTCGTACGAGCTGATTGATCGTCGGCAGTGCCACCACTCCCTTCTTCTTGGACTTGCCCCCGTGTTCTCAAGATCCGCCCGGGGAAGTGTCCTTCCCCGTTTTGCCCACACAGGGCACCACCCTCAGGACCAGGGGCTGGCCCTGAGGGCCCTCAACTTGCTCAGTCTACAGGCCAAGGCTTCTTTTGGCAAGTCGGGCGAAGCCCGCCCCCCAAAGGAGGGGCAACGCTCCAGGCATATACGGGGGCAACAGGCCACTTTGCCCGGCTCTTGGGAAGTTCGTGGGCCAATCCAAACCGCCCTTTTGGGGCGGTCCGGGCCTTTGGGTGCTATGGGGTTGGGGCTCAAGCCGTCGTTCAAAAGCAATCCCCCGCCTCTCTTCCGAGGCGGGGCTTTTTGCGTCCTGGAGCTGGAGCCGGTGGCCGGATTCGAACCGGCGGCCTACCGCTTACGAGCAGAAAAATCACCCCGCCTAGCCCGGAGGGTCGTGAAAGAGTTGCGCTGTTTATCGGCTTTTTCTTGGTCCTTCTTGCCGGTTGATTGCGGTCCTTTTCCGGGGCTGAGCTGTCCTCAAGCTGTCAGGCTGTCCCCCTGGCCTGCATCCTTAGGGCCTCTGCCCTCCTGGAAAGGTCCTGAGCCCACTTCTCCAAGGATTGGGCCATGCCCGTCAAGAAGCTCTGGGGGTTGCTCACCCTTTGCCCCCGGAACTCCCAGGAAGAGGGAGGCCTCCTTTGGGGCTCAAATACCTGGGGGAAGGCGGCCCTCGCCACCATGCCCCACCCCTCGGGCCGTCCCCCGAGGGCCAGGGCGGCCCCTACCACTCCCGATAAGGCCCGTATGATGGCCTCCCCCTGGTCCTTTTCCGGGGCGGGAAGGGCCTCAGGGGCCACCCGTCTTACCATCCCCCTCTTCTCAAGCTCCTCCATCCCCGCCTCGGGGTCCCTCAAGGCCAAGGACCTGAGGCGCTGGGCCAGGTTATAGGCCTCCTGGGCCTGGGCCTTTAGGGCTTTGGCCTCCTCCAGGAGGCGGGCCCTCCCCTCCTCCAGGCGGTGCCTCACCCGCCCAAGAAGGTCCTCCATGTCCCGCGAAAGGGCCTCCCCGTCCTTCTCCAGGGCCTCTAGGGGAGTGCCCTCCCGGTCAAGCTCCTCCAGGAGGACTTCCGCCCTGCCCCGAAGCTCGGCACGGGCCTCCTCTTCCTCGCGGGTAAGGGCCCGGTAGCGGTAAAGCTCCTTTAGAAGCCGGTTGATGCGGGCCGAAAGGCGCTTCCTCCTTCCCCTCTCCTCCATGCGCCCCCGGTAGCCCCTTTCCCCCTCGGGAGGAGAGGGCTCCTCCAGGGGGAGGTCCTTCCGCAAGGCGTGCATGGTCTTCTCCCACCCGGGCAAGAGGAGCCCAGGGCGAGAGGCCAGGAGGAGGGCCATGTCGTAGGCGGCCTCCACTAGGGCCGCCTCGTTCTCTGGGAAGAAGAGGGCCTTATAAGCCACGGAAAGGGGCCTCAAAGCGCCTAGGGGTACTTCCCCCTTACCCCTCGGGGTCAAAAGGCCATAAAGGGCCTCTCGGAGGGGCCCAGGGTCTAGGCCCTCGAGGGAAGGGGAAGGCAAAGCGGCAAGGTCTATCCAGGGGGTGGGGGCGGCCTCTAGAAACTCCCGTACCCTCTCCCCTACCCCCTCCCGCAGGAAGGCCTTGTGCAGGGTACGGGCGTAGGGGGCGGTGTTGAGGAGGAGGCCCCGCCTCTTGGCCCCCTCGGGGAGGGGCACCTCCCGGGCCTCGGGGTTCCAAGTGGCGTAGATGGCGGCGCGGTGGGGAAGCTCCTGCCCCTCTATGCGCACCGTGGGGCGGTCGTTGACCAGGGCAAAGAGGGCCCTCTGAAGCTCAGGGGGGGCTTCCCCAAGCTCATCCAGGACGGTGATGGGCCCCTGAAGGGTAGCAGGGGGCTCTACCTCCCAGCCCCCTCCCGAGGTCTGCCGCCTCCTCCCCAGGGCCTCTCCCGGGGTCATGGCCCGCACATCAAAGAAGCGCCCTCCCACCAGGGCCAGGGCCACCTCCCCCACGGTGCTCTTGCCCGTACCGGGAGGGCCGTAAGCCCCTAGCCAAGGCATGGGGCCCAGGGAGGGGGCCTTCTGCCTCAGGTAAGCCACGGCTAGGGTGAGGCGCAAGAGGGCCCGGTACTCGGGGGTGGGCAAGAGGGTAAGGAGAGAAGTCCATGCGGGAAGGGCCCCGAGGGAGGAAGCCTTCTTCCCAAAGCCCTTGAGGGCCCTAAGCCCCTCCCCCGTGAGCCTCCAGGTACGCCTCGAGGTGCTTTCCACCAGGCCCCTGGCCTTTAGGCGGGTAAGGAGGTCCTTGAGCCCCGCCTCCCCTGCCCCCAGAGCCTGGGCGGCCTCAGAGAGGCGGGCCTCCCCGGCCCGGGCCAGGTAGTCAAGGAGTTGCCTTTGCCGTTCAGTAAGCTCCAAGGTCCTCCTCCCCTAACCCTAGGAGGCCTCCTCTCGGAAGAGGGTAGGGACTACCCCCCGAGGGGCCCCACCCTCCTCTCGGTACTCCCCCCAAGCCTCCATGCCCCCAGGGTAGGAGAGGCTTGCCCTAGGGGTAAAGGCCGCTTTGCCCCCTTTTGAGGCTTCCCCCCGGTGAAGCCGCCCCCCAAAGGAGGAGGGGGGAAGGGGAGGGGGGAACACTCCGGGCATATAAAGAGGCGACATGCCACTTTACCCGACGCTTCTTTGAGTTTTTGCCGTCCAAGACGGCACAAAAGCCACCTAAAACTCACCTGACGCTCACCCGCCACACCCGACACTTGGGCCACTTTTGCCCTCCAGGACGCAAACCCGAGTGTCGGGCTAACCCGACACTTCACCCGACACTTGCCAAGTCAAAAATCTTCCCATGAATCCCAAAACAAGGGGCATTCTCTGCCTTTATTTAGGCTCTTCCTCCTCCCCTTTCTCCAAGGGTGGCAGGGGCTCCACGGGGGCAAGGAAAGGCGACACGGGATTTTACCCGGCACTTCTCCCAAACGGCCCTAACCTGGCGCTCCCCTCCCCCAGGCGAAGCCCAGGGCAAAGGGGCCCGAAGCCTTCCTCAAGGCTTTTGTCCGCCTTGCCCGGCCACCTTGGCCGGGCACATCGGCCCGGGTACACTAAGGTCATGCCCCGAGGCACGAGGCCCAAGCCCAAGGAAGAGGCCCCCTTCCTCATCACCCCGCCCCGCAAAAAGGGGAAGCCTCCCCTTCCAGAGCCGGTAGTGCCCAAACCCGGTAAGTCCAGCCTCGCCTACCTTCAGGAGCAAAGGCGTTGAGGCTCTTCCTGGAAACAAGCGGCCTTCTCAAAGTCCTTCTCCAAGAGGACCTTTCTGACCTGGCCCGGGAGGCCTTCTCCCAGGCCCAAGCCCACGCCGCAAGCGCCTTTGCCCTCCCCGAGGCCGTGGGAGTCTTGCACGCCATGCGCAGGGACAACAAGCTCACCCGCCTCCTCTACCGAAAGGCCCTCCGGGAACTCTATGAGCTCTGGGACTACCTGGAGGTCCTCACCCCTACCCTAGAAGGCCACATGAGGGCGGCCAGGCTTTGCGAAAAGCACCCTTTGAAGGGGGCGGATGCCCTTCACCTGGAAGGGGCCCTCTTCTTCAAGGAGCTCCACCCAGACAGCACTCTTTTGACCTTTGACCGCACCCTCTACCGGGCGGCCAAGAAGGAGGGCTTAGCCGTGGTGAGGGTGCCC
>NZ_JBAMMI010000040.1:0-6609 GCF_039793865.1 Thermus sp.
GCCAAGAGCGCCCTGAGGGCGCTCGGCCTCCCCGACACCCCGGAGACCCAGGCCCTCCTCGCCCAGTACCGCGCCCCCTACCTCGAGGCCCTGGCGGAGGAGAGGGCGCTTCTCCAGGTGGCCCGGGCTAAGGGCTTTTTTCCCCTTCCGGACAGCGTGGAGGCCCGGGTGGAGGAGCTAAGAGCGGCCTTCCCCGAGGAGGGGGCCTTGGAAGGGGCCCTGAGGGAGGCCGGGGTCCCGGACCTCGAGGCCTACCGCACCCTCCTCGCCGAGGCCATGGCCCTCGAGGCCCTGGAGGCCCACTACCGGGAGGGGCTTGTGGTCTCCCCGGCGGCCCTAAAGCTTCTCTGGCTCCTCTCCCCGGCCTACCGCCACGGGGCCCTCTACTGCGCCCGGCACATCCTCCTCCCCACCCTGGAGGCGGCCAAGGAGGCCATGGGGCGCCTGGAAAAGGGCGAGGCCTTCCCCGAGGTGGCCCGGGCCCTCTCCCAGGACCCGGGCTCCAAGGACTCCGGGGGAGACCTGGGATGCGAGCCGGTGGGCACCTACCTCCCGGCCTTTGAGAAGGCCCTTCTCGCCCTCAAGCCCGGGGAGGTTTCCCCGCCCGTGCGTACGGAGTACGGCTACCACCTCATCCTGCTGGAGCGGGTGGTGCCTCCCGGCCGCTACCCCCTGGAGGAGGTGGCGGAAGCGCTTGCGGCCCCGGTGCAGGACCTGGCCTGGGAAAAGCTCGCCAAGGCCCTGATCCGCAAGGTGCCCATAAGGCTCTTCCCCGAAAGGCTATAGCCGGAGGAGAAGGGCCTCGTCCCCCGTGGGCCTCTTGGCGAGGAGCAGGGCCTCCCCCGCGGCGTAGATCCCGCTTCGCCCCTCAAAGCGGAGGCCCAGCACCTCCCCGTTCAGCATGGGGTTCAGGAGGAGCCTCAGGTTCTCCCGGCCCAAAAGCCTCTCCTTCGCCGAGGCGAGCCAGACCTCCCCCTCCTTGCGGGAGGGGTCCTTGGGCCAGGGGCGGTCCCAGGGGGCGGGGTTGGCGGAGGGCTGGAGGAGGACCTCAGCCCCCAGGGCGTCCAGGCGGGCGAGGTGCCGCTCAAAAAACCCGTCCAGGCAGATGAGGACCCCCACCCGCCCGGCCCGGGTCTCCACCAGGTGGGGCCCAAAGCCTCCCCTCTTGAGCCAGCGCTCGGGAGGGGTGAGCTCCATCTTGGGCACCTGGGCCAGGAGGCGGCCCTCGGGGTTGAAGAGGAGGGCCAGGTTCTGGAAGAAGGGCGTGCGGCTGAAGCGCCCCCGGGCGAGCTCCTCCTCGTAGGGCGGGGCGAGGAGGGTCCCGGAGAGGAGGTAGGCCCCGAAGGCCCGGGCGGCCTCGGCCATGACCCGGTGGAAGACCCCGTAGGCCCGCCGGGCCCGCCGCCAGGGGAGGAGGGGGTCTTTGAGGAGCGCCCTCCAGGAAAGTTCCCCCTCCAGGTGGAGGAGGAGGGGGAGGCCGAAGAGCTCGGGGAGGGCGGCGAGCCTCGGGGAAGGGGTGCCCTCTAAAGCCTCCAGGAGCGCGAAAACCCTTTCCCGGAAGGCGTCCTCCGTGCGGTAGGCCTCGGGGCGGACCTCCGCCTGGAGGGCGAGCAGGGTGCGGAAGGGCACCCCTTCAGTCTACAGGCTCTGGACCACGATGTAGAGGCCCATCCCCACCAGGAAGAGGGCGAAGCCCCGCTTCAGGGTCTCGTGAGGGAGGCGCACCGCCACCCTCCCCCCGAGGAAGCTCCCCAGGGTGCCCACCAGGATGAAGAGGCCCGCGTTGGCCCAGTTGACGGAGAGGCCCAGGGCGGGGAGGAGGTGGAGGTACTTGTAGAACCCGGCGAAGGACTTCATGGCGATGATGACCAGGCTCGTCCCCACCGCCAGGTGCATGGGAAGGCCCCCCAGGAGGACCAAGGCGGGCACGATGAGGAACCCCCCGCCCACCCCCACGAAGCCCGTGAGGGCCCCCACCGCAAGGCCGTCCAGGACGATCTTCCAGGGCTTGCGCCTCTCTCCTTCCCTGTGGCTAAGCCTAGGGGGCCTCGCCATGGAATAGGCGGCGAGGAGCATGACCAGGGCGAAGGTGAGGAGCTGGACCTGGCCGGAAACGAAGTGGGAAAGCCAGGCCCCGAGGTAGGTGCCCGCCATGCCCGGGAGGCCGAAGAAGAGGACGTTCCGGAAGTCCACGAGGCCCCTCAGGGCGTAGGGGACCGCCCCGAGGAGGGCGATCCCGCCCACGATGAGGAGGCTTTCCGCGATGGCCTGCTTGGGGGGCTCCCCCAGGAGGTAGACCAGAACGGGCACGGTGAGGATGGAGCCCCCGGAGCCGAGAAGGCCCAGGGAGAGGCCGATCAGGAGGGCACCGAGAAGGGCCAGGGTCATCGTTCCACCGGGAGGCCCGCCCCCATCCAGGCGTAGGTACCCCCCTCCAGATTGTACACGCGCTCCCCAGGGAAGCCCTGCTGTACGAGAAAGTCTGCCGCTACCCCCGAGCGGTTCCCCGAGTTGCACACGAGGAGGATGGGCCGGTCCTGGGGAAGCTCGGAAAGCCTCTGGGGCAGGGTGGAGAGGGGGATGTTCACGGCGCCCGGCACGTGGCCCTCCCCGTACTCCCACGCCTCCCGCACGTCCACCACGAAGGCCTTCTCCAAAAGCCTCGCCGCCTCGTGGGGCCCCACCTCCTTAAAGGGCGTGGCGGCGTAGCCCACCTCCACCGGGGTGGTGTCCACGGGGAGCCCGGCCCGGTACCAGCGGACGATGCCGCCCTGGAGGTTCAGCACGTTGCCGTACCCCTGGGCGCCGAGCCAGGCCGCCGCCTGCCAGGAGCGGTTCCCGGTGCGGCAGTAGAGGACCACGGGGGTGTCCTTGGGGATCTCCCCGTAGCGGACCATGAACTCGGAAAGGGGGAGGAGCCTCGCCCCCGGAATCCTGGCCTGGGCGTACTCCTCCACCTCCCGCACGTCGATGAAGGGCACCCCCTGGTCGTAAAGCCTCTTGGCTTCCTCCGGGCTCAGGTCCTTGACCTCGGTCTCGTACATGGCTGGCCTCCTTCTTTGTGGGGGTGCTTAGGCCTCCACCAGCTCCTCGCCCCTCGCCACCGGGAAGCCCGCCTCCTGCCAGGCCCGGATTCCCCCGGTAAGGTTGAGGGCGTTCCGGAAGCCATGGGCGAGAAGGGCGCTGATGGCGGTGCTGGACCGGTCCCCGCCCACGCAGTGGACGATGAGGGGCCTGTCCTTGGGCAGGCGGTCCAAGTGGGCCAGGACGCGCCCCGCGTGGAGGTTTAGGGCCCCGGGGATGTGCCCCGCCAGGTACTCGTCCCGCCCCCGCACGTCCAGGATGACGGCCTTCCCGCTTTCCCAAAGCGCCTTGGCCTCCTTGGCCGTGATCTGGGGGATGGTCTCCAGCTCGCCCTGGGCGTAGCCCTCAAGCCCCGGGATGTACCCCACCACCTCGTCCAGGCCGATGCGGATGAGGGCCCGGGTGAGCTCCTCCACCTCGCTCGGGTGGGCCAGGAGGACGAGGGGGCGGTCGTAGGGCAGAAGCCAGCCCGCCCAGGTGGCGAAGTTCTTCCCCGCGGGGATGTTGAGGCTCCCCGGGAGGTGCCCTCCGGCGAAGGCGAACTTGTCCCGGGTGTCCACCAGGATGGCCCCCTCTTCCAGCCAGCGCGCAAACTGGGCCGGGGTGAGGCGGCCCGGGTGGGGGACACCCCCCAGGATGGGCATCCCGTCCCGGTTGAGGCGCTTCATCTCCTTGAAGTAGGTGGGGGCCTCGGGCTGGCCCTGGAGGAGGGCCCGCACGAACCCCTCCTCGTCGTCTTGCTCCAGGTACTCGGCCCACCAGGCGTGGCGGCGCTCGTACCCCACGGTGGTGGCGGGGAGGGCCCCGAGCGCCTTGCCGCAGGCCGAGCCCGCCCCGTGGCCGGGCCAGACCTGGACGTGGTCGGGGAGGGTGAGGAACTTCTCCTTGAGGCTACGGAACATCCTCCTGGCCCCGGGCTCCGCCGTGCCCTTGATCCCCGCCGCCTCCTCCAGGAGGTCGGGCCGGCCCACGTCCCCCACGAAGACGAAGTCCCCGGTGAGGAAGAGGAGGGGCTCGTCCGTCACCGCCCCGTCCGCCACCAGGAAGGAGAGGTGCTCCGGGGTGTGGCCCGGGGTGTGCACCGCCTTTACCCGGATGTTCCCCACCTTGAACTCGTCCCCGTCCTTGAGGAGGACGTGGGGGAAGCCCTTTAGGCCCCCGTACTTCCAGTTCTCGTCCCCCTCGTCGGAGAGGTACAGGGTGGCCCCCGTGGCCCGGGCGAGCTCCCTCGCCCCCGAGAGGTAGTCGGCGTGGATGTGGGTTTCGGCGATGGCGGTGATGCGGAGGCCCAGGGACTGGGCGAGGTCCAAGTACACGTCCACGTCCCGCCTGGGGTCCACCACCAGGGCCTCCCCCGTGGCGGCGCAGCCCAGGAGGTAGCTCATTTGGGCGAGCCCTTCTTCGTAGAACTGGCGGAAGACCATCTTTCACCTCCGGGAAAGGACCTTTGTCCCTGCGCCAGCAATATACCCCATAGGGGTACATGGTGTCAATCCCCGGGAGTCCCGTCTGCCCCCTATACTTGCGCCGCCTCCCTTGCTATACTGGTTGAAGGACCTACCCCTTACCGGGGTATCCGGGAGGAAAAAATGGCGTTACTTGGACCCAAGGAACAGGAGATCGTCCGCGAGAGGCTTTCCAACCTCGCCCGGGACGTGGAGCTCGTGCTTTTCACCGACTCCTCCACCCTCATCGCCCCGGGGAAGGAGCCCTGCCTCTACTGCAAGGAGACCAAGCAGCTTATGGAGGAGCTTTCCGCCCTCTCCGACAAGCTCCACCTGGTGGTCTACGACCTGGCCACCCCGGAGGGGACGGAGAAGGCCCAGGCCTACAAGGTGGAGGCCGCCCCCACCCTGATCCTCAGGGAGAAGGGCTCGGAGGCCCTCAACCTCCGCTACCGCGGGATCCCCGCGGGCTACGAGTTCGCGAGCCTCCTGGAGGACATAGAGATGCTGGGCCGGGACGGCCACGGCCTGCCCGAGAACGTGGTGCAGGAGCTCAACAGCCTCCCCGAGGAGGTGGTCCTCCAGGTCTTCGTCACCCCCACCTGCCCCTACTGCCCCCAGGCGGTGCGCACGGCCCACCGCATGGCCTACGCCTCTCCCAAGGTCTGGGGCGAGATGATTGAGGCCAACGAGTTCCCCGAGCTCTCCGACCGCTACCACATCCACGGGGTGCCGGACACCGTCATCAACCACGGCAAGGAGCGGGTTCTCGGGGCCCAGCCCCTCTCCCAGTTCCTCCAGGCCATCCGCAAGGCCGTGGGGGTCAAGGCCTAGCATGACCCGCCGCGCCCTCCTCGGCTTCCTCGCCCTTCCCCTCCCCCTCGCCGCCTGCGGCCCCAAGGGGAGCTACAAGGACGTGCCCCCGGAGGAGCTCTACCGGGCCCTGGCCTCGGGGGCGGTGGTGGTGGACGTGAGGACCCCGGGGGAGTTCGCCCAGGGCCACGTCCCCGGGGCCATCAACCTCCCCGTGGAGGAGGTGGCCCGCTGGGCCGACCAGATCCCCAAGGACAAGCCCGTCTACCTCTACTGCCACAGCGGCAACCGGAGCCGAAGGGCGGCGGAGTACCTGGCGCGGAAGGGCTACGCGAACCTCTACAACGTGGTGGGGGGGGTATTGGCCATAGAGCGGGCCGGATACCCCCTGGTGCGGTAGATGGATGCCTGGCAGTTTGGGCCCTTCGCCATCCCCTGGGTCCGGCTCAAGGTGGCCCTCGTCCTCCTGGCCCTATGGGGGGCGGCGGGCTTCCTCGCCCGGCGGGTGGACCGGAGGCTTGCCGCTTGGGGCCAGAACGCCGTTCTCGCCGGGCTCTTGGGGGCGAGGCTTGGCTTTGTGCTGGCGAACGCTTCCGTCTACGCCAAAGACCCCCTTTCGGCCCTCTATGTTTGGCAGGGGGGGTTTGACCCCTGGTGGGGTATCTTGGCAGGAGGAGGGTACACGCTCATGACCTTGCCCAAGCACCTTTGGCGCTACGCCCTGGGGGCGGCCCTGGCGGCGGGGCTCTTGGCGGGCCTCCTGTTCACCCGGCAGGGCAGGGAGGAGGGGCGCCTTCCCGCCTTGACCCTCGCCACCCTGGGCGGGACGGAGGTGAACCTGGAAAGCTTCCGAGGTAAGCCCGTGGTCCTCAACGCCTGGGCCACCTGGTGCCCCCCCTGCCGCAGGGAGCTTCCCATGATGGCGCGCCTCGCCCAGGAGAACCCTGGGGTGCACTTCCTTTTCGTGAGCCAAGGGGAAGGCCCCCTGGCGGTGCGGCAGTTTCTAGAGGAGAGGGGCCTCGAGGCCCAATGGGTCCTCCTGGACCCCGAAACCCGCCTCTCCCAGGCCCTGGGCGTTCAGGGGCTTCCCACCACCTTCTTCTTTGACCGGGAGGGGAGGCTCGTGGCCCGGCACCTGGGGGAGCTTTCCGAAGCCCTGCTCCTCGGCTACCTCCGGGCCTTGCGCTAGAGGCCGGCGGAAAGCAGGGCCTCCTTCCCGCCCACCACGGTCTTCAGGCGGACACAAATCAAGGCGCGGGCGCTTAAG
>NZ_JBAMMI010000041.1:0-41827 GCF_039793865.1 Thermus sp.
CCCACAACCTGGGCCTCATGGCCCAGAAAATGGCTGGGTAGCAACTTGGGTTAGAATAGCCTTTGGCCCCTTGGGGCCTTGGCGGCATGGAAATCGCCCTAGAGAGCGTCTACGGCCACCGCCTGGCGCTTCCGCAGGTTGTGGCGGCCCTGCTTTTCTCCCGGGAGGCGCCCCCGGCCCTCCTCCTCGCGCCCGAGGCGCGGCTTAGGCGCTACCGGGACCTCTCGGCCTTCGGGGCGCGGGTCTACGTGAACCCCGGCCTCGAGGCCCTGGAGGAGAGGGCCCTCTTCGTCCTCTCCTACGAGGAGGCCCTAAGCCCCTTCCCCGAGGACCCCGAGGCCTGGCGGCTTCTCCTGGAGGTGGGCCGGAGCTATCCGAGGCAGGTCCTTCTGGAGAGGCTCCTCAAGCTGGGCTACGCCCGGGACGAGGACTACCGGGTGCTGGGGGAGGTGGTGGAGCTCGGCGAGGTGCGCCTGGAGTTCTTCGGGGACGAGCTGGAGAGGCTTCTCGTTGGGGGGGAGGAAAGGCGGCGCCACGTTCTTTTGCCCAAGCCGGGGAAGGCGGAGGGCTTCCCCTCCAAGAAGGTCCTCCACTTCCCGGGGCCCGTCTACCTAGATAGCCCCGCCCTTGCCCCTAAAGAGCTCTGGCCCCTTCTCGCGGGAAGGCCCTGGGTGGCCCTAGGCGGCGGGGTGGAGCTTCCCCCCTTGGAGCTTGGGGCGAAGCCCCTCCCCCCTTACCGGGGAAGCCTGAAGGCCCTGGAAAAGGACCTCGCCCGCTGGCTCGCCGAGGGGAAGCGGGTCCACCTCTTCGTGGGCCACGCCCGCACCCTGGAGTACCTTAAAAAGCGGCTCCAGGCCTTCTCGCCCCTGGTCCTGGACCGCTTCCCGGGGCCCAAGGGGCGGCTTGCCCTCCTCCCCGGGGACTTTGAGGGCGGGGCGGAGTGGGGGGAGTGGGTCCTCCTTACCGAGGCCCTGGTCTTCGCCACCGGGGGGGTGCGGGCGCGGGTCCGGGCGGGGGAGGGGCTTTCCGACCCCGGGGCCCTTTCCCCCGGGGACTACCTCATCCACCCGGAGCACGGCATCGGGCAGTACCTGGGCCTAGAGACCCGGGAGGTTTTGGGGGTCAAGCGGGACTACCTGGTCCTGCGCTACAAGGGGGAAGGGAGGCTTTACCTCCCCGTGGAGCAGCTCCCTCTCCTTAAGCGCCACCCCGGCACCACCGACGACCCCCCGGAGCTTTCCTCCCTGGGCAAGGGGGAGTGGCAGCGGGCCAAGGAGCGGGCGCGGAAGGACGTGGAGGAGCTCGCGGGGCGCCTCCTCGTCCTCCAGGCCAGGCGCAAGGCCACCCCGGGCCGGGCCTTCCCTCCTCTTCCCGAGTGGGACCCCCTGGTGGAGGAGGGCTTCCCCTACGAGCTCACCCCCGACCAGAAGCAGGCCCTGGAGGAGGTGCTCCGGGACCTCGAGGCCCCCCACCCCATGGACCGCCTGGTCTCGGGGGACGTGGGCTTCGGCAAGACCGAGGTGGCCCTGAGGGCCGCCCACCGGGTGGTGGGGCACGGCGCCCAGGTGGCCTTCCTCGTGCCCACCACCCTCCTCGCCGAGCAGCACGGGAAGACCTTCAAGGAGCGCTTCCAGGGCCTGCCCGTGCGGGTGGCCGTCCTCTCCCGCTTCACCCCGCCCAAGGAGGAGGAGGCCATCCTGAAGGGCCTCGCCGAGGGCACGGTGGACCTCGTCATCGGCACCCACCGCCTCCTCCAGGAGGACGTGCGCTTCAAGGACCTCGGCCTCCTCATCGTGGACGAGGAGCACCGCTTCGGCGTGGCCCAGAAGGAGAGGATCCGGGAGCTCAAGGCGGAGGTGGACACCCTCTACCTCTCCGCCACCCCCATTCCCCGCACCCTCTACTCCGCCCTGGTGGGGCTTAAGGACCTCTCCAGCATAAGGACCCCGCCCCCCGGGAGAAAGCCCATCCGGACCTTCCTCGCCCCCTTTGACCCCCTCTTGGTGCGGGAGGCCATCCTCTTTGAGCTGGAGCGGGGGGGCAAGGTCTTCTACGTCCACGACCGGGTGGCCTCCATGGAGGCCAGGCGGCGCTTTCTGGAAGGGCTCGTCCCCGAGGCCCGCATCGGGGTGGTCCACGGCCAGATGCCCGAGGGCCTCATAGAGGAGACCATGCTCCTCTTCGCCGAGGGGGCCTACGACGTTCTCCTCGCCACCACCATCATTGAGGCCGGCCTGGACGTCCCCGAGGCCAACACCATCCTCATAGAGCGGGCGGACCGCCTGGGCCTCGCCACCTTGTACCAGCTCCGGGGCCGGGTGGGGCGCAGGGAGGAGGAGGCCTACGCCTACCTCTTCCACCCGCCCCGCCTCACCGAGGCCGCGGAGAAGCGCCTCGCCGCCATCGCCGACCTCTCCGACCTGGGCTCGGGCCACCTCCTGGCGGAGCGGGACATGGAGATAAGGGGCGTGGGGAACCTCCTCGGCCCCGAGCAGCACGGGCACATCCGGGCGCTTTCCCTCGAGGTCTACACCGAGCTTCTGGAGGAGGCCATCCGCAGGCTCAAGGGGGAGGTCAAGGAGGAGAGGAGGCACGTGACGGTGGACCTCGCCCTCTCCGCCCGCCTGCCCGCGGAGTACGTGGGGAGCCTCGAGGCCCGTAGCCGCTACTACAGCCGCTTCGCCGAGGCGAAAAGCCTCGCCGAGCTTTCCCGCCTGGTGCGGGAGCTAAAGGAGCGCTACGGGCCCTTGCCCGAGGAGGCGGAGAACTTCGTGAACCTCACCCGGCTCCGCCTGGTGGCGGAGAGGAAGGGGGTGGTCTCCATCACCGAAAGCCTCACCCACCTGGAGGTGGTCTTCCCCCGCCACCCCCTGGACTACGACGCCCGGGGCCTCAAGAGCCTCCCTTGCCGGGTGGAGCTCACTCAGTACCCGCCGGGTTTTCGCCTGGAGAAAAAGGGCCTAAGGCCCCGGGACTGCCCCGAGGCCCTCTTGGAGGTCCTTTACCTCTTCGCCGACCGCTAGGGGTTTGCGATCAGGTTGAAAAGCCTAAGGCGCAGGACCACCTCGGCCTGGGTGAGGGTGTACTGGACCTGGTCCCCGCTATTCACCCGGACCCGGGCCCCGAGGCGGAAGGCCCCGGTCTTGATGAGGTTGTAGAGGCGGTCGCCGGGCCCTATGGCGAGGCTTCCGTCCAGGGTGGCCGTCTCCCCGCGGTTCAGGGTGAGGGAGGCGGTCTTCACGGCGAAGTCCCCTCCTGTGCCGTCGTAGAGGTTAGAGTCGCTCTGGGGCCCCGCCCGGACCTCGAGGGTGAGGTCTGCGGCAGAGTTGCCCGTGTTCTGAAGCCCCACCTGGAGGGCGATCTGCCCGTCCTCCAGGGCCTCGGCCCCCGGCACCTGGATTTCCTGCCCCGCCGGGTCGTCGGGGAGGCGCACCTCGGCCTGGGTGAGGCTTAGGGTCCCCGAGCGGTTTCCCTCGGGAACGAAGCTCAGGAGGTCCACCTCCACCCGGTGCACCGTGTGGCCGCTACAGGCCGCGAGGGCCAGGGCGAGTCCCATGAGAAAGAGCGCGCGCTTCACAGGCCACCTCCTCTAAAAGCTCACCGCGAGAGCGATGCCGTAGACCGTGCCCCCCACCAGGGGCGCCTCGTGGGTGGTGAGGGCGAGGTCCAGGGCCAGGGCCTCCAGGTTCACCCCCGCCCCCAGGCCGAAGCGAAAGCCCCCCTCCAGGCCCACCCCCGTCCGCAGGGCCCAGGGGCCCAGGCCGTACTCCAGTCCCAGGTGGAAGGCGGGGGCGGTGCTGCCGAAGCGGGCGTCGGCGGCGAGGAGGAGGCTACCCACCTCCAGGGGCAGGCGGTAGGCCCCGTTCAGGAGGAACTCGGGGGCAAAGAGGTCGCTCCTTTTGGTGGTGGGGGTCCGGGTCTCCGCCGTGCCGTCATAAGCCACCTCGAGGCCCTCCCACTGGGAGAAGCCAAGGAGGTTCCTCGCCCCAAGCCCCAGGGCCCACGCCCCCCCGTCCACCGCCACGCCCAGGTCGGCCCGGAGGCCAAAGCCCTGCCCCTCCGCCCCCTGGCCGAAGGCCCCCTCCAGGAAGGGGGCGTAGCTCAGGAAGTAGCGGTAGCGGTACTCCGCCCCCTGCACGTTGCCGTTTTGGTCAAAGGTAGGGCGGGCCTCGGCGTTGCCCTCGGCGTAGGCCAGGCCGTAAAACCCTTCGCCCCTCGCCCCCACGTAGACCTTGCCGAGGCCCGGCACCTCGGCAAGGGGCAGGGCGAAGCCCAGGGCCAGGCTGAACCCGGCGCTATAGCTGCCGCTGGCCTCGAGGGCGCAAGGGGAAGGGGTGCTCCCCTTGCAGGGGTCCAGGCTTCCGCTCGCCAGGGCCTGGGCCAGGGCGGGGCTTGGGCTCACCCTCAGGCCCTGGGCCCCGGCGAAGGTCCCAAGCCTCAGGTAGGTGCCGGGCCCAAGCTCCAAGGCGATGGGGAGAAGGGGGTCCGGGACGAGGGCCCGGGGCTTTCCCGGATCGCTCCCCACCTGGAAGGAGGGAACCAGGGGCTTGCCCGAGCCATCGGTGATGGAGACCCCATTGGCGCTCACCCGGAAGACCACCTCGTCGGGGCTTCTTGCCGGGTTGAGGAGGAAGCTATCTAGGTGGGCGGCCTGGTCGTAAAAGCTCAGGAGGTCAAACCGGGTGCGGAAGGCCTGGGGGTCGGTGAAGTAGGCGAAGGGGCTGGTTTCCGGGAAAAAGGGGAGAAGCCGGAGGAGGCCCACGGGAACCTGGAACCCCTCCTCCTCCCAACTTCCCGGGAAGGCGGCGTAGGCGGGGTTGGCCCCGGCCTGGGAGGGCCCGGGCAGGAGGACGCCCCCCATGCCCAGGCTTCGCACCCCCTGGGCGAGCCCCAGGGCCGAAAGCCCCATAGCCAGAAGGACAAGGGTTCTCCTCATACGGCTTTCATTCTACCCAGGTTTCTTTCCCCGGGTCAAGCTTTTGGGGGGCCTCGAGGCCGCCCCCCTTTGACAGGCGGCCCTTGGCGGCGTAAACTTTGACTCAGTATAAGGAGGTGCCCATGATCAAGAAGGTAGGCGTGGTGGGCGCGGGGACCATGGGTAGCGGGATCGCCGCCCTGGTGGCCAGCGCCGGGGTCCCGGTGGTGCTCTTGGACATCCCCGGGAAGGAGGACCGGAACGAGCCCGCCAAGCGGGGCCTGGAGCGGGCGCTCAAGGCCAAGCCCGCGGCCTTCATGGACCCCGAGCGGGCCCGGCACATTGAGATCGGCAACACCGAGGACCACCTGGAGAAGCTCAAGGACTGCGACTGGGTGGTGGAGGCCATCCTGGAGAAGCCGGAGCCCAAAAGGGCCCTCTACGCCCGCCTCGAGGCCCTCCTCAAGCCCACGGCCATCGTCAGCTCCAACACGAGCGGAATTCCCATGAAAGTGCTCCTTGAGGGGCGCTCCGAGGCCTTCCGCCGACGCTTCCTGGGCACCCACTTCTTCAACCCGCCCCGCTACCTCCACCTCCTGGAGCTCATCCCCACCCCCGAGACCGACCCCAAGGTCCTGGAGGAGATCCGCCGCTTCGGGGAGCGCATTTTGGGCAAGGGCACCGTCCTCGCCAAGGACGCCCCGGGCTTCATCGCCAACCGCCTCGGGGTCTACGGCATGGTCCAGGCGGTGCGCCTCATGGAGAAGCACGGCCTCACCATTGACGAGGTGGACGCCCTCACCGGGCCCCTCCTCGGCCGCCCCAACTCCGCCACCTTCCGCACCGCCGACCTCACGGGCCTGGACGTGCTGAAGCTCGTGACCGAGGAGCTCGCCCAGGCCACGGGGGAGGACTTCGCCCTTCCCGGCTGGGTCCATAAGCTGGTGGAGGAGGGCCGCCTGGGGGAGAAGGCGGGGGCGGGGTTCTACAAGCGGGTGAACGGGGAGATCTACACCCTGGACCCCAGGACCCTGGACTACGCGCCCCGGGCCAAGCTGGACCTCCCCGAGCTTCGCGCCCTCCGCGACCTCCCCTTGAGGGAGCGCTTTCCCAAGGTTTTGGACCTCCCCGGCAAGTACGGGGCTTTCCTCCGGGAGCTTTTCGCCAAGACCGCCCACTACACCCTGGAGAAGGCCCCCGGGATCGCCTACGACCTCGCCTCCGTGGACCAGGCCCTGGAGTGGGGCTTCGGCTGGGAGGAGGGGCCTTTTAAGAACATGGACGCCGTGGGGCTTGCCCGGGTGGAGGCCCTCTTCGCCGAGCACGGCCTAGAGGCCCCTGACCTCCTTGGGAAGGCCCAGGGGGCCTTCTACAAGGACGGGACCTACCTGGGCTTTGACGGCGCCTACCGCCCCCTGCCCAAGCGGGAGGGGGTCATCTCCTTAAAGGCCCTCAAGTCCGAGGGGAAGACCCTCTTGGAGGGCAAGGAGGCGGCCCTTTTAGACCTCGGAGACGGGGTGGCCCTTTTGGAGTTCCGCACCAAGATGAACGCCATCGGGGAAGGGGTCATCCGGATGCTCCAGAAAAGCCTGGAGTTCGTGGAGGAGAAGGGCTACGTGGGCCTCGTCATCGGCAACGAGGACCCGAGGGCCTTCTCCGCCGGGGCCAACCTGGCCCTCATCCTCTCCCTGGCCCAGGAGGGGGACTGGGACGAGCTCGCCCTGGCGGTGCGCCAGTTCCAGAAGGCCTCCATGTCCCTGCGCTATAGCCCCTTCCCCGTGGTGGTGGCGCCCTTCGGGCTCACCCTGGGGGGCGGGGCGGAGTTCACCCTCCACGCCGACCGGGTCCAGGCCCACGCCGAGCTCTACATGGGCCTGGTGGAGGCCGGGGTGGGGCTTCTCCCTGCGGGAGGCGGCACCAAGGAGATGCTCCTCCGCTTCACCCAGGAGCTAAGCCCCTACGAGGAGGCCGACCCCTTTGAGGCGGTGAAGCGGGCCTTCGGGCTCATCGCCATGGCGAGGACCTCCACGAGCGCCCTCGAGGCCCAGAGGATGGGCTTCCTCCGGGACGGGGACGGGATCAGCATGAACCGGGACTTCCTCATCGCCGACGCCAAGAGGCGGGTTTTGGAGCTCGCCCCCGACTACCGCCCCCCCCTCGCCCCGCGGATCCGGGTCCTGGGGAGCGAGGCCCTGGGCAACCTCCGCTACGCCGTCTGGTCCTTCCGCGAGGCGGGGGAGATCACGGACCACGACATGCGGATCGGCCTGGAAATCGCCTACGTCCTCTCCGGCGGGGAGGGCCCGGCCCGGGAGGTCTCCGAGTGGGACCTCCTGGACCTGGAGCGGGAGGCCTTCTTGAAGCTCCTCGGCACCCGGAAGACCCAGGAGCGCATCGCCTACACCCTGAAGACGGGGAAGCCTCTCAGGAACTAAAGGGGGAAAAGATGCGGGATGCGGTCATCGTGAGCGCGGTACGGAGCCCCGTGGCCCGGGGCAAGAAGGACGGGGCCTTGGCCACCCTCCACCCCGTGGACCTCTCCGCCCAGGTGATGCGGGCCGCGGTGGAGCGGGCGGGCCTGGACCCTAGGGAGCTTGAGGACGTCCTCTGGGGGTGCGCCATGCCCGAGGCGGCCCAGGGGCTGAACATCGCCCGGCTCGCCCTCCTCCGGGCGGGCTTTCCCGTGGAGGTGGCGGGGGCCACGGTCAACCGCTTCTGCTCCAGCGGCCTCCAGACCATCGCCATGGCCGCCCAGGCGGTGATGACGGGCATGGCCGACGCCGTCTTGGCGGGGGGCGTGGAGATGATGAGCCAGGTGCCCATGTCGGGCTTCCACACGAGGCTCCACCCCGACCTCACCCCCACGGAGTGGAGCCCCGAGACCTACTCCACCTACATCGGCATGGGCTTCACCGCCGAACGGGTGGCGGAGCGCTTCGGCATAAGCCGCGAGGACCAGGACCGGTGGGCCCTAAGGAGCCACCAGAAGGCGGCCCAGGCCTGGGCCGAGGGGCGCTTCGGCGAGGTGGTCCCCATCCGGGTGCCCAAGGTGACCTACCAGGGCACCCGGAAGCGGGTGGAGGAGGTTCTCTTCACCCGGGACGAGACCGTGCGGCCGGAGACCAGCCTCGAGGCCCTCTCCAAGCTGAGGCCCGCCTTTAAAAAGAACGGCACCGTGACCGCGGGCAACGCGAGCCCCTACTCCGACGGGGCGGCGGCGGTGGTGGTCATGAGCCGGGAGAAGGCGGAGGCCTTGGGCCTAAAGCCCCTCGCCCGCTTCCTGAGCTTCGCCGTGGCCGGGGTGGAGCCCGACATCATGGGCGTGGGCCCCGTGAAAGCGGTGCCCAAGGCCCTGAAGCGGGCCGGGCTCACCCTGGACCAGATCGCCCTCATTGAGTTCAACGAGGCCTTCGCCGCCCAGGTCTTGGCGGTGATGCGGGCCTTGGAGATGCCTGAGGAGCGAACCAACGTGAACGGCGGGGCCATCGCCCTGGGCCACCCCCTGGGGGCCACGGGGGCCAAGCTCACCGCCCAGCTCCTCACCGAGCTTAGGAGGCGGGGCGGGGGGTACGGTCTCGTCACCATGTGCATCGGCGGCGGCATGGGCGCCGCGGGCGTGTTTGAGGTGTACCCGGCCTAAGGAGGAGAGCATGACCGAGGAAAAGAAGCTTTGGCAAAAAGGCGGCGGCTGGCTTCTTGGGGTGCCGGAGCGGGTCTACACCCCGGAGGACTTTGACGAGAGCGTCAAGGAGATCGCCCGCACCACCCGCGCCTTCGTGGAGCGGGAGGTCCTTCCCCTCCTGGAGCGGATGGAGCACGGGGAGCTGGAGCTCAACGTGCCCCTCATGAAGAAGGCGGGGGAGCTCGGGCTTCTCGCCATTGAGATCCCCGAGGAGTACGGGGGTCTGGACCTCCCTAAGGTGATCTCCACCGTGGTGGCCGAGGAGCTTTCGGGAAGCGGGGGCTTTTCCGTCACCTACGGGGCGCATACCTCCATCGGCACCCTGCCCCTCGTCTACTTCGGCACCGAGGAGCAGAAGCGCAAATACCTCCCGAAGCTCGCGAGCGGGGAGTGGATCGCCGCCTACTGCCTCACCGAGCCGGGCTCGGGCTCGGACGCCCTTGCCGCCAAGACCCGGGCCACCCTCTCCGAAGACGGCAAGCACTACGTCCTGAACGGGGTCAAGCAGTGGATCTCCAACGCGGGCTTCGCCCACCTCTTCACCGTCTTCGCCAAGGTGGACGGGGAGCACTTCACCGCCTTCCTGGTGGAGCGGGGCACCCCGGGGCTTTCCTTCGGACCCGAGGAGAAGAAGATGGGCATCAAGGCCTCCAGCACCCGCCAGGTGATCCTGGAGGACGTGAAGGTGCCCGTGGAGAACGTCCTCGGGGAGGTGGGCAAGGGGCACAAGATCGCCTTCAACGTCCTCAACGTGGGCCGCTACAAGCTGGGGGCGGGGGCCGTGGGGGGGGCGAAGCGGGCCTTGGAGCTTTCTGCCCAGTACGCCAACCAAAGGGTGCAGTTCGGCCGCCCCATCGGCCGCTTCGGCCTCATCCAGCAGAAGCTCGGCGAGATGGCGAGCCGCATCTACGCCGCGGAGAGCGCCGTCTACCGCACCGTGGGCCTCATTGACGAGGCCCTTTCCGGCAAGAAGGGGCCCGAGGCGGTGATGGCGGGTATCGAGGAGTACGCCGTGGAGGCCAGCATCATCAAGGTGCTGGGCTCCGAGGTCCTGGACTACGCCGTGGACGAGGGGGTGCAGATCCACGGGGGCTACGGCTACTCCCAGGAGTACCCCATTGAAAGGGCCTACCGCGACGCTCGCATCAACCGCATCTTTGAGGGGACCAACGAGATCAACCGCCTCCTCATCCCGGGCATGCTCCTCCGCCGGGCCCTGAAGGGGCAGCTTCCCCTCTTCCAGGCGGCCATGAGGCTCCAGAAGGAGCTTTTGGAGCCCGCCTTTGAGGAGCCCGAGGACCTCGAGCTCCACCAGGTCCAGAACCTTAAGAAGCTCGCCCTCATGGTGGCGGGCCTCGCGGCGCAGAAGTACGGCCAGGGGGTGGAGGAGGAGCAGGAGGTGCTGGGGGCCGTGGCCGACATCCTCATCGACGCCTACGCCGCGGAGAGCGCCCTCCTCCGGGCCAGGCGGCTTGGCGGGCTCGCCGAGGGGCTGGCCCGCATCTACCTGGCCCAGGCCCTGGACCGGGCCCAGGCGGGGGCGCTTTCCGTCCTGCCCCGCCTCGTGGAAGGGGACGAGGCCCGGGTGGTCTACTCCGCCGCCCGCAGGCTCACCAAAAGGGAGCCCCTGGACCTCGTGGCCCTGCGCCGCCAGGCGGCGGAAGCGGTGCTGGAGGCGGGGGGCTACCCCATTTTGCGCTAGGGACCCCACCGCGGCCTTCGCCGTGGTGGAGGCCTGACCCCGTGTGGGGAAAGCCCGCACGGGGCGCTCTTTAGCGCTCTAGGCGCCACCTGGGACCCTCCTTGGTGTCCTCCACCACCACCCCCAGGGCCTTTAGCCTCTCCCGGATGAGGTCGCTCTTGGCGTAGTCCTTGGCCCGCCTCGCCTCTTCCCTGAGCTCCAGGAGGAGGGCGATGAGGTCTTCCAAAAGGGGTCCCGAGACCTTTTCCTCCAGGACCCTCTCAGGGAAGAGGCCGAGGATCCCCTCCCCCAGGGTGTGGAGGAGGGCCTCGGCCCGGGCCAGGCTTTCCGCCTTGGCCTCGGGGAGGAGGCGGTTTAGCTCGGGAAGGAAGCCGAAGAGGGCGGCCAGGGCCTCGGGGGTGGAGAGGTCGTCCTCTATGGCCTCCATGAAGGCCTTTTCCAGGGCGTCCAGCGCCCTTTCCAGCTCCGGGGTGGCGCCGGGGGGAGCGGCCTTCCTGCGCGCGCGCACCTCCCGGTAGGCGTGGAGGAGGCGGCCATACCCCTTTTTGGCGCCCTCCAGCCCTTCCCAGGTGAAGTCCATGGGGCTCCGGTAGTGGGTCTGGAGGAGGTAGAAGCGCACCGCCATGGGCTCGTGGGCCTTGAGGAGGTCGTGGAGGAGGACGAGGTTCCCCGTGCTCTTGGCCATCTTCTCCCCTTGGAGGAGGACATGGTTGTGGTGCATCCAGTGCCGGGCGAAGCGGAAGCCCGCCGCCTCCGCCTGGGCGATCTCGCACTCGTGGTGGGGGAACTGGAGGTCTATCCCCCCGGCGTGGAGGTCAAACCCCTCCCCCAGGTACTTGAGGCTCATGGCGGTGCACTCAATGTGCCAGCCGGGGTAGCCTTCCCCCCAGGGGCTTTTCCAGCGCATGAGGTGCCCGGGCTCGGCGGCCTTCCAGAGGGCGAAGTCCAAGGGGTCCTCCTTCTCCTCCCGCACCTCCACCCGGGCTCCCGCCCGAAGCTCCTCCAGGCGTTTCCCCGAGAGCTTGCCGTACTCGGGGAAGGAGCGCACCCGGAAGTAGACGCTTCCTTTCCGCTCGTAGGCGTGTCCCAGGGCGAGGAGCCTTTCCGTGAGCTCCAGCATCTCCGGGATGTGGCCGCTGGCCCTGGGGGCGATGGAGGGCCTGAGGACGTTTAGGGCCTTGAGGGCGTCAAAGTAGCTCCAGGTGTACTTCTCCGCCACCTCCATGGGCTCGAGGCGCTCCAGCTTGGCCCGCTTCAGGATCTTGTCCTCGCCCTCCTCGTCCTCGGTGAGGTGGCCCACGTCGGTGATGTTGGAGACGAAGCGGACCTTGTAGCCCTGGTGGAGGAGGTACCGCCTGAGGACGTCGTAGACGATGGGCCCCCGGGCGTGGCCCAGGTGAGGGTCGGCGTAAACCGTGGGGCCGCAGACGTAGATCCCCGCGTGGCCGGGGACCGCCGGCTCAAAGGGCACCTTGCGCCTTTGCAGGGTGTCGTAGATCACGAGGCCCATATGGGGGATTATAGGCCCGTGGCATAATGGCGGGGTATGGGAAGGATCCTTAGGGGCCTTGCCGGGGGAGGGGACTTGCGGGTGGTGGCCGCCGAGACCACGGACGTGGTGGAGGAGGCGAGGCTTCGCCGCGGCCTTTCCCCCACGGCCACCGCCGCTTTGGGCCGGGCCATGACCGGGGCCCTCCTCCTCGCCCAGCTCCTCCTCAAGACCCACAAGGAGCGCCTCACCTTGCGGGTGGAGGGCGCGGGGCCCCTGGGGGGCATGGTGGTGGAGGCGGACGCCTTCGGGCACGTGCGGGGCTACGTGAAAAACCCCAGGGCCGAGGTGCCCCTCCGGGAGGACGGGAAGCTGGACGTGGGAACGCTCGTGGGGGCCGGGGCCTTGCGGGTGGACCGGAGCCTGCCGAATGGCGAGATCTACACCAGCGCCGTGCCCCTGGTCTCGGGGGAGATCGCCGAGGACCTGGCCCACTACCTCTTCCAGTCGGAGCAGATCCCTTCCGCCGTGCTCCTCGGCGTGCGGGTCAAGGGGGAGGGGGAGGTGGAGGTGGCGGGGGGCGTGGCCGTGCAGGTGATGCCGGGAGCCAAGGAGGAGGTCTTGGGCCGCCTCGAGGCCAACCTGAAGGCCCTCCCCGGCCTCACCCCCCTCCTCCGGGAACGGGGCCTGGAGGGGGCCCTGGAGGCCCTCCTTGCGGGCCTGGGTTTTGAGCGCACCGACCTTCGCGCCCTGCCTGGGCTATTCCCAGAACGAGATCCCCGCCCGCTTCCTTTGCCGCTGCAGCCGGGAGAAGGCCCTGGAGGCCCTGGTCTTCTTCACCCCCGAGGAAAGGGAGGAGATGATCGTGAAGGACGGGGGCGCGGAGGTGGTCTGCCACTGGTGCGGGGAGGTCTACCGCTTCTCTCCCGAGGAGGTGCGCTCCCTGGTGGCCGAGGTGCGCTGCCCCGACTGCGGGGCGCTTTGGCTCTACCCCAAGGCGGACGGCACCCTGGCCCGCATAGAGGGGGATACCTGCCGCTGCGGCCGCAAGGTGGAGTTCCCCTCGGAAGTCCGGCCGCAGGCCTGATAAGCTTGGGCCATGTTCAAGACCATCCTCCTGGCCTACGACGGCTCGGAGCACGCGAAGCGGGCGGCGGAGGTGGCCAAGGCCGAGGCGGAGGCCCACGGGGCGAGGCTTATTGTGGTCCACGCCTACGAGCCCGTGCCCGACTACCTGGGGGACCCCTTTTTTGAGGAGGCCTTGAAGCGCCGCCTGGAGCGGGCGGAGAAGGTCCTGGCCGAGGCGGTGGCCCTCACCGGGGTGTCCCCGGAGAACGCCCTCCTCCTGGAGGGCCGCCCGGCGGAGGCCATCCTCGAGGCCGCCCGGGGAGAAAAGGCCGACCTCATCGTCATGGGCACCCGGGGCCTGGGGGCGGTGGGGAGCCTCTTCCTGGGAAGCCAGAGCCAGAAGGTGTTGGCCGAGGCCCCCTGTCCCGTGCTCCTCGTGCGCTAGGGAGGAAGGATGAGGTACGAGACCCTGGCGGTGCTTTCCGGCCTCCCCGAGGACCCCCACGGGGCGGTGGGGCTTCCCATCTACGCCGTGGCCGCCTACGGCTTCAAGACCTTGGAGGAAGGGCAGGAGCGCTTCGCCACCGGGGAAGGCTACGTCTACGCCCGGCAGAAGGACCCCACGGCCAAGGCCTTGGAGGAAAGGCTCAAGGCCCTAGAGGGGGCCCTGGAGGCCGTGGCCCTGGCCTCGGGGCAGGCGGCCACCTTCGCTGCCCTCCTCGCCCTCCTCCGCCAGGGGGACGAGGTGGTGGCGGCCAAGGGGCTTTTCGGCCAGACCATCGGGCTTTTTCAGCAGGTCTTGGGCCTCATGGGGGTGAGGGTGCGCTACGTGGACCCCGAGCCCGAGGGGGTGCGGGAGGCCCTCACGGAGAAGACCCGGGTCCTTTTCGTGGAGACCATGGCCAACCCCGCCCTCCTCGTGCCCGACCTCGAGGCCCTGGCTTCCCTGGCCGAGGAGAGGGGCGTGGCCCTGGTGGTGGACAACACCTTCGGGGCGGCGGGGGCGCTTTGTAGGCCCCTAGCGTGGGGGGCCCACGTGGTGGTGCAAAGCCTCACCAAGTGGGCCTCGGGGCACGGCTCGGTGCTGGGCGGGGCGGTGCTTTCCCGGGAAACTTCCCTTTGGGAGCGCTTTCCCCAGTTCCTGGAGCCCGACTCCAAGGGCCAGATCCCCTGGGAGGCCCTGGGGGCCAGGTGCTACCCCGAAAGGGTGCGCACCTTGGGGCTCTCCCTCTTGGGCATGAGCCTCTCTCCCTTCCACGCCTACCTCCTCTTCCAGGGCCTGGAGACCGTAGCCCTGAGGGTTTCGCGGATGAGCGCGACCGCAAGCTTCCTCGCCGAGCGCCTCCAGGGCCACCCCAAGGTGAAGGCCCTCCGCTATCCCGGCCTCCCCGGGGACCCGGCCTACCCCAACGCGCAAAAGTACCTGGCCTCGGGGGGTCCCATGCTCACCCTGGACCTGGGAAGCCGGGAGGCGGCGAGCCGCTTCCTCGGGGCCATCCGCCTCCTCAAGGCGGCGAACCTGGGGGACGCCCGCACCCTCTTGGTGCACCCCTGGACCACTACCCACAGCCGCCTGAAGGAGGAGGCGAGGCTTCAGGCCGGGGTCACCCCGGGGCTCGTGCGGGTCTCCGTGGGCTTGGAGGATCCGGAGGACCTGCTGGCCCTCTTCCTGGAGGCCTTGGAGGCGGTGTAGCCATGGGCCCTTGGGTGGCTTTGAAGGTGGCGGGTGTGGCTATGGAGGGTGAGGGTTCGGGTCTAGAGAGGAGATATGTGGCACATGCCAGCTTAATCGTGAAAAGATACACTAGCGCACCTCTCCGGCCCGCCCCTTCTGAAACCCCCGGATAAGGGGTGAGCCATGCCTCTTACCATCGGTCAGCTCGCCCGAGCCTTTGGCCTCTCCCCGGACGCCCTCCGCTACTACGAGAGGCTCGGCCTCCTCGCCCCCGAGGGGCGGACGAAAGGGGGGTACCGCCTCTACGGGGATCAAGCCCTTGACCGCCTCCGCTTCATCAAGGAGGCCCAGGCGGCGGGGCTTAGGCTGGAGGACATCGCCGGGATCCTCCGGGCCATGGAGGGGGGGCAGCCCCCTTGCCGCCACGTGCGGGAGGCCCTGGAAAGGCGTTTAGAGGAGGCGCGGCGCAGGCTTCGGGAACTCCAGGCCTTAGAGAGGGCCCTGGCCGAACGGCTTGCCTACGCCGAGGCCCACCCCGACCCCGCCTGCGACGGGAAGGACCACTGCGTCTACCTGGACCCCCTTGACCCTAGAGCTTGCTCTAGGGTCTAACCTGGGGGCATGGACAAAAACCGCTACCGCATCAAGGTGCCCAAGATCCACTGCGCGGGGTGCATCCGCACGGTGGAGGCGGCCCTCGGCCAGGTGGCCGGGGTGGAGAAGGTGAGGGTGGACTACCTGAGGAAGGAGGCCCACGTGGTGGGAGAGGCGGCCTTGGAGGACCTCCTCGCCGCCCTGGAGCGGGTGGGCTACCCGGGAGAGGCCCTATGACCTACGACCTCCTCATCGTGGGCTCGGGCTCCGCCGGGGTGGCGGCGGCCCTGGAGGCGAGCGCCCTCGGGGCCAAGGCGGCCCTCGTGGAGGCGGGGGTTTTGGGGGGGACCTGCGTGAACGTGGGGTGCGTGCCCTCCAAGTACCTCCTCCGGGCGGCGGACGCCTTCCACCGGGCGGGCCATCCCGCCTTCCCCGGCCTCCGCACGGAGGCCCTCGAGGTGGACTGGACGGCCCTCCTCTCGGGCAAGGAGGCCCTGATCTCGGCCCTCCGGAAGGAGAAGTACCAGGAGGTCCTGGAGGCGGCCGGGGTCCTTGTGCTCCGGGGGAGGGCCCGCTTCCTGGACGGGGAAAGGATGGAGGTGGAGGGGCGGGAGGTCCTCGCGGGGCGGTACCTCCTCGCCACCGGGGCGAGGCCCTTCCTTCCCCCCATCCCGGGCCTCCGGGAGAGCGCCCCCTGGACCTACCTCGAGGCCCTCTCCGCCCCCGCCCTCCCCGAAAGCCTCCTGGTGGTGGGGGGAGGGCCCGTCGGCCTCGAGCTCGCTCAGGCCTTCGCTAGGCTCGGGAGCCGGGTGGTGGTCCTCGAGGCCCTGCCCGAGGTCCTGCCCCAGGAGGACCGGGAGCTTGCCCGGCTCCTTCGGGGCTACATGGAGGAGGAGGGCCTTAGGGTCCACACCGGGGTCCGGGTGGAGGCCGTGGCCCGGGAAGGGTCCTTCCGCGTCCAGACCGACCGGGGGGTTTTTGAGGCGGAGAGGCTCCTCGTGGCCACGGGGAGGAGGCCGGACCTGGAGGGGCTCGGCCTGGAGCGGGCGGGCGTAGCGCGGGACGAGCGGGGCTTCCTCAAGCTGGACCCCACCTTGCGCACCACCAACCCCCGGGTCTACGCCGCCGGGGACGCCGCCGGGCTTCCCCAGTTCGTCTACGTGGCGGCCCACTCGGGCCGGGTGGCGGCGCGAAACGCCCTGGGGGTGGAGACGCCCCTGGACCTCGCCGCCCTCCCCCGGGTGACCTTCACCGACCCCGCCCTGGCCGCGGTGGGCCTCACCGAGGAGGAGGCGAGGGCGAGGGGCCTGACGGCGCGGGCGGCCTTTCTCCCCCTCTCCCTCCTGCCCAAGGCCCTCACCGCCCGCGACACCCGGGGGGGTTTCAAGATCGTGGTGGACGAAGAGGGCACGGTCCTCGGCCTCCACGTCCTGGCCCACGAGGCGGGGGACGTAGTGCAGGAGGGGATCCTGGCGGTGAAGTACGGCTTAAGCTACCGGGACCTCGTAGACGCCTTCCACCCTTACCTAACCCTGGCCGAGGGGGTGCGGCTCGTGGCCCAGGCCCTGGACACCGACCCCCAAAAGCTTTCCTGCTGCGCCTGAGGGGGTGGCCCGGTCGTGGTCCGAGGGCCAGAAGTCCGATAAGCAAGAACCACTTCGTCGCCTCACCTCCGCCTCTAAGGCTAGCCGGTGGGGAGGCAGAGGGGAGTAAAGCCCTTTACACCACCCACTTCCCCCGGCGCATGAGGGGAGTGCGGGTCCCGTCCTCGTGGAGCCCGTCCACGTCCACTTCCTCGGAGCCGATCATCCAGTCCACGTGGACGAGGCTCTCGTTCCCGCCCCGCTTCCGGAAGGCTTCCCCCGAGGGGCGGCCCTCGAGGTTTTCCGCGTAGGCCTGGCCGAAGGCGATGTGGCTTGCGGCGTTCTCGTCAAAGAGGGTGTCGTAGAAGACGAGGCCCGTTTTGGCGATGGGGTTGTCCGCGGGGACCAGGGCCACCTCCCCCAGGCGCCTCGCCCCTTCGTCCGCGTCCAATAGCCGCCTCAGCACCTCCTCTCCCTTTTCCGCCCGCACCTCCACGGCGAGGCCCCTCTCAAACCGGGCGAAGATCCCCTCCACCAGGGTGCCCCCCAGGGCCAGGGGGCGGCTTGCCCGCACCACCCCCTCCACCCGCTCCCGGTGGGGGGCGGTGAAGACCTCTTCCGTGGGCAGGTTGGGGTTGCAGAGGCGCCCCTTCTTGGTGGGGGTGGCCCCGCCCTGCCAGAGGTGCCCCTCGGCGAGGCCCACCACGAGGTCGGTTCCCGGCCCCCGGAAGTGGAGGGCGTGGAAGCGGCGCGCGTTCAGGTAGGCCACCTTCTCGTGGAGGGCGCGGTTGTGCGCCTCCCAGGCGGCGATGGGGTCCTCTAGGTCCGCCCGGGTGGCCTGGAAGATGGCCTCCCATAGCCTCCTCACCGCTTCCTCCTCGGGTAGGTCCGGGAAGACCGCCCTCGCCCAGCCGGGGTGGGCGAAGGGGACGATGGTCCAGTTGGTGACGAACTCGGTGATGGCCTCGAGGGCGGGCTTGTAGGCCCGGGCGCCCGCCTGCTGGGCCCTTCCTACCCTCTCCGGGGGAAGCCCCTCAAAGGCCTTCGGGTCGTTCCCGGAGACGGCAAGCCTCGCCGCCCCCTCCCGGAAGGCCTTGGCCATGCCCTCATAGAGCCAGGCGGGGGCCTTCTCCAGCCCCTCTTCCGGCACCAGGGCGAGGCGCTTGCGGGCAAGCTCCTGGTCCCCGTAAAGCGCGGTGAAGAGGCTCGCCCCCTCCCGGTAGGCCTTCTCCGCCAGGAGGCGCACGAAGTCCACGGCCTCTATGGGGGCGGTGGCGATGACCTCCTGCCCCTTTTCCAGATTGAGCCCCACGCGGATGGCGAGCTCGGCGAGCTTCTCCAGGTTCTGCTTGAAGGCGTCCACGCCCCAAGTCTTCGCCTAAAGGGGGCCTTCGTCAAGGCCTGGGGCAGCTTCGGGGCCTGGCGAGAAGCAGGGCGAGGCCCGCGAGGAGAAGGAGGAGGGGGCGGTAGGCCTCGAGGGCCACCCCCAAGGCGGCGAGGGCGAGGAGGTAGCGGAGCATGCCCCCATTCTACCCCGGGACATTCCTCACCCGGGGGAAGGGATAGGGTAGGGGAGAGGTGAAGCCCATGCGCCCCATCACCGTGGACGGCAACGAGGCGGTGGCCCGGGTGGCCTACCGCCTCTCCGAGGTCATCGCCATCTACCCCATCACCCCCAGCAGCCCCATGGCCGAGCTTTCCGACGAGTGGGCCGCCCGGGGGGAGCCCAACCTCTTCGGCCTACCCCCCAAGGTGGTGGAGATGCAGTCGGAAGGGGGGGCCGCCGGGGCGTTGCACGGGGCCTTGCAGGAGGGGGCCCTGGCCACCACCTTCACCGCGAGCCAAGGCCTCCTCCTCATGATCCCCGACATGTACAAGATCGCCGGCCAGGCCCTCCCCGGGGTCATCCACGTGGCCGCCCGGGCCCTGGCCACCCACGCCCTCTCCATCTTCGGGGACCACCAGGACCTCTACGCCGTCCGTCCCACCGGGTGGGCCATCCTGGTCTCGGACTCGGTCCAAGCGGCCCAGGACCTGGCGGCCATCGCCCACGTCTCGGCCCTGAAGGCGAGCCTCCCCTTCCTCCACGCCATGGACGGCTTCCGCACCTCCCACGAGGTGCAGAAGATCCTCCCCCTCTCGGACCGGGAGCTCAAGGCCCTCTTCCCCTACGAGGCCCTGGAGGCCTTCCGCAGGCGGGCCCTCACCCCCGAGGCCCCGGTGATCCGGGGCACGGCGCAGAACCCCGACCACTACTTCCAGAACCGCGAGGCCATCAACCCCTACTACCTGAGGCTTCCCCAGGTGGTGCAGGAGGCCATGGACCGCTTCGCCGGGGTGACGGGCCGGCGCTACCGCCCCTACGAGTACCTGGGCCACCCCGAGGCGGAACGGGTGGTGGTGGTCATGGGCTCGGCCTCCTGGAGCGTGGAGGAGGCGGTGGAGCGCCTCCTCCGCCAGGGGGAACGGGTAAGCATGGTGCGGGTGCGGCTCTACCGGCCCTTCCACGCCGAGGGCTTTCTCGAGGTCCTCCCCCCCACCACGAGGAAGCTCGCCGTCCTGGACCGGGGGAAAGAGCCCGGGGCCGTGGGGGAGCCCCTCTTCCAGGAGGTGGCGGCGGCCCTGGCCCTTAGGGGAGGCGAGGTGCCCGTGGTGGTGGGCGGGCGGTACGGCCTTTCCTCCAAGGAGTTCACCCCCGCCATGGCCCTCGGGGTCTACGAGGAGCTGAAGAAAGAGCGCCCCCGCCACGGCTTCACCGTGGGCATCGTGGACGACCTCACCGGCACGAGCCTCGCCTACCCGGAGGCCGACTTTGAGGACCCGGCCTCGGTGCGGGCCGTCTTCTTCGCCTTGGGCTCGGACGGCACCGTCTCCGCCAACAAGAACACCATCAAGATCATCGGGGAGGAGACCCCCCTTTACGCCCAGGGCTACTTCGTCTACGATTCCAAGAAGTCGGGCTCCCGCACCGTGAGCCACCTGCGCTTCGGCCCCAACCCCCTGAACAAGCCCTACCTTATCCAGAAGGCCAACTTCGTGGGCATCCACCAGTGGGGCTTCTTGGAGCGCTTCCCCATGCTGGAGGTGGCCGAGGAGGGGGCCACGGTCCTCCTCAACAGCCCCTACCCCAAGGAGGAGGTGTGGGAGCGCTTGCCGAGGCCCGTGCAGGAGGCCATCCTCCAAAAAAACCTCAAGGTCTACGTGGTGAACGCCTACGAGCTGGCCCGGAAGGTGGGCCTCCCGGGGCGCATCAACACCATCATGCAGGCGGCCTTCTTCAAGCTCTCCGGCGTCCTTCCCGAGGAGGAGGCCAAGGCCCGCATCAAGAAGGGCATTGAGAAGAGCTACGGCAAGCGGGGGCGCACGGTCTTGGAGCGGAACTTCCAGGCGGTGGACCTGGGCTTTGACGCGGTGGAGGCCCTTCCCGTGCCCGGGCGGGTCACCTCGGAGCGGGAGCTCGTCCCCCCCATGGTGGGGGACCCGCCCCCCTTCGTGCGGGAGGTGCTGGGCCCCATCGCCTTGGGCCTTGGGGATGCCCTGCCCGTCTCCCTCTTTCCCCCGGACGGCACCTACCCCACGGGCACCGCCCGGTACGAGAAGCGGGGTATCGCCGAGTTCGTGCCCACCTGGGACCCCGAGGTCTGCGTGCAGTGCGGGAAGTGCGTCCTGGTCTGCCCCCACGCCGTGATCCGGGCCAAGGTGGTGCCGGAGGAGGCCCTCCAAGGGGCTCCAGAGGGCTTTCCCCACCGCAAGGCCATGTGGAAGGAGCTCTCCGGGGAGTTCGTCCTGGCCATCAGCCCCGACGACTGCACGGGGTGCTCCCTTTGCGTGGAGGCCTGCCCGGCCAAGGACAAGCGCAACCCCAGCCGCAAGGCCCTGAACCTGGCCCCCCGCCTCGAGGTCCGGGAGGCCATGAACGCCCACTGGGACTTCTTCCTCTCCCTCCCCGAGACCCCGAGGGCGGGCCTCAAGCTCCACGCGGTGAAGGACGTCCAGCTCCTCCCGCCCCTCTTTGAGTTTCCCGGGGCCTGCGCCGGGTGCGGGGAGACCCCCTACCTGCGCCTCCTCTCCCAGCTCTTCGGCGACCGCCTCATCGTGGCTAACGCCACCGGGTGCAGCTCCATCTACGGGGGGAACCTCCCCACCACCCCCTGGAGCAAAAACCGGGAGGGCCGGGGCCCCGCGTGGGCCAACTCCCTCTTTGAGGACAACGCCGAGTTCGGCCTCGGCATGCGCCTCGCCCTGGACAAGAAGGCGGAGTACGCGAGAAGGCTTCTTCCCGAGTTCCGGGAGGTCCTGGGGGAAGAGCTTTTAAAGAGGCTTCTTCGTGAGGTGGGCCCCGAGGAGGTGGAGGAGCGGAGGAAGGACGTGGCCCGTCTCCAAGAAAGGCTCGCCCCCCTGGAAGACCCCCGGGCCAAGGACCTCCTGGCGGTGGCGGACGCCCTCATCCCCCACTCCGTGTGGATCGTGGGGGGGGACGGCTGGGCCTATGACATCGGCTACGGGGGCCTGGACCACGTCTTGGCCAGCGGGGCCAACGTGAAGGTCCTGGTCCTGGACACCGAGGTCTACTCCAACACCGGGGGCCAGGCCTCCAAGGCCGCGGGCCTGGGGGCGGTGGCCAAGTTCGCCATGGCGGGCAAGCCCACCCCCAAGAAGGACCTGGCCTTCATGGCCATGAGCTACGGCCACGTCTACGTGGCCCAGATCGCCATGGGGGCGAACGACGCCCACACCGTGAGGGCCTTCCTCGAGGCCGAGGCCCACAAGGGCCCCGCCCTCCTCATCGCCTACAGCCACTGCATCGCCCACGGCATCGACATGGCCAAGGGCATGGACCACCAGAGGCTGGCGGAGCGCACCGGCTACTGGCCCCTCTTCCGCTACCTGCCGGGGGAGGGCCTGAGGCTGGACTCCAAGCCCCCCACCCTGCCCCTAAGGGAGTACCTCTACGCCGAGAACCGCTACCGCCTTCTCCTGCAGACCCATCCCGAGGGGGCCGAGGCCTTCTTGCGCCTGGCGGAGGAGGCGGTGCGGGAGCGCTGGGAGCGGCTTATGCGCCTGGCGGCGAGGGAGGCCTTGGCCTGAGGAGGTGACCATGGACCTGAGGACCACCTATCTCGGTTTGGAGCTGGCCCACCCTTTGGTGGCCTCCGCCTCCCCCTTCACGGAGAAGCTGGAGGGCTTCCTGCGCCTGGAGGACGGGGGGGCGGCGGCCATCGTCATGCACTCCTTCTTTGAGGAGCAGGTGACCCTCGAGGAGGAGATGCTGGACCACTACCTCCACTACGGCCACGAGAGCTACGCCGAGGCCCTCTCCTACTTCCCCCGGGCCCACGAGTACCGCCTCACCCCGGACCGCCACCTGGACCTCCTGGCCCGGGCCAAGGAGCGGGTCTCCGTGCCCATCATCGCCAGCCTCAACGGGGTGAGCCGGGGAGGATGGGTGGAGTACGCGAGGCTTCTGGAGGAGGCCGGGGCCGATGCCCTGGAGCTCAACCTCTACTACATCCCCACCGACCCCGCCCTCTCCGGGGCTGAGGTGGAGGCCATGTACCTGGACACCATCCGCGCGGTGGCGGAAAGCGTGAGGGTGCCCGTGGCGGTGAAGGTGGGCCACGCCTTCACCGCCTTCGCCCACTTCGCCAAGCGGGTGGAGGGGACCGGGGCCCGGGCCTTGGTGCTCTTCAACCGCTTTTACCAGCCGGACTTTGACCTGGAAACCCTCTCCGTGGTGCCCACCCTAAGCCTCTCCCGCCCCCACGAGGTCCTGCTCAGGCTCCACTGGGTGGCCCTCCTCTACGGCCGGGTGGACCTGGAGCTCGCCCTCACGGGCGGGGTGCACTCGGGGAAGGAGGCCGCCAAGGCCCTCCTGGCGGGCGCCCAGGTGGCCATGATGACCTCCGCCCTTCTGGAAAGGGGTCCCCGCCACTTCCAGACCGTCCTCTCCGAGCTTCGGGCCTTCATGGAGGAAAAAGGCTACGAGAGCGTGGAGGAGATGCGGGGCGCCATGAGCTACCGAAACGTGGCCGAGCCCGCCGCCTTGGAGCGGGCCAACTACCTCAAGGTTCTGGGCTCGTACCGCCTTCTTCCTTGAGGGCGTAGAAGCCCCTCCCCTGGGCCACCACCGGGCTCCGGTGCCAGCGGGCCAGGGCGGAGAGGCGGATCTTGGCGATCTTTTCTGGCTCCCGCACCGCCTCCCAAAGGCCCATCTCCTTGAGGCGGCGGCCGATCTCCGTGTAGTGGAGGGGGTGCCCTTCGGCCTTCAGGAGGGCCACCACGGTCTTGCGGAAGCGGTCCGGCCTCGGCATGGCTTGGCCCCCAGTGTACGCGTATAGTAGGGCCATGAGGAACCAGGAGTTGGCCCGGATCTTTGAGGAGATCGGGCTCATGAGCGAGTTCCTGGGGGACAACCCCTTCAGGGTCCGGGCCTACCACCAGGCGGCCCGGACCCTCTACGACCTGGACACCCCCATAGAGGAGATCGCCGAAAAGGGCAAGGAGGCCCTCCTGGAGCTTCCCGGGATCGGACCCGACCTCGCGGAAAAGATCCTGGAGTTCTTGAGCACGGGCAGGGTCAAGAAGCACGAGGAGCTTGCCCAAAAGGTCCCCCGGGGAGTCCTCGCCGTCATGGAGGTGCCCGGGGTGGGGCCGAAGACCGCCCGCCTCCTCTACGAGGCCTTGGGCATAGACTCCCTGGAGAAGCTCGAGGAGGCCCTGGACCGGGGGGAGCTCACCCGGCTTAAGGGCTTCGGCCCCAAGAAGGCGGAGCGCATCCGGGAAGGCCTCGCCCTTGCCCAGGCGGCGGGGAAGAGGAGGCCCCTTGGGGCGGTGCTCTCCCTGGCGCGGGACCTCCTCGCGGGCCTAAGGAGCCTCCCCGGGGTGGAGAAGGCGGAGCTCTGCGGCTCGGCGAGGCGGTACAAGGACACCGTGGGGGACCTGGACTTTTTGGTGGCGAGCCGGGAGGGCGAGCGGGTGGTGGCGGGCTTCGTGGGCCTTCCCCAGGTGAAGGAGGTCTACGCCAAGGGGAAGGAGCGGGCCACGGTCTTCCTGAAAAACGGCCTCCAGGTGGACCTAAGGGTGGTCCCGCCGGAAAGCTATGGGGCGGGCCTCCAGTACCTCACGGGGAGCAAGGACCACTCCATCCGCCTAAGGGCCCTCGCCCAGGAGAAGGGCCTGAAGCTTTCCGAGTACGGGGTCTTCCGGGGGGAGAAGCGCATCGCCGGAGAGACGGAGGAGGAGGTCTACGCCGCCCTCGGCCTCCCCTGGATCCCGCCCCCCTTGAGGGAGGACCGGGGGGAGGTGGAGGCCGCCTTGGAGGGAAGGCTTCCCAGGCTCATAGCGCTTTCCCAGGTGAAGGGGGACCTCCAGGTCCACTCCACCTACTCCGACGGGAAAAACACCCTGGAGGAGCTCTGGGAGGCGGCGAAGGCCCTGGGCTACCGCTACCTCGCCGTGACCGACCACTCCCCGGCGGTGCGGGTGGCGGGGGGGCCCTCCCCCGAGGAGGCCCTGAAGCGCATAGAGGCCATCCGCCGCTTCAACGAGACCCACGGGCCCCCCTTTCTCCTCGCGGGGGCCGAGGTGGACATCCACCCGGACGGCACCCTGGACTACCCGGACTGGGTCCTAAGGGAGCTGGACCTGGTCTTGGTCTCCATTCACTCCCGCTTCAACCTCTCCAAGGCCGACCAGACGAGGCGCCTCCTCAAGGCCCTGGAGAACCCCCTCGTCCACGTCCTCGCCCACCCCACGGCGAGGCTTTTGGGGCGGCGCGCCCCCATTGAGGCCGACTGGGACGCTATTTTCCAAAAGGCCAAGGAAAAGGGCGTGGCGGTGGAGATCGACGGCTACTACGACCGCATGGACCTCCCCGACGACCTGGCCCGGATGGCCTACGGGATGGGGCTTTGGGTGAGCCTCTCCACCGACGCCCACCAGGTGGACCACCTCCGCTTCATGGAGCTCGCCGTGGGCACGGCCCAAAGGGCCTGGATCGGCCCCGAGCGGGTCCTCAACACCTTGGACTACGAGGACCTCCTGGCCCGGCTCAAAGCCCGGCGAGGCGTTTAGCCTCCTTCAGGACCTCCAGGAACATCTCCCGGGTGAGCTTTCCGGTCTGGGTGTTCTGCCGGGAGACGTGGTAGCTCGCGAGGAGGTGCCTTCCCCCGGGAAGGGGGTAGTGGGCCCCGTGGCGGAAGGGGTGGGCGCTCTTCCGAAGGCCGAAGTGGGCGAGGAGGGCCTCGAGGGCCACCCTCCCCAGGGCCAGGTAGACCCGCACCCCGGGGAGGAGGCCGAGCTCCACCTCCGTCCAGCGGGCGCAGGTGCGGATTTCCTCGGGGGTGGGCTTGTTCTCGGGCGGGGCGCACCGCACCGCCGCGGTGAGGTAGACCCCGTGAAGCCTCAGGTCGTCGCCGGGAAGGCTTTCCGGTTTGTTGGATAAACCCGCCTCGTAGAGCAGGGGGTAGAGGAAGGCCCCGGAGGCGTCCCCGGTGAAGGGGCGGCCCGTGCGGTTGGAGCCGTGGGCCCCGGGGGCGAGGCCGAAGAGGAGGATCCGGGCCTTAGGGTCCCCGAAGCCCGGCACCGGCTTCGCCCAGTAGGGCTCGCCCCGGAAGGCCCGCTTCTTGCCCGCTACCCCTTCCCGCCAGGCCACGAGGCGGGGGCAGAGGCGGCAGGCGGCGAGTTCCTCGCGGAAGGCCTCGAGGTCCATCACAGGGGGATGTTGTCGTGCTTCTTCCTGGGCCTCTCCTCCTGCTTGTCCCAGAGCATCCTCAGGTGCCGGTAGAGGACGCGCCGGGTGTCCTTGGGGTCAATGACGTCGTCAATGTAGCCCCGGGCCGCCGCCACCCAGGGGTTGTCAAAGGCCAGGCGGTACTCCTCAATCTTCCTCCTCCGGGTCTCCTCGGGGTTCGGGGAGGACTGGATCTCCTTGCGGTAGATGATGTTCGCCGCTCCCTCGGCCCCCATCACCGCCACCGCCGCCGTGGGCCAGGCCAGGACCACGTCGGCCCCCATGTCCTTGGAGTTCATGGCGAGGTAGGCCCCCCCGTAGGCCTTGCGGGCGATGAGGGTGATCTTGGGGACCGTGGCCTCGGCGTAGGCGAAAAGCATCTTGGCCCCGTGGCGGATGATCCCCCCGTGCTCCTGGGCCACCCCGGGCAGGAAGCCCGTCACGTCCACCAGGGTGAGGAGGGGGATCCCGAAGGCGTCCATGGTGCGGATGAAGCGGGCCGCCTTGTCGGAGGCGTTGATGTCCAGGGCCCCGGCCATGAAGCGGGGGTTGTTGGCGATGACCCCCACGGGGTACCCTCCGAGCCGCCCCAGGCCCACGATGAGGTTGCGGGCGAAGCGGGGCTGGATTTCCAGAAACTCTCCGTCGTCCAGGAGGGTGCGGATCACCTGGTGCATGTTGTAGGGCCTTTTGGCGTCGGGGTGGACGAGGTCCAAAAGCTCCGGGGTGGGGCGGAAGGGGTCGTCCTTGGGCTCCAGAACCGGGGGCTTTTCCCGGCTGTTTTGGGGGAGGTAGGAGAGGAGCTTCTTGATGAGGTCCAGGACCTCCTGGTCGTCCTTCCCCTCCAGGTGGGCCACCCCGCTTTTTTCCATGTGGACGTCGGCTCCCCCGAGCTCCTCAAAGCCCACCTCCTCCTTGGTGACGCTCTTGATCACCTCGGGCCCGGTGATGAACATGTAGCTCGTCCCCCGGCTCATGAGGATAAAGTCGGTCATGGCGGGGCTGTAGACCGCGCCCCCGGCGCAGGGCCCCAGGATGGCGGAGATCTGGGGCACCACCCCGGAGTAAATGGCGTTCCGGTAGAAGACCTCCCCGTAGCCCGAGAGGCTGTCCACCCCCTCCTGGATCCGGGCCCCCGCCGAGTCGTTGAGGCCCACGATGGGGGCCCCCACCTTGGCCGCGAGGTCCATGAGGCTCGCGATCTTGCGCCCGTGCATCTTGCCCAAGGAGCCCCCGAGCACGGTGAAGTCCTGGCTGAAGACGAAGACGAGCCTCCCCCCGATGGTGCCGTAGCCCGTCACCACCCCGTCCGCGGGGGCCTCGAGGCCCTCCATGAGCCCGGTCTCCAGGTGCTCGGCGAAGGGCATGAGCTCCACGAAGCTTCCCGGGTCCAGGAGGTAGTCTATTCGCTCCCTCGCCGTGAGTTTGCCCTGCTGGTGCTGCTTCCTTATGCGCTCCTCGCCCCCTCCCAGGAGCACCTTCTTGCGCCGCTCCTCCAGCTCCGCCAAAAGCTCGTCCAGGATGAGACGGGCGTTGTCGGCCATAGGTGAGGGCATGATACAATGCCCTTGGGCCCAGAGGGAAGCCCGGGCCTTAAGAGAAAGGAGGTGTTCCATGAAAAGGTGGTTTTACGCCCTTGTGGCCCTTGCGGTTCTGGTGCTCTTGGGCTGGGGGGGTTACCGGGCCTACGCCTCCTACCAAGGCCTGGCGGCCCGGGTGGCCCTTCTGGAGGCCAAGGTCCGAGCCCAAGAGGAAGCGTTAAGGGCCCTTTCCGATCGGCTTTCCCGGGTGGAAGGGGAGGTCTTCAAGGCGCCGAGCCCGCCCCTTTCCCTGCCCGAGGTGCCCCCGCCCCAGGGGGCCCCGGCCTGGCCCTATGCGGTGGGGCTTCTGGTGGCGCTTCTCCTCCTCTACCTGGTCCTCCGCCTGGTGCGGCAGACGGGCCAGGGGTCTAAGGAGCAGGCGCCCCCTTCCGAGGGGGAGGGCGGCCCGCCCCAGGGCTGAGGCCGCCCCCTGAGGTTGGGCCTTCAGTCCTTCAGCTTTTTCACCGCCTCAATGAGGGCGGGAAGCACCTGGTGCACGTCTCCCACGATGCCGTAGTCGGCGTGCTTGAAGATGGGGGCCTCGGGGTCCTTGTTCACCGCCACGACGTACTTGCTCTTGTTCATGCCCGCGAGGTGCTGCACCGCCCCCGAAACCCCTAAGGCGACGTAGAGGGCAGGCTGGACGGTCTTGCCGGTTTGCCCCACCTGCTCGGCGTAGGGGCGCCAGCCCGCGTCCACCACCGCCCGGGTGGCCCCCACCGCCCCCCCGAGGAGGGCGGCGAGCTCCTCCACCTTCTTAAAGGCCTCCGCGCTCCCCATGCCCCGGCCCCCCGTGACCACCACGTCCGCCTCGGTGAGGGAGACCCCTTTCCTTTCCTCCTGGAGGCGCTCCAGCACCTCCACCGTGGGCACCTCGGGCACGGAGAGGGCCACCACCTCGGCCTCCCCTGAAAGGGGTTCGGCCAGGGGCGTGGTGTTGGGCTTCACCGTGAGGACCACGGGGAGGGAGGCCCGCACCCGCTCCGTGACCCGGTTCAGGTAGGCGTAGCGGGTGGCGTGGACCTCGCCCTCTTCCACGCGGGACTCGAGGGTGTCCTCAAGAAGCCCCGCCTTCAGGGCGTAGGCCACCCGGGCGAGGTAGGTGCGGCTCTGCCTCGAGGAGGGGGCCACCACCGCCTTGGCCCCCGCGGCCTCGGCGGCCTTGAGCACCCCAGCCGCCCACTTCTCGGCGGTGTAGGGGCCTAGGGTGGCGGTGTAGAGGACCTCCACGTGCTTGCGGGCTTCCTCCACGGGGGCCTTCTCCTCGGCGAGGAGAAGGCCGGCCACCTTCCCCCCCAGGGCCTGGGCCAGGTCCCTGGCCCGGGTGAGGGCCTCGAGGCTTCCCTTCCTGAGCCGCTTTCCGTCGTGGTCCAAGACTACGAGCACCATTAGGCACCTCCTAGATGACCTTGGCCTCCTCGTGGAGGAGCCGCACCAGCTCTTCCGCCGCCGCTACGGGATCCTTGCCGTCCAGGATCTTGCCGAGCCTGGACTTCTCCTGGATCTCCTCGGAAAGGAGGACGACCTTGGGGGCAAGGCTGGCCTGGACCTTCCGGATCTCCTTCTTCTTGGCCTTCATGATGCCGGGCAGGGTGGGGTAGCGGGGCTCGTTCAGGCCCTGCTGGGTGGTGAAGAGGGCGGGAAGCCTCACCCGCACCCACTCCGCCCCCTCGTCCAGGTCGTGCTTGGCCCGGGCCGTTTCCCCTTCCAGCTCCAAGGCGGTGGTCCAGGCCACCACCGGCACCCCTAGGGCCTCCGCCAGGGCGCCCCCAAGGGCCTGGCTGTCCCAGTCCGCCTGCTGCCCCCCGGTGAGGACCAGGGTGGGGGCCTCCTCCTTGAGCACCTCCGCCAGGGCCTCGGCCACGGCCACGGGGTCGGCGTAGCCCTCGTAGACCACGTGGACCCCCCGGTCCATCCCCATGGCCAAGGCGGTGCGGATGGCCTCCTCGGTGCGCTCGGGGCCGAAGCCCACCACCACCGCCTCCCCGCCGTGCTTCTCCTTGAGGCGGAGGGCCTCCTCCACCGCGTACTCGTCCATCTGGTCCAGGATCATCGTGGCCCCGGAGAGGTCCACCCGGTCCCCCTGGACCTTGAGCCTGCTCTCGCCGTCGGGCACCTGCCGGATCACCGCCACGAACTTCATCCCTCACCTCCCTCACTCCGCCAGGATGTGCCTGGCGATGATGAGCCTCTGGATCTCGTTGGTCCCCTCGTAGATCTGGTTGAGCTTCACGTCCCTGAGGAGCTTTTCCACGGGGAACTCCCGCACGTAGCCGTAGCCGCCGTGGATCTGGATGGCCTGGTTGGCCGCCTCAAAGGCGATCTCCGAGGCGTAGGCCTTGGCGATGGCGCTGGCGTGGGCATGGGGGAGGCCTTGGTCTGCGAGCCAGGCGGCGTAGTAGGTGTACACGCGGGCGGTCTCAATGCCGATCATCATGTCGGCGAGCTTGAACTGGACGGCCTGGAAGCCCGCGATGGGCTGGCCGAAGGCCTGCCGTTCCTTGGCGTACTTCCTGGCCTCGTCCAAAGCCCGCCTCGCCACCCCCACGCTCCCCGCGGCCACGGGGATGCGGGTCTTGTTCAGGGTCTGCATGGCGATCTTAAAGCCCTCCCCTTCCTCGCCCAAACGGTTTTCCACGGGCACCTTCACGTCCTCAAAGACGAGCTCGTAGGTGCCGCTGGCCCTTTGGCCCATCTTCCCGTGGATCTTGATGGCCTTGAAGCCGGGGGTGCCCCTCTCCACCACCAGGGCCACCACCCCCTTGTGGCGGAGCTCGGGGTTCAGCGTGGCGAAGACCACCACCCACTCCGCCTCTCCCCCGTTGGAGATCCACATCTTGGTGCCGTTCAAGATGTAGTGGTCCCCCTGGCGGATGGCCCGGGTCTTCAAGGCGGCGGCGTCGGAGCCGTTCCCAGGCTCCGAGAGGGCGAAGGCGGCGAGGGCGGGCTTCTTGGTGAGGGGCCTTAGGAAGCGCTCCTTCTGCTCCTCCGTCCCTGCGAGGAGCACCGGGGTGATGCCCAGGTCGCTCGCCATGGGGATGGTGTAGATGCCCATGCAGGCGTAGGCGAGCTCCTCCCCCACGATCACCTCGTCCAGCATCTTGAGCCCCATCCCCCCGTAGGCCTCCGGGATGATGGCGTTCAGGAGGCCCACCTCGTGGAGCTTCTCTATGACGGGCCAGGGGACCTCCTCCTTCTCGTCGTACTCCCGGGCCACGGGGAGGATGACCTCCTTGGCGAAGCGCCGGGCCAGGGCCTGGAGCTGCCTTTGCTCCTCCGTGAGGCTGAAGTCTATGGGCATACCGCACCTCCGGGGGCCAGGGGGCCCACTCTTTGACCCAGTCTAAGATTTTGCCCCGTCCCTGGCAACCCAGGCCCCATGCTACCATTGGGGCAAGATGCGGCTTGTGGGGCAGATGGAGGTCCTGGCCCGCTTCCAACGGGCGCTTTTAAAGGACCTCGAGCCCACCCAGCTCCTGCGCAACTTCCTGGAGGTGGCCACGGAGGAGGGGGTGGAGCGGGCGGCCCTCTTCCTCTACCACCCCGAAAGGCGGGAGCTCGTGGGGGAGGTGGCCTCGGGGCAGGGGCGGCACCACACGGTCTCGGCCATCGCCCTTCCGCTCTACGCCCGCGGCCCCATCCAGGAGGCCTTCTTCGCCGAGGGCCCGGTGAGGCTCAAGGAGGAGTGGCTCCTTCCCGTGGTGGGGGAGGAGGCCCGCTTCTGCTGGGCCGACCCCGAAAGGCGGTGCACGGAGCGCCCCCGGGCCACGCGGGAGAACCGCCCCGTGGTCTGCCCCTCCTGCCCGCACTTCGCGGCCAAGGGGGTGCTGAGCCTCGAGGGCGTCCCCCAGGGCCTCGTGCCCTTCCTCCCCCTCCTCTCCCAGCTCACGGCCCTGGCCTTGAAGAACGGGGAGCTCCTGAGGGAGCGGGACGAGGCCTTAAGGCGGCTTTCCCGGCACTCGGAGGCCCTCTGGCACGTCACCGCCCTCGCCCGGGAGGTGGCGAGGCTTCTAGAGCCCGGGGCGGTCCTCGAGGCCCTGGCCCGCGCCCTGGCCGAGCGCTTCGGCTTCTTCCGGGTCACCGTGGCCCTCGCCCGGGAGGGCCTCTTGGAGGGGTACCTCACCGTGCGGGGCCGAGAGGTGTTCTGGACGGAGGGGCGGAGCCGGATCCGTCTTCCCATCGCCTCCTCCCCCGACCCCATGGCCCGGGCGGCCCGGGAGCGGCAGAGCCTCCTGGTGCCCCGGGAGGCCCTCCCCGAAGGGGTGAAGGAGGGGATGGGGCCCAGCGTGGCCTACCTGCCGGTGGTGGCGGAGGAGGAGCTCCTCGGGGTGCTGGCGGTGGACCACGGCCCCGGGGGGCCGCCCGTGGCCGAGGAGGAGGTGCGCCACCTGGAGCTTGCGGTGAGCGCCGCCGGGGTGGCCCTGCAGAACGCCTGGCTTTTCCGGGAGAAGACCCGGCTCTCCCTGGCCCTGGCGGCGGAGCGGGAGCGCCTCACCCAGGTCCTGGAGGAGCTTCCCGACGGGGTGGTGGTCCTCTTCGGGGAGCGGGGTTTCGCCAACGCCCGGGCCCGGGAGGTCCTGGGCTTGGGGCCGGAGGTGGCCCTGGAGGACCTGCCCGCCGCCCTGGCCCCGGCCCTGGAGGGAGGGAGGATGGAGCTCGCCCTTGGGGGGCGGGCCTTCAGCGTGCGGGGGCGCAGGGCCGGGGAGGCGGCGATCCTGGTCCTCCACGACATCACCGAGCGGGCCCGGGTGGAGCGGGCCCTGAGGGAGCAGGCGGCCTTCACCCAGGCCCTGGTGGACCTGGCCCAGGAGGCCCTCAGGCGGGAGAGCCTAAGGGCCCTTGGGGAGGCGGTGGTGACCCGCCTGAAGGAGCTCTTCGCCGCGGAGGAGGGGCTTTTGGTCTCGGTGGAGGGGGGGAAGGAGGAGGTGGTCTTCGCCACCTGCGCCCTCCCCGAGGGCCTGCCCCGGCCCAACCTCCTGGAAAGGGCCCTCGCCCAAGAGGCCCCCTTGGGGGTGGAGGTCCTCACGGCCGAGGACTGCGCCCTGGCCGGGGCTTTGGGCCTGGGAAGCGCCCTGGTGGTGCCCTTCCGCGCCCGGGGATTCCGGGGGGTCCTCCTCCTCGGGTACCGGGCCTCTCGGCGCTTCTCCGAGCGGCTTCTCGCCCGCCTTGCCCAGGTGCCCACCCTCCTTGCCCTCGTTCTGGAGAAGACCCGGTTCCTGGAGCTTCTTGAGGCGGAGGAGGCCCGCCTCCTGGCCCTCCTGGAGCACTACCAGGACGTGGTGTGCGTCCTGGACCAGGACGGGGGGTTCCGCTTTGTTAGCCCCAGCGTGTGGAGCGTTCTCGGCTACGAGCCCCAGGGCCTCGGGCGGGCCTGGGACCTCGTCCACCCCGGGGACCTGCCCCAGGCCCAGGCCTTTTTCCAGGAGCTCCTTGCCCAGCCGGGCTCCACCCTCTCCGGGGAGTTTAGGGTCCTGCACAGGGACGGCACCCCCATTCCCGTGGAGGCCTGGGGCCGGAACCTCCTCCAGGACCCCAGGGTGGGGGGCGTCGTGGTGGACCTCCGGGACCTGAGGCCGAGGCTCGAGGCCGAGCGGGTCAAGGGGGAGTTCATCGCCGCCGTCTCCCACGAGCTCCGCACCCCCCTGGCGGTGATCATGGGCCTGGCGGAGCTCCTCAAGGAGGAGCCCCTCTCGCCTTCGGCCCAGGAGTCCCTGGACCTCATCCTGGAGAGCGCCTTCCGCCTCAAGACCATGGTGGACAACCTCCTGGACACGAGCCGCCTCGAGGCCGGCCGCTTTGAGGTGGTGCGGCGGCCCGTGAACCTCAAGCCCCTCCTCCTGGACCTGGCGCGGAGCTTCCAGGGGGTGGCCCGGCTTTCCGGGGTGGACTTCCAGGTGGAGGTGGAGGAGCTTCCCCTCCTGGAGGCCGACCCGGATCGGGTGGCCCAGGTGGTGGGCAACCTCCTCTCCAACGCCTTCAAGTTCACCCCATCCGGGGGCGCGGTGCGGCTTTCCGCCTGGCAGGCGGGGGAGGAGGTGGCGATAGAGGTGCGGGACACGGGCCCGGGCATCCCCAAGGAGGAGCTTCCCAAGCTCTTCCAGCGCTTCGCCCGGGCGGAGAACGCCCGGGCCCGGGGCGTGTCCGGTACCGGCCTTGGGCTTTTCATCTCCAAGCACATCGTGGAGGCCCACGGGGGGCGGATAGAGGTGGAGAGCGAGGAGGGCAAGGGGAGCGCCTTCCGGGTTATCCTGCCGCTGTATGGCCCGCATCCTTCTGGTTGAGGACGAGCCCCTGGTGGCCCACATGGTGCGCCGCCTCCTGGAGCGGGCCGGCCACCAAGTGGACTGGGCCCCTTCCGGCCAAAAGGCCCTGGAGCGCTTCGGGGAAGGGTACGACCTCGTGATCTGCGACCTGGTGATGCCGGGCCTTTCGGGCCTCGAGGTGATCCGCCAGGTCCGGGCCAGAAGCCCCATTCCCGTCCTGGCCCTTTCCACTAGCGTCTCGGCCCGAAGCCAGGAGGAGGCCCTTAAGGCCGGGGCCCAGGCCTTCCTGGGCAAGCCCTTTGAGGGCCAGACCCTTCTCGCCCAGGTGGAGAGGCTTGTGGGGGGGTGAGCCCCATCCTCTATAGTGGAAGGGGAGGTCCTATGAGGCGGCGGAGTTTCCTCAAGCGGGTGGGGGTGGGCTTGGCGGCGAGCCTCGCCTACTCCGTCTTTGCCCAGGCGGCTCCACAGGTGCGCTGGCGGCTCGTTTCCAGCTATCCCAGAAGCCTGGACACCCTCTTCGGCGGGGCCGAGGACCTGGCCAGGAGGGTTTCCGAGCTGACGGGGGGCCGGTTCCAGATCCGGGTCTTCCAGGCGGGGGAGATCGTGCCGGGGGCCCAGGTGCTGGACGCCGTCCAGGGGGGCACGGTGGAGGCCGGGCACACCTACGGTCCCTTTTACGTGGGCAAGAACCCGGCCCTGGCCTTTGACGGGGGCGTGCCCTTCGGCATGACCTACCGCCAGCACAACGCCTGGATGCTCTTCGGCGGGGGGCTAGATCTCCTCAGGCAGGTCTACGCCGACTTCGGGGTGGTTCAGTTCCCCGGGGGCAACACCGGGGCCCAGATGGGGGGCTGGTTCCGCAAGGAGATCAAGACCCTTTCGGACCTCAAGGGCCTAAGGATGCGCATTCCCGGCCTCGGGGGCCTGGTGATGGGCCGGCTCGGGGTGGTGCCCCAGACCCTGGCGGCGGGGGACATCTACCCCGCCTTGGAGCGGGGGACCATTGACGCCACGGAGTTCTCCGGCCCCTACGACGACGAGAAGCTCGGCTTCTACAAGGTGGCCCGCTACTACTACTACCCCTCCTTCTGGGAGCCCAGCGCCCAGCTCTCCTTCCTGGTGGGGCAGAAGGCGTGGCAGGGGCTTCCCAAGGAGTTTCAGGAGGCCTTCCAGGTGGCGGCGGCCGAGGTCAACCTCACCATGATGGCCAAGTACGATGCCCAAAACCCCAACGCCCTGGAGCGCCTCCTGAGGGCGGGGGTGCGCCTCAGGCGTTGGCCCGGCGAGATCATGAAAAAGGCCCTGGAGGAGGCCCAGGCCCTTTACGAGGAGCAGGCGGCCAAGGACGCCACCTACAAGAAGGTCTACACCGCCTACTGGGCCTTCCGGAGCGAGGTTTTCCGCTGGTTCGCCGTGGCCGAGCTGGGCTACGAGGCCTTTGCCCTTCCCGCCTCCTGAGGGGCTACACCTTAGTTTCGCGGCAGCTTTTGGGGGCTCCCGCTCTGGCGGCAGCCAGAGCGGGGTACTTAGTCGGCCTTTTCCAGGCGCACGGCGCTCACCTTGTACTCGGGGATGCGGCTCACCGGGTCCAGGGCATTCAGGGTGAGGCGGTTGGCGGGAGCCTCGGCGAAGTGGAAGGGGGCGTAGACCACCCCTTCCGGGGTGCGGTCCGTGACCCAGGCCTTGGCCAGAATCCGCCCCCTGTGGCTCACCACGTAGACGGGGTCCCCGTCCTCTAGGCCCAGGCGCTTTGCGTCCTGGGGGTTTACCTCCACCCGCATCTCCGGATAGGCCTCGTTGAGGCGGCTGTTGCGGCTTAGGGTTCCCCCGTGCCAGTGAAAGAGGACCCGGCCCGTGGAGAGGGTGAGGGGGAAGTCCTGGGAAGGGGTTTCCGCCGGGGGCGCGTAGGGGGCGGGGAAGAAGCGGGCCCGGCCCGTGGGGGTGTTGAAGCGCTCCCGGAAGAGGACGCCCTCCCCAGGGTGGTCCTCCTCCGGGCAGGGCCAGCGCACCCCCTCTCCTTCAAGCCGCGCGTAGGAGATGCCCCCCACCATCTCCGGCACCGCCCGGCGGATCTCCTCCCAGACGCTCTCGGGGTCGGGGTACTCCCGCCAGGGGCGGCCCAGGGCCCGGGCGAGGCGCCTTCCCAGCTCCTCGGTGATCCACCAGTCGGGCCGGGCCTCCCCCGGGGGGTCCAGGAGCTTTCGCACCCGCTGGACCCGGCGGTCGGTGTTGGTGAAGGTGCCGTCCTTTTCCAAAAAGCTCGCCGCCGGCAGGATGACGTCGGCGAAGGGGGTGGTCTCGTTCTCCAGGATGTCCTGGACCACCAGGAAGGGGAGGGCCTGAAGCTTCGCCTTCACGTGGTCCTGGTAAGGCTCGCTGGTCACGGGGTCCTCGCCCACCAGGTAGATGGCCTGGACCTTAGGGATGGCCTCAAAGACCTCGGTCATGCGCAGGCCGGGCGTTTCCGGTAGGGGAACCCCCCAGAAGGCCTCAAACCTCCTCCTTACGGCCTCCTCCGCCACCTTCAGGTAGCCCGGGTAGACGTCGGGCAAGCCCCCCATGTCCCCGGCCCCCTGCACGTTGTTCTGGCCCCGCAAGGGGTTGAGCCCCGCTCCCTCCTTGCCCACCTTCCCCGTGAGGAGGGCGAGGTTGACCAGGGCCTGGGCGGTGGCCGTGCCCTTGGTGTGCTGGGTCACCCCCATGGCCCAGTAGGCCCCGGCCCTCTCCGTGGTGGCGTAAAGGCGGGCGGCCTCGGCGATCTTTTCCTTGGGGACGCCCGTCACCTCCTGGGCGGCCTCGAGGGTGTACCCCTCCAGGGAAGCCCGCCACGCCTCAAACCCCTCGGTCCGGGCCTCCACGTAGGGGCGGTCCCACAGGCCTTCCTCCAGGATGTGGCGGGCCATGGCGTTCAGGAGGAAGACGTCGGTCCCCGGGCGCACCCGGAGCCAGAGGGTGGCGGCCTCGGCCATGCCCGTGTACCGGGGGTCCACCACGATCATCCTGGCCCCCTGCCGCACCCGCTTCTTGATCATGGCGGCGATGACCGGGTGGGTCTCGGTGGTGTTGGAGCCCACCACCAGGAAGAGGTCCGTCTTCGGGATGTCCTCCAGGGGATTGGTCATGCTGGCCCCACCCAAGGAGCGGCTTAAGGCGGCGGTGGAGGAGGAGTGGCAGAGCCGGGAACAGTGGTCCACGTTGTGGGTGGAAAGGAGCGTCCGGGCCAGCTTCTGGGCCAGGTAGACCTCCTCGTTGGTGGTCTTGGCCGAGGGGAAGACGGCGATGGCCTCCGGCCCCGCCTGCTCCAGAACCTGGAGGAGCCTCTTTGCTACCAGGTCCAGGGCCTCCTCCCAGCTCGCCCGGCGCAAGGGGGCTCCCTTCTTGTCCCGCACCATGGGGTAGAGGAGGCGCTTCCCTGAGAAGGGGAAGTCCAGGCCGAAGCGGCCCTTGACGCAGAGGGTCCCGTGGTTGGGGGGGATGTCCGGGGCCAGGACCCGGACCACCCGGCCCTCCCGGATCTCGGGTTCCACCTGGCAGCCCACGCCGCAGTAGGGGCACGTGGTGCGCATCATCCCACCTCCAGGGCCAGGGGCCTCAGGGCCCCCGTGGGGCAGACCTGGACGCAGTTGCCGCAGAAGACGCACGGGGTCTCGGGGAGGGGGCGGCCCAGGGGGGTGGTGGGGTGGGCGAGGAGGCCGCGGCCCTCCCAGGTCAGGGCGTAGACCCCCATGATCCCGTCCCCGCAGGCGTCCACGCAGCGGCGGCAGTTCACGCACCTGGCGTAGTCCCGGAGGAAAAAGGGGTTGTCCCGGAGGACCTCCCGTTCCTTCCGCCCCGCCACCTCCCCCCAGCGCCCGGGGTCCGCCCCGTACCGCGCAAGGAGGGCCTGGAGGTCCGGGGCCAAGGAGAGGTCGGTGGTGAGAGCAAGCCACTCCAGAAGGGTCTTGCGGTAGGTCCGAAGCTCCTCGGTCTCCGTGCGCACCTCCATGCCTTCCTGGGCCCGGGTGGCGCAGGCGGGCAGAAGGCGCCCGTCGGCCTCCACCAGGCAGAGGCGGCAGAGCCCCTGGGTCTCCGTGTGGGGGTGGTGGCAGAGGGTGGGGACCTCGGCCACCTCCAGAAGGAGGGCTCCCTCCCTGGCCTCCACTTCCTTCCCGTCTACCTTAAGCCGCACCTTCCACCTCCAAAAGGCTCTGATAGGCCCAGTAGGCGCTCTGTCCCAGGCCGCAGAGGCTTCCCTTGAGGGTGCGGGCAAGGTCCTCTAGAAGCGCTTTGTCCCGCTCCCTTCGCCTTACCATCTCCGCCTGCACCGCCGTGCCCAAGGGGCAGGGGAAGCACTTGCCGCAGGACTCCTCTTGGAAGAAGTGGGCGAGGCCCAGGAGGACCTCCCAGAGGTCCGCCTCCTGCCCAAAGGCCACCACCGCCCCCGCCCCCAGGGGGAGCCTTTCCCTATAGCGCAAGGGGAAGGCGAAGTCCCGGGTGAAGACCCCGGCGGCCCCGCCCAGGAGGGCGGCCTTCAGGGCTGAGGGCTCACCCCCCGCCCGGCGCAGGGCCTCCCCCAAGGGGGTGCCCAGGGGGAGCTCGTAGAGGCCGGGCTCGGCCACCTCTCCGCTTAGGGAAAAGAGCTTGGGCTCCTCCCTTCGCCAGGCCTCGGGGCCTTCCCTCAGGATCAGGGGGAGGTTGGCCAGGGTCTCCACGTTCTGCACTAGGGTGGGCCTTCCCCAAAGCCCCCGTTCCACCGGGAAGGGGGGCTTCAGGCGGGGCTCGGCCCGTCTGCCCTCCATGGACTCGAGGAGGGCGGTTTCTTCCCCGCAGATGTAAAGGCCCCCGCTCCGGAAGACCTCGGTGGGGACGGGAAGGAGCCCCGCCTCTCCCAGTTCCCCGATGGCCCTTTCCAGGCCCAGTATCGCCGCCTCAAACTCCTCCCGCACGTAGAGGTAGACCCGGCTTGCCCCCACGGCCAAGGCCGAGAGGAGGGCCCCTTCCAGGACCAGGAAGGGGTGGTGCTCCAGGAGGAAGCGGTCCTTGAAGTTCCCGGGTTCGGACTCGTCGGCGTTCGCCACCAGGTATTTGGGGGGCTCCCCCTGGGCCACGGCCCGCATCTTCACGTGGGTGGGGAAGGCCGCCCCGCCCCGGCCCAAAAGCCCCGCCTCCTCCACCGCCCTTAGGACCCTTTCTGGGGTAAGCTGGCCCGCTTCCCAGGCCCTAAGCCAGGAGAAACCCCCCAGGGCCCGGTGCTGGGAAAGGCTCAGGATGGGCTCCGGGGGGATGAGCCGCCTTCCCCGGCCCAGGGCGAAGGGGAGGCGGAACTCCCGGAAGGACACCCACCCCCCACCCCACTCCAAAAAGCGCCCCTCGGGGGTGAAGCGGAGGTAGATGGGGGAGAGGGCCTCGAGGCCCAAGGGGGGATGGGTGCCGTCCGCCCTTTCCAAAAGCCCGGGGAAGCCCCGGGACCGGGCCACGGGATCGTCCACCAGAAGCCTTCCCTGGGGAAGGCCCCGGTACCGGGGGTAGTAGCGCACCACCCCCCAGGCCTGGGCCAGGGGCACCCCGGCCAGGCGGGCGGCTTCCGCCACCTTTTCCTCCGTGAGGGGCAGGCGGGCGTCCAGGAGGGGGAGGAGGCTGGGTTTTTCCATGTCTCCAGCTTATCCCTAAAGGACGCGTAGCCCGGGGAAGCGGGAAAGGAGGGCCTTTCGGAAGGCTTCGTACCGGCCTTCCTCCAGGAGGGCCACCACCGCCCCCCCGAACCCCGCCCCCGTGAGCTTGGCCCCGAGGGCCCCGGCCCCTAGGGCCTCCTCCACCAGCTGGTCCAGCTCGGGGAGGCTCACCTCGTAGTCCTGGGAGAGGGAGCGGTGGCTTTGGACCATGAGCTCGCCGAAGGTCCGGGCATCCCCCCGCCTCAGGGCCTCCGCCCCCCTTAGCACCCGCAGGTTCTCGCTCACCACGTGCCGGGCCCGTTTGTTGAGGGGTTCGGGGAGGCCCTCCACCAGGGAGGGGTCGGCCACGTCCCTGAGGGCCCGCACCCCAAGCCGCCTCGCCGCCTCCTCGGCCTCCTGGCGGCGCTGGTTGTACCCGGCCTCCGCCAGGCGGCGCCCAAGCCCGAGGTCCAAGACGGCGACCCGGGTTTTGGGGGGCAGGGGAAGGTTCTCGTGGGTCAGGGTGCGGGTGTCCAGGAAGAAGGCCTTCCCGAGCTCCCCCAGGCTCGCCACCATCTGGTCCATGAGGCCGCAGCGCACCCCTACGTAGGCCGACTCCGCCCGCTGGGCCAGGACGGCCACCTCCCGGTCGCTCAAGGGGAGGCGGTAGAGGAGCCTCAGGGCCTTGAGGGCGGCCACCTCCAGGGCGGCGGAGCTGGAAAGCCCGGCTCCCATGGGAACCTCGCCCCGCACGTAAAAGCGGGCCCCCGGCACCGGGTGGCCCGCCTCCCTCAGCGCCAGAACCACGCCGAGGAGATAGTCCAGGAAATCTCCCTGGGGCGGGCTTTCCAGGGGCCTGGCGCGGAGCTCTCTCACGTTTTCGCTGTAGGCCTCCACCCGCCCTTCCGCCCGCCCCGCCTCCACCCGGGTGGAGTAGGGGAGAGGGGCGGGGAGGACGAAACCCTCCTGGTAATCGGTGTGCTCGCCGAGGAGGTTCACCCGCCCGGGAGCCTTGGCGCTGGCCTCGGGCAGGGCGCCGAAGATTTCCTGGAAGCCCATGCCCCCATTATGGGCAAAGGGCCTTCAGGTTGTGGTCCAGGAGGTCCAGGTAGCTCCTCACCCTCTGGTCCAGGGTGTCGGTGTAGAGCACGGCCACCCGGGCCCCGAGGGCTTCGGCGAGGGTTTTTAGGGCCTTTCCCTGGAACTGGGGCTCGGCGAGGACGAGCCTCACCCCCTCCCGCTTGGCCCGTTCCAAAAGGGCGAGAAAGCTCCTGCTCCCCACCTCCTGGGCCCCGGCCCCGCTCAAGACCCCACCACCGCCAGGCCGTAGCGCCGGGCGAAGTAGCGGAAGGCGTCGTGCTGGACCACCACCTTCGCCCCCTTGAGGCCACAGGCCTGGAAGGCCCGGTCCCGCTTGGCCACCTCCTCCTGGAAGCGTTTGAGGTGGGCCCGGTACTGCCCCTCGCCCTGAGGGTCCAGGGCGGTGAGCTCCTTGGCGATGCGCTCGGCGTAGCGGAGGGCGTAGGCCGGGTCCAGCCAGAGATGGGGGTCGCAGGGGCCGTGGGCGTGTTCCTTTTGGTGGGGTTCCTCTTCCTCCGCGCAGATGAGGCCCGGCTGGCCCTCGCCCAGCTTGACCACCTTCGCCCCCTGGGGGAGGAGGCCGAGGAGCTTGGGGAGGAAGGGCTCGAGGCCCAGGCCGTTGGCGAAGAGCACCCGCGCCTGGGCCAGGGCGCGGGCTGCGGCGGGGGTGGGCTCAAAGGTGTGGGGGTCGGCCCCGGGGGGGACCACGGCCACCACCTGGACCCGGCTTCCCCCCACCTCCCGGACCAGGTCGGCCAGGATGGGCGTGGTGGCCGCCACCCGCACCTGGGCCAGGGCGGGGGCCAGGAGGAGGCTGAGGGTTAGCGCGAGCGAGCGGAGGCTCATGGCAATAAATCCTACGTCAAGCCCGGACCTTCGCGGGTCCCCGGGAGGAAGGGCCTATGATCGGGGCAAATGGACCTCAAGGCCCTTCACCGGAAGCGGGTCCTCACGCCCTGGCTGGCCCAAAGGGACCTGGACCCTCCCCTGGTGGTGCGGGGGGAGGGGGTGTAGCTTTACGACGCGGAGGGGCGCCGGTATTTGGACCTTTCCGCCGGCCTCGTGGCGGTGAACCTGGGCCACGGCCACCCGAGGCTTGCCCGGGCCATCGCCGAGCAGGCGGCCACCCTGGCCTACGCCGCTCCGAGCCTCTTCCACGACAAGCGGGCCCTCCTTGCCCAGGCCCTCTCCGACCTCGCCCCCTGGCCCGAGGGGGGAAGGGTCTTCTTCGCCCCCTCGGGCACCGAGGCCAACGAGGACGCCCTTTCGCCAAGGGGGTGACCTCGGGCTACGTCCCCCTGGGCGGGGTGCTTCTGCGGGAGGGGCTGGCCCGGGCCTTTGACGAGAACCCCCTGCCCACGGGGCACACCTACTCCGGGCACCCCTTGGCGGTGGCCGCGGGGCTTGCCGCCCTCGAGGCCTACCGGGAGGAGGGGATCTTCGCCCGGGTGCGGGCCATGGAGGGGTTCTTCCGCCGGGCCCTGGAGGGGCTCTTTGCCCACCCCCTGGTGGGGGAGGTCCGGGGCCTTGGGGCCTTCTACGCCGTGGAGCTGGTGCGGGACCGGGCCTCCAAGGAGCCCCTTTCCCCCTGGCACGCCCCCTTAAGCCCGGCCATGGGGGCCCTGGTGCGGGCCCTCTTCCAGGAGGGGGTCTACCTCCTCGTGAAGCACAACCTCCTCATCGTGGCCCCGCCCCTCACCATCGGGGAGGAGGCGTTTTTGGAAGGGGTGGAGCGGCTTTCCCGGGCCCTGAGGCGGGTGGAGGTGGCCTAGGGTGCGGCGCTACGGGGACCTTCTCGCCTTCCTCGCCGCCCTCGAGGGCCGCCCCTACCCTTT
>NZ_JBAMMI010000042.1:0-6413 GCF_039793865.1 Thermus sp.
ACTAGGCAAGCCCTAGAGGAGTTGACAGGTATAGGGGAAGGGGGTATTGTGAGGGCATGCTGCGGTCCCTCCTTCTCGCCCTTGGGCTTTCCCTCGCGCTCGTAAGCTGCTCCGCCACCCTCACCCTGCCCCTCCCCGACCAGACCGTCGAGGTGGCCGCTGTGGCGGACACCGGGGGCAAAGTGGTCTACCCGGCGAAGCCCAATCCTTTCTCCCCTCCCGGGAGCATCCTCAAGGACGTGCGGGTGGAGGGGACCCTCGAGGCCAGCCAGGACCTCTTCCTTACCCTGGACCTCTACGCCCGCACGAAAGACCCCGCCCAGGACCCGGTTTGCTTCGCCCTCTCCGACCTCGGCACCACCTACGCCTACGTCTGCTCCGTGGGCCCCGAGGACGAGAAGATCGGCCAGGCCGGGTTCGCCAACACCAAAAGCGCCCCCCTCTCCCTAAGCGGTTCCAAGCTCACCGAGGGGATCAAGCAGGGGAGGCTCTGGCTCGGGGTCATGGCAAGGGGCCTTCCCACCGCGAAGGTCACCTTCACCTTCAAGAACCTTCGGGCCACCGTCACCCTGGGCTTCTAGGTGCCCTTAGGCGGGCTTCGCAACATGGGAGGCCCCAACCGGGGCTTTGGGAAAGCCCCCCTTGGCCTTTGTGCCCTAAGGCGCCGGGAAGCGGGAGGAGAAAGGTATCATAAGGGCAGATGAAGGACGCCTTGCGCCTAGAGCTTCCCGTTCTGCCCCTCAGGAACACGGTCATCCTCCCCCACACCACCGCAGGGGTGGACGTGGGGCGGATGAAGAGCAAGCGGGCCGTGGAGGAGGCCCTCTCCGCCGACCGCTACATCTTCCTGGTGGCCCAGAAGGACCCCGAGGTGGACGACCCCGCCCCGGAGGACCTCTACCCCGTGGGCACCCTGGCCGTGGTCAAGCAGGCCATGCGCCTCCCGGACGGCACCCTCCAGGTGATGGTGGAGGCCAGGAACCGGGCAAGGCTTCTCCAGTACGTGGCCGCCCCCTACCTAAGGGCCGTGGGGGAGGTGCTCCCGGAGCCCCCTCTGCAGGACGCAAGCCTCGCCCGGGTCCTGGTGGGGGAGGTGCAGGAGGCCTTTGAGCGCTACCTGCAGAACCACAAGACCCTCCGCCTGGACCGCTACCAGCAGGAGGCCATCAAGAGCACCCTGGACCCCGCGGTCCTGGCGGACCTCGTGGCCCACCACGCCACCTGGACCCTGGAGGAGAAGCAGGGCATCCTGGAAACCCCCGAGGCGGAGGAGCGCCTGAAGCGGGTCCTGGCCCTGCTCCTCCGCGACCTGGAGCGCTTTGAGCTGGACAAGAAGATCGCCGCCCGGGTCAAGGAGCAGATGGACCAAAACCAGAGGGAGTACTACCTCCGGGAGCAGATGAAGGCCATCCAGAAGGAGCTCGGGGGCGGGGAGGACTTCTTCTCGGAGATAGAGGAGCTCCGGGAGCGCATTGAGAAGAAGGGCATGCCCGAGCCCGTGAAGGAGAAGGCCCTCAAGGAGCTCAGGCGCCTTGAGCGCATGCAGCCCGGCTCCCCCGAGGCCACGGTGAGCCGGACCTACCTGGACTGGCTCCTGGAGGTCCCCTGGACCGAGGCCGACCCCGAGGTCCTGGACATCTCCATCACCAAGCGGGTCCTGGACGAGGACCACTACGGCCTCAAGGACGTGAAGGAGCGCATCCTGGAGTACCTGGCGGTGCGCCAGCTCACCCAGGGGAAGGAGGTGAAGGGCCACGCCCCCATCCTCTGCTTCGTGGGGCCCCCCGGGGTGGGCAAGACCTCCCTGGGCAAGAGCATCGCCCGGAGCATGAACCGCAAGTTTCACCGCATCTCCCTAGGCGGGGTGCGGGACGAGGCGGAGATCCGGGGCCACCGCCGCACCTACATCGGGGCCCTCCCGGGGAAGATCATCCAGGGGATGAAGCAGGTGGGGGTGGTGAACCCGGTCTTCCTCCTGGACGAGATTGACAAGCTCTCCTCCGACTGGCGGGGGGACCCGGCGGCGGCCCTCCTCGAGGTCCTGGACCCCGAGCAGAACCACACCTTCACCGACCACTACCTGGACGTGCCCTACGACCTATCCAAGGTCTTCTTCATCACCACGGCCAACACCCTTTCCACCATCCCGAGGCCCCTATTGGACCGGATGGAGGTCATTGAGATCCCCGGCTACACCCTCCAGGAAAAGCGCGCCATCGCCCGCTACTTCCGCTGGCCCTTCCAGGTGAAGGAGGCTGGGCTTGAGGGGAAGCTGGAGATCACCGACCGGGCCATAGAGCGCATCGTCCAGGAGTACACCCGGGAGGCCGGGGTGAGGAACCTGGACCGGGAGCTCTCCAAGGTGGCGAGGAAGGCCGCCAAGGACTACCTGGAGAAGCCCTGGGAAGGGGTCAAGGTGGTGGACGCCGAGGACCTCGAGGCCTACCTGGGCGTGCCCAAGTACCGCCCCGACCGGGCGGAGAAGGCCCCCCAGGTGGGCCTGGCCCAGGGCCTGGCCTGGACCCCTTACGGGGGCACCCTCCTCACCATAGAGGCCGTGGCCGTCCCCGGCACGGGCAAGGTGAACCTCACCGGGAACCTGGGGGAGGTCATGAAGGAGTCGGCCCACGCCGCCCTCACCTACCTCCGCGCCCACCGGGAGGAGTGGGGGCTCCCCGAGGGCTTCCACAAGGACTTTGACCTCCACATCCACGTCCCCGAGGGCGCCACCCCCAAGGACGGCCCCTCGGCGGGGATCACCATGGCCACCGCCCTGGCGAGCGCCCTCACCGGCCGCCCGGTGCGCATGGACATCGCCATGACCGGGGAGATCACCCTAAGGGGCAAGGTCCTCCCCATCGGCGGGGTGAAGGAGAAGCTCCTCGCCGCCCACCAGGCGGGGATCTACCGGGTGATCCTCCCCAAGGAGAACGAGCCGGAGCTCAAGGAGGTGCCGGAGGAGATCCTCAAGGACCTGGAGATCCACTTCGTGGAGGAGGTGGGCGAGGTCCTGAAGCTCCTCCTCCTGCCTCCCCCGCCCCCGCCTCTCCCCGCCGAGAGGCCCCAGCCGGGGGCGGGAGCCTAGGGGAGCGCCTCCTTCCGGTTGGCGTTCAGGAAAAGCCTTTCCCCAAATCGGGCCACCGCCTCCTCCGCGGGGACGTAAGTGGCCCCCAGGGTCTCCATCACCCGCCTCAGGAGGAAGTCCCCCTCCCGGATCTGCCCTTCCACCTGGGGCAGGCAGTCCTTGTGGTAAAAGGCCATGAGGGGCTCCGGGTGCCCCTCGGGGCTATAGGGCACCACCACGGGGTAGGGGGAGGAGCGGGCCTTCTCGTAGAGAAAGTCCCAAAAGCCCCGGGTGAGGAAGGGGAGGTCGGTGGCCGCCACCGCCACCCAGGGGAAGCGGGCGTGGACGAGGGCCGAGTGGAGGCCCGAGAGGCTATCCGCCCCCGGGAGGAGGTCGGGGTAGACGGGGACGCCGAAGCCCAGGTAGGGGCGGTTCGCCACGATAAAGCGCTCCCCTGCCCCCTCTAGGCTTTCCAAGACCCTCGCCAAAAGAGGCTTCCCCTCGTAGACGAAGAGGGCCTTGTCCTCCCCGAAGCGCCTCGAGGCTCCCCCCGCCAGCACCGCGCCCGAGTACACACCCCCAGTCTAAAGCCTCGAGGCGAGCCTCTCGGCGAGGAGGGGGGCATAGAGGAAGCCCGTGGAGCCAAATCCCGTGAGGGCGAAGCCGCCCTCCACGGGGAAGAGGTGGGGCCCGGGGAGGCGGAAGCGCACCCCGCGCCAGGCCGAGGCCACCCTAGGACGGTAGCCCACCAAGACCTCGGCCCCCTGGAGGAGCCACTCCACCTCCCCCTCGGTGGGCGGGGGCATACGGGGGCTTTCCTCCTGGGGCAGGTAGCTCCCCCCGAGGGCCGCCCCCGCCAGGTAGACCCGGTAGCTTAAGGCCCGGGGGAAGTAGTCCAAGAGGGTGAGGACGAGCCCGGGGATGTGCCGCCCCTCTAGGGCGAGGAGGTGGGCCCCCCGGCTTCCCCCGGCGTAGACCAGGACCTCCCCCCTGACCCGCCCGCCCCCTTCCAGGGCCAGGTAAGGGGGCTCCCAGGCAAGGACCCGGCCCCAAAGAAGGGGAAGCCCCTCGGAAAGGCGCGCCAAGAGGGGCTTCGGCTCCAGCCAGAAGGCCTCCTCCAGAAGCACCCCCTTCCCCTCCCAGCGGTGCCTAAGGCCGGAAAGCCTCCCCGCCACCTTGGGGCGCTCGGCCTCGGGCACGGGGCGGAAAACCCCCAGGTGGAGCTCGGCGAAGCGGCCGTAAAAGGCGAGGGCCCGCTCCAGGGCCTCTTCCCCCTCCTCCGCCAGGGTGAAGCGCCTTCCCCGCAAGGGGTTCACCAGGGCCACCGGGGGGCGGCTCGCCTCCCCCAGGGCCTCGGCCACCACCAAGACCCGCAGGCCCCTCTCCTGGAGGCGCCGGGCGAGGACGAGCCCCGCCACCCCGGCCCCCAGGACCACCACCTCCGCCTCCCTTAAGGCCACGGCGACCCCCTCCCCCACTGCGGCGAAAACCGCACGGAGCGCTTAAAACCGGAAGCCCTCCCCCTCCCTCCGGCAAAGGCCCCGCTCCGCAAGCCCCTCCAGGAGGGCCCGGGCCTCGGCCTCGGGGAGGAAAGGGGCGAGGTCTTGGGGCCGCAACACCCCGCCCCGCCGCCAGGCCTCCCTCATGGCGAGCCTTTCCAGGGCCTGGGGGGAAGGACCCCGGGCGAGGAGCCCCCCCTGCCAGCGCCCAAACCCGAGGTAGGCCAAGGCCCCGCCCAGGAGGGCCAGGAAAAGCCCCCACCCGGTAAAGCGGAGGGCGGCGAAGAGGAGGAGAAAGAGGGCGGCCCCGGCGAAGAGGGGGAGGAGGACGCGCATTCCGCTCCCCTAGGCCACGGGCAGGGGGATGGGGGCGGGCGCCTTCGCCCCCACCACCTCCCCGAAGAGGAGGTGGGGCGTGGCCTGCTTGATCTCCACCTGGTAGAGGCCGGGCACGGCAGCCTGGGCGGCGGGGAGGAGCACGGGGTGGTTCCCCCGGTCGTGCCCCTGCACATACCCCTCCTCCTTGGCCTCCCCCCGCACCAGGACCTCCACCGTCTTCCCCACCCACTCCAGGTTCCGGCGGTAGCTCCACTCCTTCTGCTTCTCAATGAGGCGCATCAGGCGCTCCACCTTCACCTCCCGGGGCAGGTCCTGGAAGTGCTTGTAGGCGGGGGTGCCGGGGCGGGGGGAGTAGATGAACATGTAGGCCTGGTCGTACCCCACCTCGTCGTAGAGGGAGAGGGTCTCCTGGAAATCTTCCTCTGTTTCCCCGGGGAAGCCCACGATGATGTCGGTGGAGAGCACGGCGTCGGGAAGGGCCTCGCGGATCTTCCGTATTCTCTCCAGGTAGTGCGCCCGGCGGTACTCCCGGGCCATGCGGCGGAGCACCCGGTCGGAGCCCGACTGCACGGGCAGGTGGATGTAGCGGCAGATGGCGGGGGTCTCGGCGATGGCCTCAATGATGTCGTCGGTGAAGTTCACCGGGTGGCTGGTGAGGAAGCGCACCCGGGGGATGCCCATCCCGCCCACCATGCGCAGAAGCTCGGCGAAGGAGGGAAAGCCCGGCTGGTCCTTGCCGTAGGAGTTGACGTTCTGGCCGAGGAGGGTGACCTCCACCACCCCCGCCTGCTTCAAAAGCTCAATCTCCTTCAGGATGAGGTCGGGGTGGCGGGAGACCTCGGGGCCACGGGTGGTGGGGACGATGCAGTAGGTGCAGTGGTGGTTGCACCCCCGGATGATGGTCACGTGGGCGGAGAGCGCTCCCTTGGGGGGCGGGGGGATGTAGTCCAGGACGTCCTCCCGGAAGGTGAGGTCAAAGAACCTCTCGTTCGCCTTCAGGGCCTCGGGGAGGGAGGTCAGGGCCCCGGGGCCCAAGAGGACGTCCACCCCGAACTTCTTCGCCATCTGCTGGCCCTCGTCCAGCTGGGCCAGGCACCCCATCATCCCGATGAGGAGGCCGCGCCTTTCCTTCTCCTTGCGGAGCTGGCCCAAAAGGGAGCGCACCTTTTCCACGGGCTTGCCCCGCACGGCGCAGGTGTTCACCAGGACGAAGTCCGCCTCCTCCACCGAGTCCACGAGCTCCCACCCCAGGCTCACGAGCTCGCTGGCCACCAGGTGGGAGTCGTACTCGTTCATCTGGCATCCGTAGGTGATGATGTGCGCGCGCATCTTCCCTCCAGGGCGACCGGGGGGATCCCGGGCCCGTCCCCTTAGTGTAGCAAGAAAGGCCCCCGCCTCGGGGGGCCCCCTGTGCAAACTTGACCGCTATACCGCATAGAGCCCCAGGAAGCGCAGAGCGGAGAGGGGATGGAAGGAGAACGCCTCTAGAGCCGCCTTCTTCTCCCCGACCC
>NZ_JBAMMI010000043.1:0-6249 GCF_039793865.1 Thermus sp.
GGGCTATAGTGGGGGTATGCGGGTGGAAGGGGTGATCGGCAAGACCCCGGTGGTCCGCCTCGCCAAGGTGGTGGCCCCGGATATGGCCAAGGTCTGGGTCAAGCTGGAAGGGCAAAACCCCGGGGGCTCCATCAAGGACCGCCCCGCCTGGTACATGATCAAGGACGCCGAGGAGCGAGGAATCCTAAGACCCGGCTCGGGCCAGGTCATCGTGGAGCCCACCAGCGGCAATACCGGGATCGGCCTGGCCATGATCGCCGCAAGCCGGGGCTACCGCCTCATCCTCACCATGCCCGCCCAGATGTCTGAGGAGAGGAAGCGGGTCCTTAGGGCTTTTGGCGCCGAGCTCGTCCTCACCGACCCCGAGAGGCGGATGCTGGCGGCGAGGGAGGAGGCGCTGAGGCTCAAGGAGGAGCTCGGGGCCTTCATGCCGGACCAGTTCCAAAATCTCGCCAACGTCCGGGCCCATTACGAGACCACGGGGCCCGAGCTCTACGCGGCCCTGGAGGGCCGCATAGACGCCTTCGTCTACGGCTCCGGGACCGGGGGGACCCTCACCGGGGTGGGGCGCTACCTCAAGGAGAGGATTCCCCACGTGAAGGTCATCGCCGTGGAGCCCGCGCGCTCCAACGTGCTCTCCGGGGGGAAGATGGGCCAGCACGGGTTTCAGGGCATGGGGCCGGGTTTCATCCCCGAAAACCTGGACCTCTCCCTTCTGGACGGGGTGATCCAGGTGTGGGAGGAGGACGCCTTCCCCCTCGCCCGGAGGCTCGCCCGGGAGGAGGGGCTTTTCCTGGGGATGAGCTCGGGGGGGATCATTTGGGCCGCCCTTCAGGTGGCCAGGGAGCTCGGCCCCGGCAAGCGGGTGGCCTGCATCAGCCCCGATGGGGGGTGGAAGTACCTCTCCACCCCCCTCTACGCCGAGCCCTAGCGGCGCACCACCTGGGCGTCCTTGGGGTAGCGCTTGAGCTGGGCCGGGGCGAGGTTCGCCCGCTTGAACTCCACCACCTTAAGCTCCGCCAGCACCTTGCCCGCCTCGTCCTTGAAGACGAAGCGGATGGGCCTGGGGTCGGCCTTGAGGACGTAGAGCTCCATCTCGGCGAAGCCCTGGCCCTCCTTGGCCCGCCCCACGAGCCTCCAGGCGGCGCCCTCCGGCAGGCGCTCCTCGCCCCAAAGGCGCAGGGAAACCCGCTCCGTGAGGGCTTTTAGGTCCCCGAGGCCCTGGGGGCTGAAGCCCAGGCCCTGGACCTGGGTCTTCTCCTTGGGGGCGATCACCAGCTGGTTGGTGAGGTAGAGGTAGTTCCAGACCTCCTTCTCGGTGATCACGGTGAAGTTCCCCTCCAAGGAGGCGGGCTTCAGGAACTCTATGCGGAAGAGGTTCTCCTTGGGGATGGCGAAAACCTGGGCCCGGAGTTCTTCCTTCCCCGAGGGGCCTTGGAGGGTCCCCTGGACCACCGCCTGCCAGGGCTCGGAGAGGTTTTTCTCCACCCGGTCCAAGATCTCCGCCACCGTCTGGGCCAGGGCCAAAGGGAAAAGGAGGACGCAAAGCCAAAGGATCTCCGGTCTTCTCACGGCCACCTCCAGGTGTAGCGGACCCAGGCGTAGGGGGCTTCCCGAAAGCCCGCCTCGAGGCCCAGGTCCCCAAACCACAGAAGGAGGCTACCCGCCCAAGGATGGGAAAGGGTGAAAAGGAAGCTAGCCTCCCCTAAGTAAACCCCCCCCTCCAGCCGGTTCACCCCCCCAAGGCGCAAGGATAGGTCCAGGACCTCCCCCTCCTCCCCCACCTCCCCCTTCCAGCCCAGGACCAGGTAGGGCCAGGCCCCCACCCCGAGCCCCAGGGTGTAGGTGGCCTCCTCCCTCAAGGCGTAGGTGGCCTCGGCCCTAAGGCCCCCTTCCCTTTCTAGGAGGAAGCCCGCCACCTCCCTCGGGGCCAGGCGGTAGCGCAGAGAAAGCCGCCCGAAAGCCCCCTCCTCGGGGAAGAGGGGGTAGGCCCTTTGGGGCCGGTAGCCGAGCCTCCCCTCCAGGGCCAAGGGCCCGGCCCCGCCCTCCAGGAAGGCCGCCCCGCCCAAGCCCCCCTCGCCCACCTCCCCCTGAAGGCCGTAGGCCAGGTAGCCCAGAGGCCCCAGGGAGAGGCTTCCCAGGTAGCCCAAGGCCCCCCGATCCCCCTGGAGGCGGAGGAGGACCTCCCCTTCCCCCAGGGCGAGGCCGGCCTCGAGGGTGGGGGAAACCCGGGGGCCCAGGTACGCCCCGGCCTCGAGGCGGCCCTGGGCCAGGGCAAGGCCGAGGAGAAGGAGGGACCAAAGCGTCTTTCTCATCCCACCCGTAAGCTTAACCCGTCGGGAAGGTATACTGGGCCCTGGGGGAAAGCCATGAACCTACTGGACCGCCTAAGCCGCCTCATCCGGGCGAACCTCAACGACCTCCTGCGCCGGGCCGAGGACCCGGAGAAGATCATTGAGCAGGCCCTCCTGGACATGAAGGAGGCCCTAAGGGAGGCCAGGGAGCAGGTGGCGGAGGCCCTGGCGGAGCAAAAGCGCCTGGAGCGGGAGGTGGAAAGCCACGAGCGGGAAGCCGCCCTCTGGGAAGAGAAGGCCAAGGAGGCCCTGAAGGCGGGCCGGGAGGACCTGGCCAAGGAGGCCCTGAGGCGGAAGAAAAGGGCTCTGGACCTGGCCCAGGGCTTCCGGCAGCAGGCCGAGGAGCAAAAGGCCCTGGTGGAACGCCTCATGACCCAGCTCAAGGCCCTGGAGGCGAAGATAGACGAGGCCGAGGCCCGCAAGGCCCTCCTCCTCGCCCGCAAGAAGGGGGTGGAGGCCGCCGAGGCGGTGCGGCGCATGGAGTCCCGCCTAGACCAGCACCCCGCCCTCGAGGCCTTTGAGGAGATGGAGGCCAGAATCCTCGCCATGGAGGACCGGCACGAGGCCCTAAAGGCCCTAGACGGCCAGGACCTGGACAAGGAGCTTTCCGCCCTCTCCGCCGAAAAGGAGGTGGAGGAGGAGCTCGCCCGCCTAAAGCGGGAACTGGGGTCCTAAGCGCCCGCGCCTTGGTCCAGCAGCATGAGGGGTTAGGTAAGCGCGTGGGGCCACCTTGGGGGAAGTGTTGGCCAGCCTACGGGAGGGATAGGGGTAAACTCCGTACCATGAGGCAGTACCTTATGGCCCTCGCCCTTGCCCTTTCCGCCTGCGCCCCCCAGGTGACCCAGGCCCCGGAGGCCCGCCCTCTCCTTGAGGAAAAGGGCTTCTACCCCGCCACCCCTGGGTTGGAGTGGACCTACCTGCCCGACGGGGAGGCCCTCTCCGCCCCCCCCTACCGGCTGAGGGTAGAGGGACCGGGGTTCTTCGCCGGTCAGGAGGCGCTCCGCTTCCGCTTCTTCGGGCGGGGGGAGGACCGGGTGTACTACCGGCAGGTAGGGCCCTTCGGGGTGAGGCTTCTCGGCTTCCAGGACCCCTCGGCCCGGGTAGCCTTCACCCCGCCCCTCCTGGAGTACCCCCCGGAGGCCCTGCTGGCGGTGGGCTACCGCTGGGGGGGGACCACGGAGGTGCGGGTGGAGCTCCTCACCCCCTCGGGCCGGGAGCCCTTGGCCGAGGGGAGGCTGGACTACGGGATGGAGGTCCTGGAGGAGCGGGAGGTGCGGGTGCCCGCGGGAACCTTCCGCGTCTTCCGCATCCGCCAAAGCTTCCGGGACAGCCGGAGCCAGGACGTGCGCGAGGTCTGGTTCGCCCCCCGGGTGGGGGAGGTGCGCACCCGCGAGGGGCGCCTGCTGGTGGAACGCAACTTTCGCTGAGGTGGCCCTATGGTCTTGGAACGCGTGAACGGCCCTGAGGACCTGAAGAGCCTGAGCCTGGAGGAGCTTAAGCTCCTGGCCGAGGAGATCCGGAGCGAGATCATCCGGGTCACGGCGCAAAACGGCGGCCACCTGGCGAGCTCCCTGGGGGCGGTGGAGCTCGTCCTCGCCCTGCACCGGGTCTTCCAGTCGCCAAGGGACCGCTTGGTCTTTGACGTGGGCCACCAGGCCTACGCCCACAAGCTCGTCACGGGCCGCAAGGACCGGTTCCACACCCTGAGGCAAGAGGGGGGGCTTTCCGGCTTCACCAAGGTCTCGGAGTCCCCCCACGACGCCATCACCGCGGGCCACGCCTCCACCTCCCTCGCCAACGCCTTGGGGATGGTCCTCGCCCGGGACCTTTTGGGGGAGGACTACCACGTGGTGGCGGTGATCGGGGACGGGGCCCTCACGGGGGGGATGGCCCTCGCCGCCCTCAACAAGATCGGGGAGCTCCAGAAGCGGATGCTCATCGTCCTCAACGACAACGAGATGAGCATCTCCGAGAACGTGGGGGGGCTCAACAAGTACTTCAAAGAGCTCCAGATAAGAAAGTGGGTCCAGGACGCGGAGAAGCTGGGGAAGCAGATCCTGGAGCGCATCTCCCCCCAGCTCTTCGGCCTGGTGGACCGGGCCAAGGAGGCGGCGAAGCTCCTTTTGCACCAGGAAAATCCCTTCTACGCCTGGGGGATCCGCTACGTGGGCCCGGTGGACGGCCACGACCTCAAGGGCCTGGTCCACATCCTGGAGCACCTCAAGGCCCTGGACGGCCCCACCCTCCTCCACGTGGTCACCAAGAAGGGCAAGGGGTACAAGGTGGCCGAGGCCGACCCCATCTACTGGCACGGCCCCCCGGGCTTTGACCCCAAGAAGCCGGAAAAGGTCTCCAAGGGCTACTCCTGGAGCCAAGCCTTCGGGGACGCGGTAGCGGAGCTCGCCCACCTGGAGCCCAGGCTCTTCGTGATCACCCCGGCCATGCGGGAGGGCTCGGGGCTCGTGCGCTACTCCCTGGAGCACCCCGAGCGCTATCTGGACGTGGGGATCTGCGAGGACGTGGCGGTGACCACGGCGGCGGGGCTCGCCCTTAAGGGAATGAAGCCCATCGTGGCCATCTACTCCACCTTCCTGCAAAGGGCCTACGACCAGGTGATCCACGACGTGGCCATTGAAAACCTCCCCGTGGTCTTCGCCATTGACCGGGCGGGGATCGTGGGGGCGGACGGGGCCACCCACCACGGGGTCTTTGACATCGCCTACCTCCGCACCGTTCCCAACCTCCAGATCGCCGCCCCCAAGGACGCCCTGGAGCTAAGGGCCATGCTCAGGAAGGCCCTGGAGGTGGGGGGCCCCGTGGCCATCCGCTACCCCCGGGACAACGTGGAAAGGGCTCCGGAAGGCGCCTGGCCCGAGATCCCTTGGGGCAAGTGGGAGGTCCTCAAGAAGGGCACGGAGGCCTACATCCTGGCCTTCGGCAAGACCCTGAGGTACGCCCTCGAGGCCGCCGGGGACGACCCCAGGGTGGGGGTGGTGAACGCCCGCTTCCTCAAGCCCCTGGACCGGGAGATGCTGAGGGCGCTTTCCCGCTACAAGCTCCTCACCGTGGAGGACCACCAGAGGATGGGGGGGTTTGGGAGCGCCGTGCTGGAGGCCCTGAACGAGATGGGCCTGAAGCCCGAGGTCCGGATCCTGGGCCTCCCCGACCGCTTCTTTGAGCACGGGGCGATCCCGAGCCTCCACCGGCAGGCGGGCATAGACCCCGAAGGCATCCGGAAGGCCCTGGCGGCGATGGGGGTGGTTCTGGTGCATGAACGGGCCTGAGGTCCTGCCCTTCGCCGCCAACCTCTACCGGGTCCCCGTGGAAGGGGGGTACTTCCTGGTGGACGCCGGGCTTCCCTGGGAGGCGGGAAGGCTCCTCTCCCTCCTCCGGGAGCCTCCCAAGCTCCTCTTCCTCACCCACCACCACCTGGACCACGCCGGGGGCCCGGGCGCTCTTTGAAAGGTTCGGGGTGAGGGTCCTCGCCCACCCCGCGGAGTGGCCCTACCTCACCAAGAAGAAGCCCCGCCCGCCCCTTCCCCTCCCCCTCCTGGGAGGCCTCCTCGCCAACCTGGGGCCGGCGATCCCGGAGGAGGCCCTCGCCCCCGCGGAGGAGGGGATGGAAGTCTTCGGCTTCCGGGTGGTCCACCTCCCCGGGCACACCCTGGGCCAGGTGGGGCTTTTCCGGGAAGGGGTGCTCCTCGCCGGGGACGCCCTAAGGGGAAAGGGCCTTCCCTCGAGGTTCATCAACGAGGACCACGCCCTGGCGCAAAGGACGGTGCGCAAGATCCTGGAGCTTGGGGCGGAGCGGGTCTACCTGGGCCACGGGGGGCCCCTCACGGACAGACTTGACCGATATGCGGCTCCTGGGGTAAAGAAGGGGCATGACCCTGCG
>NZ_JBAMMI010000044.1:0-40916 GCF_039793865.1 Thermus sp.
GGGGATCTTCAACACCGCGTAAGTCCAGTACGAGGTCAACGTCCTGAACTACGCGGACCTCTCGGGCACGTTCACGGTGGGGCAGGGAGGCATTAGCCCCAACCCCAAGACGGTGGGCCCCGTGGAGATCCGGTACACCCCCGACCCCCGGTTGAACCTCACGGGGGTTGCCCTGGACTACAAGGTGCGCTTCGCCTCGGGGACCCCGGGGGCGAGCTTCCAAGGGAGCGTGGTCTACACCGCCTACCTGGGTGGGGATGCGGGAACGCTCTTCCTGGAGGCCAACAAGCTGGCCGAGGGCACGGAGGACGTCTCGGGTCTTTCCGCTGGGGGGGTGTGCGTGGAGGGGCAGGCCCAGGCCACGGCGGCCCAGGTCCAAGCCTTGCAGAGGGGCACCTTCTACGTGGGGGCCAGGATCTCCGGGGACGCCACCAGCAACCAGGAGGCCACGGTGCGCTACCGCACGGAGCGGTTCCTCTTGAGGCTTTCGGGAACGGTGAGGCCTTAGGAGCCTTCTTTGGGAACGTGGGCCCTGCCCTTGGGGCGGGGCCTCGCTTTGGGGTAGCCTCCTCCTTAAGGAGGGACCATGCTGAGCCGCAGGCGGCTTCTTGCGGGGCTTTTGGGCCTAGGGCTTTCCCGGGGCCAGGGGCTGAGGGCCGAAGAGGTGGTGGGGGGCCTCGAGGTCCCCTGGGGCCTGGCCTTTCTGCCCGGTGGGGGGATGCTCATCTCGGAGAGGCCCGGGAGGGTCCGGCTCTTTCGCGAGGGGAGGCTTTCCACCTACGCCGAGCTTTCCGTCTACTCCCGGGGGGAGTCCGGGCTTTTGGGCCTCGCCCTCCACGCCCGGTTTCCCGAGGCGCCCTACGTCTACGCCTACCGCACGGTGGAGGAGGGGGGTCTGAGGAACCAGGTGGTGCGCCTGAGGCATCTGGGGGAGCGGGGGGTCCTGGACCGGGTGGTCCTGGACGGGATCCCCGCCCGGCCCCACGGCCTCCACTCGGGGGGCCGGATCGCCTTCGGCCCCGACGGCATGCTCTACGTGACCACGGGGGAGGTCTACGAGCGGGAGCTCGCCCAGGACCTGGCCTCCTTGGGGGGGAAGGTCCTCCGCCTTACCCCGGAGGGGGAGCCTGCCCCGGGGAACCCCTTTCTGGGCCAGAAGGGAGCCAGGCCCGAGATCTACAGCCTGGGCCACCGGAACCCCCAGGGCCTCGCCTGGCACCCCAAGACGGGGGAGCTCTTCCTGAGCGAGCACGGGCCGAGCGGGGAGCAGGGCCTTGGCCAGGATGAGGTGAACCTGATCGTCCCCGGGGGGAACTACGGCTGGCCGAGGGTGGTGGGGAGGGGGAACGACCCCCGCTACCGGGACCCCCTCTACGTGTGGCCCGAGGGCTTCCCCCCGGGGAACCTGGCCTTCTTCCGGGGGGACCTCTACGTGGCGGGCCTCCGGGGGGAGGCTCTCCTCAGGCTCGTGCTGGAAGGGGAAAGGGGGCGCTGGCGGGTTTCGCGGGTGGAGGTGGCCCTCTCGGGCTTCGGCCGCCTCCGGGAGGTCCAGGTGGGCAAGGACGGGGCCCTCTACCTCACCACCTCCAACCGGGACGGAAGGGGAAGGGTGCGCCCCGGGGACGACCGGGTGCTCCGCCTGGCGTAGACTGGGCCTCGTGGAGCGGGTCCTGCCCTTCCGCTTTGACGAGAAAGAGGGGGTCTTCTGGCTTTTAGACCAGAGGCGGCTTCCCCTGGAGGAGGTCTGGGTGCCGGTGCGCACCGCCAAGGAGATGGCCGAGGCCATCCGGGCCATGGTGGTGCGGGGGGCTCCGGCCATCGGGGTTTCGGCGGCCTTCGGCATGGTGCTCGCCCACCTCCGAGGGGAGGACCTGGAGGAGGCCGAGCGCCTCCTTAGGCAAAGCCGTCCCACGGCGGTGAACCTCTTCCACGCCCTAAAGAGGATGCGCCCCCACCTCGGGGACCTAAGGGGAAGCCTAAAGGAGGCCAAGGCCCTCTGGCGCGAGGTGGAGGAGACCGAGCGGGCTATAAGCCAGCACGGGGCGAGGCTCTTAAGGGGCCAGGTCCTCACCCACTGCAACACGGGGCCCTTGGCCACGGGGGGCTTCGGCACCGCCCTGGGGGCCATCCTCGAGGCCCACCGCCAGGGGCGGGTCACCCACGTCTGGGTGGACGAGACCAGGCCCTACCTCCAGGGGGCCCGCCTCACCGCCTTTGAGCTCATGAAGGCGGGGGTCCCCGCCACCCTCATCGCCGACAACATGGCGGGGTTTCTCATGCAGCGGGGCCAGGTGGACGCCGTCATCGTGGGGGTGGACCGCATGGCCCTAAACGGGGACTTCGCCAACAAGATCGGCACCTACGCCCTGGCGGTCCTGGCCCACCACCACGGCATTCCCTTCTACGCCGCCCTGCCCCTTTCCTCCGTGGACCCAAGCCTCCCAAGCGGGGAGGGCATCCCCATTGAGGAGCGCCCCCCCGAGGAGGTCCTGGAGCTAAAGGGGGTGCGCCTCGCCCCCCCGGGCTTTCCCGCCTACCACCCGGCCTTTGACCTGACCCCCCACCGCTACCTCACCGGCATCGTCACGGAGAAGGGGGTCCTCTATCCCCCCTTTGACGAGGCGCTACGGGATGCCCTGGGCCTTTCTTGAGGGGCTTTTGGGCCACGCCTGCCCGGGGTGCGGGGGGAGGCTGGACCGGCCTCTCCTCTGCTCCGGGTGCCGCGCGGGCCTTCGGGCCCAGGTGGCGGGGGACTTGGTCTACCTCGGGCTCTACGGCCGGGTAGGGGGGCTTGCCCGTGCCCTGAAGTACGGCCGACGCTTCGGCCTCGCCCCCCTCCTCGCGGCTCCCCTGGCCGAAGGGGTGCGGGAGGCGGGCTGGGCCCTCCAGGGGGTTGCGGCGGTGCCCACCCTTCTCCCTAGGCTTCTCCTCCGGGGCTACAACCCCCCCGAGCTCCTCGCCCGGGAGGTGGCCCGCCTCCTCGGCCTTCCCTACCGGAGGGCCCTGCGCCGGGTGCGCTATGCCCCAAGCCAGCCCACCCGGGGCCGGGCCCGCGGGAAGCTCCCCGGGAACCTCTTCGCCCCCGCCCTAAGGGTGGAGGGAGCCTGGCTTTTGGTGGACGATGTGCTCACCAGCGGGGCTACCTTCCTAAGGGCGAAGGAGGCTCTTGAGAGGGCGGGAGCGAGCCAGGTCTACGGCGCCTTTATCGCCGTCAGGGACCCCGGGGCCTTGGGGCCTTACCGGTAGACGGGCGCTCTCGGCTCCCATGCGGGCGCCCTGCCATGGGGCGGTAGGCACATTCCCGCGGGGGCTTCCCCCTAGACTGGGGCGTAAGGGGGTGGTTCCCTTGAAAAAGCCCCGCCTCCGCCGCCTCCCGGACCTCCTTCCCCACCTCAGGGAGGGGCGCTACCGCCTGGGCCCCCACGTGGCCCGGCACATGCTCCAGGAGGGCTTCACCGAGCTGGACGTCCTCCGGGCCCTGGAGTGGGGGAGGGAGCTCGCCATCTACCCCGAGGACCAGAGGATGCTCGTCCTGGGCTACATGGTCTTTCCCCCGAGGCTCCGGCTTCCCCTGCACGTGGTCTTGGAGTACGCCACGCCCCGCCAGGTGGACATCGTCACCGCCTTCATCCCCAAGGACCCCTACCGGGTCTACTCCCGGGCCCGCCTGGCGGCCATCTTGCGCTTTGACGGGGCCCTCGAGGAGGTGCGCTGGACCAAGCCCCTCGCCCTCTACCCCTCCTGGGAGTAGCACCCGGGGCAGCGGCCGTAGACCGTGACCTCGTGGGCCTCGGCCAGGAAGCCGGGGGGTAGGTGGGTGAGGCCCAGGTCGCATCCCAAAAGCTCGTACACCCGGCCGCAGACCCGGCAGAGGAAGTGGTGGTGGTGGGCCTGGCCCGCCCGCTCGTACCTCGGGGGCTCCCCTGGGAGCGCTACGGGCACCAGAAAGCCTTCCTCCTGGAGGCTTTTGAGGTTGCGGTAAACGGTGGCCAGGCCCAGGGAGGGCACCTTCCTGCGGGCGAGCTCCAGCACCTCCTGGGGGGAGAGGGGGCGGTCCGCCTCGAGGAAGACCTCCCGGATGGCCCGCCGCTGCCGGGTGGAGCGCTTCATGCTCCAAGGATACCCATCTGAAAAGAAATTTTCATCCTCTTGGGATAGAGTGGCCTCATGCGCTCCCTCATGGCCTTATTCCTATGCCTTTGGCTCCTGCCCGCCTTGGCCCAGGAGTCCGGGGAGTACCTCCTGGGGCGCATCCTCGGCCTGGACCTGGAGCGGGGCGTGGCCCAGGTCAGGGTCCAAGGGGAGGTGAGGGAAGCCCTCTTGCCCACCGATGGAGGGGGGTTTCGGGTGGGGATGGGGGTGGTCCTGTACCGGGAGGGGGAGCGGCTTTACGTGAGCGAGCCCGACCGGACGCCCTGGCTCCTTGCGCTTCTTGGCCTTTTCGCCCTGATGGCGGCCCTTTTGGGCCGGGCCAAGGGGGTGCGGGGGCTTCTCGGTACCTTCCTTAGCCTCCTGGTGGTGGTCTACCTCGTGGTGCCCAAGGTGGCCTCCGGGGGAAACCCCTTGCTTGTTGCCCTTCTAGGGAGCCTGGGGGTGCTCCTTTTTTCCGTCTACCTGGTCCACGGGGTGAACCGCAAGACCACGGCGGCCCTTCTCGGCGTCCTGGGGGCCGTGGCCTTCGTGCTCCTCCTCGCCGCCTTCTTCGTGCGGGCCATGGGCTTCACCGGGCTGGCCTCGGAGGAGGCCCTCCTCCTCCGCCAGTGGGGCGGGGTGGACCTCCTCTCCCTCTTCCTGGCCGGGGTGGTGGTGGGGGCCCTGGGGGCCCTCACGGACGTGAGCGTGACCCAGGCGGCGGTGGTCCAGGCGCTAAGCCACGCCAACCCCCGCTACGGCCTTTGGGAGCTCTACCGGAGGGGGATGGAGGTGGGCTACGACCACATCGGAAGCCTGGTGAACACCCTGGTCCTGGCCTACGCCGCGGGCTCCTTGCCCCTCTTCCTCCTCCTCACCAAGGACCCCACCCCTCTTCGCTTCCTCCTGAACACCGAGCCCTTCGCCTCCGAGATCGCCGCCATGGTCCTGGGCTCCTTGGGGCTTCTCCTGGCGGTCCCCCTCACCACCCTGGTGGCGGCCTGGTTCTTCCAGGGGGGGAGGGGTGAGGCCCCAGAAGACCAGGGGCACGTTCACTAAGTGCCCGCACCTTGGCTTTGTAACAAGGGATGCCCAAGCTTTGGCCGCGGGAAAGCTCTTTTGGGGCCCCCACCGCGGCAAAAGCCGCGGTGGGGTACTTAACCTGGCGACCCTTCGCCCAGGACGAGGCCCGGGAGGTTGGGTGGGATAAGCGCCTACAATGGGGGCGTGCGCTTATTGCATACCGCGGACTGGCATTTGGGAAAGGTGTTGAAGGGCATAGACCGCACCCCCGAGATCGGGGAGGCCCTGAAGGGTCTTCTGGAGATCGTTCACAAGGAGCGGGTGGAACTGGTGGTGGTGGCGGGGGACCTCTTTGACCGGCCCCAGGTTTCCGCCGAGGCCGAGGCCTACGCCGTGGAGTTCTTCCTGCGCCTCAGGGAGCTTGAGGTGCCCGCTTTGGTCATCGCCGGGAACCACGACCCCAAGGAGCGCCTCGAGGCCCTCTCCCCCCTTCTCGCCCTGGCGGGGGCGGTGGTGCGGGGAAGGCCCCTCTTTCGGGAGGAGGGAGGGGTGGTAAAGACCCGGGGGCTAAGCGCGGCCCTCCTCCCCTTCGTGTCCGAGAGGGTCTTGGTGAAGCGGGTGTGGCAGGAGGCGGAGGAACGGCACCGCACCTACGCCGAGGCCATGCGCCGGGTCCTGGCCAACCTGGAAAGCCCCCTGATGTTGGCCCACTTCGCCCTGGAGGGGGTGCGGCCCGGGGGTGGGGAGTTCTACTTCCACCTGGCCGGGAGCTACGCCGTGCCCCCCTCGGCCCTCCCCTTGGGGGCCCGCTACCTGGCCCTGGGGCACATCCACCGCCAGCAGCAGGTCTCGGAGGCTCCCGTGGCCTGGTACCCGGGGAGCCTGGTCCAGCTGGACTTCGGCGAGGGGGAGGAGGCGGAGCGGGGGGCGCTTCTGGTGGAGCTTCCCCCCTCGGGGCCTCCCCGGGTCCACCCCATAAGGGAGCGCTGGGGGAAGCCCCTCAGGACCTATCGCCTGAAGAAGGAGGAGCTGGACGGGAGGATGGGCGAGCTGGAGCGCTTTCCCGGCTACCTGCGCCTGCTGGTGGAGGGGAGGCTTTCCCCGGCGGAGAAGGAGCGGTTCTACCGGGCCCTTCCCCATCTCCTGGCCCTCGAGGCCCTTTCGGAGGGGGCGGAGGCCAGGGGGGAGGAAGGCCCCGAGCTCGGCCTGGTGGAGGCCTACGGCCGCTACCTGGAGGAGCGGAACCGCAAGGAGGAGGCCCTCCTCGCCCGTTTCGGGGAGGTGCTGCGGGAGGTGGAGCGTGAGGCCTTGGAAGCTGGAGCTTGAGGGCTTCGGCCCCTACCGGGACAAGCAGGAGGTGGACTTCTCCGAGGTGGAGCTCTTCGCCATCACCGGCCCCACGGGAAGCGGGAAGAGCACCCTCTTGGACGCCATCGCCTTCGCCCTTTACGGGCGGGTCCCCCGGGTGGGGCGGAACGTCAAAGACCTCGTCCACCCCGCCCGGAGCGAGGCCCGGGTGCGCCTCACCTTCGCCGTGGGGGAAAGGCTCTACCGGGTGGAGAGGGTGCGCGGGAAAAAGAGCGAGGCCCGGCTTTTTGAGCTGGGGACGGTGGAGAGGCTCCTTCCCCTGGAGACCCTGGAGGACGTGAACCGCGCCCTGGAAGGGCTTCTCGGCCTCTCCTACGAGGCCTTCACCCGGGCCCTCCTCCTGCCCCAGGGGGAGTTTGACCGCTTCCTCAAGGGGGAGGCCAAGGAAAGGCGGCAGCTCCTCATGGACCTCTTTGAGCTCTCGCGCCTGGAGAGGGCCAAGGAGAAGGCCGTCCATGAGCGGGACCGGCTAAAGGGGGAAAGGGACCGCCTGGAGGGGGAGCTTTCCTCCCTGGCCGGGGCCACGCAGGAGGCCCTGGAGGCCTTGGAAGGGGAGCTGGAGGTCCTGAGGCAGGAGGAAGACCGCCTGCAGCGGGAGAGAAAGGAAAGGAAAAGGGCCCTCGAGGAGGCGGAGGCCCTTCTGGAGAAAATCCGGGAAAAATCCCAGCTGGAGGCGCGAAGGGCCCGCCTCGAGGCCGAGTCCGAGGAGATAGAAACCCTCCGCCGCCGCCTGGCCCGGTCCGAGGAGGCGGCGCGGGCCCTGCCCCTTTGGGAGCGGTACCGCAGATGGGCGGAGGCCCTGCGGAAGACCGAGGAGGAGATAGCCAAGGCCGAAAGGAGCCTGGAGAACCTGAGGGCCCAGGTCCAGGCCCTGGCCTTTGACCCCCAGGCCTTGGAGGAGGCCCGGGAGAGGCTTCGCCAGGACCAGGAGCTCAAGGGCCTCGAGGGCCTCTGGAAGCGGGTGGCCCCCTCCTTCCCGGGAGGCCCACCCCGCCACCCCTCTCCCCGCCTGGACCCCCTGGCCCTGGAGGCCCTTCTGGAGAAGGAGGCCAGTCTGCAGGCCTCCTTGCAGGAGCTCCGGCGTCTCGCCGAGCGGGAGGAGGCCTTGAAGGAGACCCTGGAAGCCCTGGAAAGGCTGGAGGAGGAGGGCAAGGCCCAGCGCGAAGAGGTGGAGGGCCTAAGGGCCCGCCTTAAGGGGGCCTTGGCCCACCGCCTGGCCCAGGTGGAGGCGGCCCTCGCCGCCTTGGAGGGGGAGGAAGGGGCCCTGCGGGAGGCCCTGGAGGCCCTGAGGGAGGAGGAGCGCCGCCTGGGGCTTCTCGCCTACCACGACCTCCTCCGCCCCGGGGAGCCCTGCCCCCTCTGCGGCGGGGTGGTCCACCGCCTCCCGGAGAGGCCCTCTCCCAAGGACCTGGAGGGGGAGAGGAAGCGGCTTTCGGAGCGCCTTGGGGAGGTGGAGCGCGGGCGGGGCGCGCTCCTCGCCGAGAAGGAGTCCTTGGAAGAGAGGCTGGGAGGGGTCCGGCCCGAACCCCTCCCCGGGGACCCCAAGGCCCTGGAAGGGAAACTGAAGGAGGCGGAGGAACGGCTTGCCGCCTTACGGGAGGCCTACAAGGAAAAGAGGGGCCAGGTGCAGGTCCTGGCGGAGGCGGTCCAGGACCTAAGGAAGCGGGTGGAGGGCCTTGGCCCCCTGGAAGAGGTGGAAAGGAGGCTTTCCGCCCTCCAGGAGGAGAAGGCCAGCCTGGCGGCGGGGCTTTACGGGTATCTGGAGGGGAAGACCGGCGGCCTGGGGGTGGAGCGGTACCTGAGGGACTTGGAGGCCAAGGTCAAGGACTTGGAGGCCAAGGAGAAGAGGCTAAAGGACTTGGAGGAAGCCCTCCACCGGGTCCAAAGCGCCCTCTCCGGCCTTCGGGCGCAAAAGGAGACGCAGGCCCAGGCCCTGGAGGAGGCCCGGGCTTCCGTGCAGGGCCTCATGCCCGAGGAGGAGGCCAAGGCCCTCGCCCTCTCTCCCGGGGCCAAAGAGGCGCTGGAGAAGAAGGTCCAGGCCCACGAGAAGGAGTGGGCCGAGGTGGAGATCAACTTAAGGAAGCTCTCCCACCTCCCCCCCCTCTCCCTCGCCGAGGCCGAGGCCCGGGTGAGGGAGTTCCGGGAGGGCCTTCGGGCGGTGGAGGAGAGGCTCCAAGAGCTGGGCAGGGAGATGGGGGCCAAGGAGGCCCGGGTGGAAAGCCTGCGGGAAGACCTCAGGCGAAAGCGGGACCTCGAGGCCCGCCTGGCGGAGGTGGGGAAGGAGGTGGCCCTTTGGGAAAAGCTCGCCTGGGATCTCCAGGGAAACAACTTCCCCGCCTACCTCCTGGGCTTCAGGCAGCGGCACCTGGTGGAGCGGGCCGATGGGCTTCTTTCCACCCTTTCCGGAGGGCGGTACCGCCTGAGGGTTCAGGAAGACGAGTACAGGGTCCTGGACCTCTGGACCGAGGCCGAGCGCCCGGTGAAGACCCTCTCCGGCGGGGAGAGCTTCCTGGCGAGCCTCGCCTTGGCCCTGGCCCTCTCGGAGGAGCTTTCCCGGGGGCGCCTCGGGGCGCTTTTCCTGGACGAGGGCTTCGGCACCCTGGACCCCGAGGCCCTGGAGGGGGTGGCGGGGATCCTCGAAGCCCTTCCCACCCGGGGGCGGCTCGTGGGCATCGTGACCCACGTGGAGGCCCTGGCGGAAAGGCTTCCCGCCCGCCTCCGGGTGCGCAAGCACCCCTCGGGAAGCCGGGTGGAGTGGGTCTAGACCCGGGGCGTTTGTCCCTGGCGGGCCCCTACCCCGAGGAGGTATCCTTTTCTTCGCCCACAAGTCCTTTCCACGGCTCACGGGCGAGGAGGTGCGTCGTGAAAAAGGCCAAGGACATCATGTCCACCGAGGTGGTTATGATCCAAGGCTCGGCTACGGTGAGGGAGGCCGTCAACCTCATGAAGGAGACGGGCCTTAGGGCCCTCATCGTGGACCGCCGCCACGAGGAGGACGCCTACGGCATCGTCACCGAGACGGATATCGTCTACAAGGTCATCGCCTACGGCAAGGACCCGAGCACCGTCCAGGTCCACGAGATCATGACCAAGCCGGTCATCACCGTGAACCCGGACCTGGGGGTGGAGTACGTGGCCCGCCTCTTCGCCAACACCGGCATCCGCCGTGCCCCGGTGATCCAGGGAGAGGTCCTGGGCATCGTTTCGGTGACGGATATCCTCCGCAAGGCCGTTTTCTGAGGAGGGTTCCACGGGACCCCGGGGAATCCACCCCGGGGCTTTTTCTTGACCTGGTATAAGAATCTTCTTAAAATGGCAGCGGAGGTGAAAGGATGAAGCGGCTTATCGCCCTGGTTCTCCTCTTCGCCCTGGTCCTGGCCCAGGGCCTCGAGGCCTTCTGGAAGGCGGTGGAGGTGCCGGGCGGGGTCTGCGCGGACGGCTCCCCCTACCGCTTCTACGTGAGCCCCGGGGACCCCAAAAAGGTGGTCCTGGACTTCCAGGGGGGCGGGGCCTGCTGGGATCCGGCCACCTGCAACCCCCAAAACCCTACCTACCGCAAGCGGGTGGACGTGCAGGAGCTCCTCCTCGCCCAGGGCATCTACAACCGGATGACCGCCGCCAACCCCTTCTTCGGCTGGACCCATGTCTTCGTCCCCTACTGCACGGGGGACCTCCACGTGGGCCGGGCCACGGTGGACTACGGGGGCTTCAAGGTCCACCACCAGGGGGCCCAGAACGCCGAGGCCGCCCTGGAGTACGCCTTCCGCAACTACCCGAACCCCGAGCGGGTCTTCGTCACCGGGTGCAGCGCCGGGGCCTACGGGGCGGTGCTTTGGGCGGACAAGGTCCTCGCCACCTACAAAAACGCCCAGATCGCGGTCTGCGGCGACGCCGGGGTGGGCGTGGTCACGGGGGACTTCCCGGGCTTTGCCGCCTGGAAGCCCCGCCTCCCCGAGCTTCCGGGCCTCTCCTCGCCCCCCAGGATGTGGGAGGTCTACCGCGCCCTGGCCCAGGCCTACCCGAGGGCGGTCCTCGCCCAGTACACCACCCTTCTGGACGGGACCCAGATCTCCTTCTACGCCCTCATGAAGAAGGAGGCCGCCCCCAGCGAGGCCACGGCCCGGGAGTGGGCCGAGGAGGCGAGGAAGGCCGTCCTGGCCCCGGCCGGGGAGGTCAACTACACCTACTACCTCGCCCCGGGGAGCCAGCACTGCATCCTCCCCCGGCCCGAGCTCTACACCCTAAAGGTGGGGGAGGTGGGCTTCCTGGAGTGGCTCAAGGCCCTGGCCGAGGGGAAGACCCCGCCCCGGGTGGGCCCTTGAGGCCGAAGCCCCGGAACCAGTCCCTAAGCTCCGGGTAGAGCTCCACCAGGAGGCGGTGCCCCCGCTTGCGGTCCAGGGGGGCCGCCTCCAGCATCTTCCTGAGGAGGAGGTCCCCGTCTCGCCTGAGGAGGGTTTCGGCCTCTAGGGTGAACCGGGCCTGGAACCAGAGGGCGCCCTCGAGGCCCCCCCGGCGCCGCTCGTAGTCGGAAAGCCGCCTTTTCTCCGGGGCGAGCCGGGCGAGGTACCGGCTAAAGGCGAGGAGGGTCTCCGCAAGGTCTGGTCGGGCCCTTTGGAGCCCCAGGAGGAAGAGGTAGTTGGCCACGAACTCGTCCAGCCACCGGGCCCCCGTGCGGAGCCCCCAGGCCACCTGCACGGCGTGGGCGTATTCATGGCCCAGGTTGAGGTCCAAGAAGGCGGCAAGCTCCCCGGGGGGCGGCCCCAAGGGGAGAAGGACCTCCCTCAGGCGGTGGAGGAGCCTTTCGGGGTAGGTGAGGGGGGCGTAGACGGCAAGCCCCTCTGGCCCCGCGTGCTGGAAGGGGAGGCCGTAGGGGTAGGGAAGCCTCGCCCGCCAGTCCCTCTCCGAGAGGACGAAGAGGCGCACCGGGGGGAGGGGGGCGTAGCGGGCGTAGACCCCCCTTAGGGAGAGGAGGTAGTCCTGGAGGGCCTTGGCCCTTAGGGCCCCGCCCTCGGAGAAGAGGGCGGGGAAGTGGGGGTGGGGGAGGGCCCGCATCAGATGACTTCCCGGAAGCCCACCCGCTCCGACTGGGCCCGGAGCTCCTCCCTGAGGGCCCGGTGCTCGGGGAGGTCCAGGGTGGGGTCCCTCTCCACGATGGCCTTGGCCAGCTCTCGGGCCCGCTCAATGATCCCCGTGTCCTCGGCGAGGTCGCCGAGCTTGAGCTCGGGGTAGCCCGACTGCCTTGTGCCCCGAAGCTCCCCCGGGCCCCGAAGCTTCAGGTCCATCTCGGCGATGTAGAAGCCGTCCGTGGACTCCTCCAGGATCTTCAGGCGCTTTAGGGTCTTCTGGCCCGCCTCCCCCGCGAGGAAGATGGCGTAGCCCTGAAGCCCTCCCCGGCCCACCCGGCCCCTGAGCTGGTGGAGCTGGGCGAGGCCGAAGCGCTCGGCGTTTTCCACGATGATGAGGGTGGCCTTGGGGATGTCCACCCCCACCTCCACCACGGTGGTGGAGACCAGAAGGTCGTAGTCCCCCCGCCGGAAGGCCTCCATGACCTCGTCCTTTTCCCGGGCGGGCATCTTGCCGTGGAGGAGGGCGAGGCGCACCCCGGGGAGGAGGCCTCTAAGCTCCTCGTAGAGGCTCGTGGCCGCCTTCAGGTCCAGCTCCTCGCTCTCCTCAATGGCCGGGGCTACCACGAAGACCTGGTGGCCCTTCCTCACCTCCTCCCGGGCGAAGGCGTAGGCCTGGAGGCGGAGGCGGTGGGGGAGGACCTTGGTCTTCACCGGGGCGCGGCCCGGGGGCATCTCGTCCAGGACGCTCACCTCCAGGTCCCCGTAGAGGGTTAGGGCCAGGGAGCGGGGGATGGGGGTGGCGGACATGACGAGGACGTCGGGGGGCGTCTTGGCCAGCTTGAGGAGGGCCCGCCGCTGGAGGACCCCGAAGCGGTGCTCCTCGTCCACCACGGCGAGGCCGAGGTCCCTAAAGCCCACCCCCTCCTGGATGAGGGCGTGGGTGCCCACGGCCACCTGGGCCTCTCCCGAGAGGAGGCGGGCCGTGGCGGCCTCCTTCTCCTTGGCCGTCATGGAGCCCAAAAGGAGCTCCACCCGGACCCCCAGGGGAAAGAGGTAGCGGGCGAGGTTCTGGTAGTGCTGCTTGGCCAGGATCTCCGTGGGGGCCATGAGGGCCCCCTGGGCCCCGTTCTTGGCCGCGAGGAAGAGGGCGAAAGCCGCCACCACGGTCTTCCCCGAGCCCACGTCCCCCTGGAGGAGGCGGGCCATCTGGCGGGGGCTTTGCATGTCCTTGGCGATCTCCCCCATGACCCGCTCCTGGGCCTTGGTGAGGGGGAAGGGGAGGGCCTTTTTGAAGGCCTCCACCCAGGCCTCCTCCACCCGGAAGCTCCGGCCCAGCACCGCCCCTCCCGCCTCGAGGAGGGCCTTGAGCTCTAAGAGGAGGTACTCGTCAAACTTGAGGCGGAGGAGGGCGCGCTTTAAGGCCTCCTCGCTTTCGGGGAAGTGGATGGCCTTTAGGGCCTCGCTGTAGGGCATGAGGCCGAGGCCCTCCCGGTAGGCCTCGAGGGGGTCGGGGAGGGGGAGGGCCTCCTCCAGGGCCTTGTGGACGGTGCGGCGGAGGAAGGCCTGGCTTACCCCCTCCTTGGCGGGGTAGATGGGGACGATCCGCCCGGTGGAGAGGGACTCGGTGCCCTCGTCCTCAAAGTGCTCCACCAGAAGCTGCACCCCGCCCCGGCGCTGCACCCGGCCCGTGACGATGAGGGTGCTCCCCACCTCCACCTGGGAGAGGACCCAGGTCTGGTTGAACCAGACCAGGGTGAGGCGCCACCCCCAGGCGTCCTGGGCCTTCACCTGGACGAGCTGCATCCCCTTCTTGGGGGTCCTTAAGAGCTCCTTGGCCAGGACCTTCACGGCCAGGGTGGCCTTCTCTCCCTCCTCCAGGAAGCGCACCCCCGGGAGGGCCCTCCGGTCCTCGTAGCGCCGGGGGTAGTGGTGGAGCACGTCCCGCACCGTGCGCAGGCCGAGCTCGGCGAGCTTCCTCCGGCTTTGCGGGGGGGCGAGGAGGTGGGCGGGATCGGCGGGGCTAAGCCTCTCGGAGGAGGCCTGGGCCTGGCCTCGAGGGGAGGGCTCTTGGTCCTTTAGGAGGCGGAGGGCTTCCTGCAAAACCCGCTTCCGCTCTTCCTGGGGCTTTCCCCCGTAGCCCCGGAAGAGCGCCAGGAGCTCGGGGAAGGGGCGGGCGAGGTTTTGCACCAGGGCCTCGAGGCCCCCCACCACCACCCGGTCCCTGGCCCCGTCCTGGAGTTCCCGGAGAAGGGGCTTGAGGAGCCTGGCCTTGAGCTCCCCTTCCGTCACGCCTTCCATGATACCCTTAGGCCTGTGAGCCGCGTGGAGCGCCTACCCAACGGCCTGGTGGTGGCCCTGGAGGAGCGGGACTTCCCCGGGGTCGCCTTCCAGCTTCTGGTCCCCGCGGGGGCGGTGAACGACCCCGAGGGGATGGAGGGGGCGGCCGCCCTCCTCGAGGGGTGGCTCTGGAAGGGGGCGGGGGACCTGGACGCGAGGGCCCTGGCCCAGGCCCTGGACGCCCTCGGGGTCAGGCGGAGTAGCGGGGCGGGCCTGGAGTACACCGGCTTTTCCGCCGCCTTCCTCCCCGAGGTCCTGGAGGAGGTCTTCCGCCTCTACGCCCTCCTCCTCACGAGGCCCCGCCTTCCCGAGGAGGGCTTGGAGCAGGTGCGCTCCGTGGCCCTCCAGGCTCTCCTCTCCCTGGAGGACCAGCCCGCGAGGAAGCTCCTTTCTGAGCTTCGCCGCCAGGTCTTCCGCTCCCCCCACGGGCGGGAGCCCCTGGGCCGGGAGGAGGACCTGAAGGGGGCGGGGGCCGAGGCCCTCAAGTCGGACTACCGGAGGCGCTACACCCCCAAAGGGGCCATCCTCGCCGTGGCCGGGGGGGTTTCCTGGGAGAGGCTTCGCGAGGCCCTAGAGCCCTTCCTCGCCTGGGAGGGGGAGGAGGCTCCCTACCCCCGCCCGGAGCTTTCCGAGCCCCACCGCTTCGCCCTCCAAAGGCCCACGGCCCAGGTGCAGATCGGCCTCGCCTACCCCGACGTGGGCCCCGAGGACTCGGGCTTCTACGCCGCAAGGCTCGCCCTGGAGGTCCTCTCCGGGGGGATGTCTAGCCGCCTCTTCACCGAGGTTAGGGAGAAGCGGGGTCTGGTCTACGCCGTCTCGGCCTTCCCCGCAGGGGTAAGGGGCCAGGGCCTCCTCATGGCCTACGCCGGGACCACCAAGGAGCGGGCGGGGGAGACCCTGAAGGTGATGCGCGCCGAGGTGGAGCGCCTGGCCGAGGGGGTCACGGAGGAGGAGCTTTCCCGGGCCAAGGTGGGCCTGAAGACCGCCTTGGTGATGGCGGACGAGTCCATTAGGAGCCGCGCCGCCTCCATGGCCCGGGACCTCTACATGCTGGGGAGGGTGCGCTCCCTTTCCGAGATTGAGGCCGCCATTGAGGGGACGAGCCTGGAGGCGGTGAACGCTTTCCTCAGGGCCCATCCCTACCAAAACCCCTGGGTGGGCCTTTTGGGAGAGGTGGAGGATGTTTAGGGAAGCCGAGCTCAAAAACGGCCTTCGGGTCATCGCCGAGGTGGTCCCGGGGGCGCGAAGCGTGGCCCTGGGCTACTTCGTGAAGACGGGGGCCCGGGACGAGGCCAAGGAGGAGAGCGGGGTGAGCCACTTCCTAGAGCACATGGTCTTCAAGGGCCCCGAGGACATGGACGCCCTCTCCGTGAACCGGGCCTTTGACCGGATGGGGGCCCAGTACAACGCCTTCACCTCCGAGGAAGCCACGGTCTACTACGGGGCGGTCCTCCCCGAGTTCGCCCAAGACCTCCTTGGCCTCTTCTCCAAGCTCCTGCGCCCCGCCCTTCGGGAGGAGGACTTCCAGACGGAGAAGAAGGTGATCCTGGAGGAGATCGCCCGCTACCAGGACCGCCCGGGCTACATGGCTTATGAATGGGCCCGGGACCGCTTCTTCCAGGAGCACCCCTTGGGGAATAGTGTCCTGGGGACACGGGAGAGCATTGCCGCCCTCGCCCGGGAGAGGATGGCGGCCTACCACGGGAAGCGCTACCTGCCCAAGAACATGGTCCTCGCCGCCACGGGGAAGGTGGACTTTGACCGCCTCCTCGCCGAGGCCGAGCGCCTCACCGAGGGCTGGCCCGAAGGCGAGGCGGAAAGGGCCTACCCGCCCCTAAAGCCCGGCTTCGGGGTGGAGGAGCGCCCCTACGAGAAGGCCCGGGCCCTCTACCTGGTGGCCCTCTTCCCGGGGGTCGCCTACCAGGAGGAGGCCCGCTTTGCGGCCCAGGTCCTCGCCCACCTCCTGGGGGAGGAGGGCTCGGGAAGGCTCCACTTCGCCCTGGTGGACCAAGGCCTCGCCGAGGCCGCCTCCTTCGGGCACGAGGAGGCCGACCGGGCCGGGGTCTTCCACGCCTACGTCCAGGCGGACCCCGCCCACAAGGAGGCGGTGCTCCTTGCCCTTAAGGAGGAGCTTGACCGCCTTCTCCAGGAGGGGGTCACGGAGGAGGAGGTGGAAAGGGCCAAGACCCCCCTCGCCACGGGCCTGGTCTTCGCCGGGGAGACCCCCATGCAGCGGCTTTTCCACCTGGGGATGGAGTACCTCTACACCGGGCGCTACCTCTCCTTGGAGGAGGTGAAGGCCAGGGTGCGAAGGGTGACGGCCCGGGAGGTGAACGCCCTTTTGGAGCGGGGCCTCCTGGAGAAGGGGCTTTACTACCTGGTCCTCCCCCATGGAGCCTAGGGCCCTAGGGGCGGCCCTCCTCACCATCCTCTTCTGGGCGAGCGCCTTCGCCGGGATCCGGGCGGGGCTTATGGGCCTTGCGCCCGGCCACCTCGTCCTCCTCCGCTTCCTGGTGGCGGGGGCCGTCCTCCTCCTCTACGCCCTCTTGAGGGGGCTTTCTCCCCCGAGGCGGGAGGACCTTCCCCGCCTTTTCCTCCTGGGGTTCTTGGGCATCACCGTCTACCACACCGCCCTGGTCTACGGGGAGCTTTGGGTGAGCGCGGGGGCGGCGAGCCTCCTCATCGCCACGGGGCCGGTCTTTACCGCCCTCCTCTCCCACCTTTTCCTGGGGGAAAGGCTCGGGAGGCGGGGGGTTTTGGGCTTCGGCCTCGCCTTCCTGGGCTCCGCCCTCATCGCCTTCGGGGAGGGGGGCGGAGTGGGGCTTAGCCCGGGGGCCTTCCTCGTCCTCCTCGCCGCCCTCTCCACCTCCCTCTACTTCGTCCTGCAAAAGCCCCTCTTCGGCCGCTACCGGAGCGAGGAGATGACCGTCTACACCCTGCTTCTCGGCACCCTGCCCCTCCTCGTCTTCCTCCCCGGGCTTCCCGAGGCCATCGGGACGGCCCCCAGGCCCGCCCTCCTCTCCGCCTTGTACCTCGGGGTCTTCCCCGGGGCCTTCGCCTACCTCACCTGGACCTACGCCCTTTCCCGCACCCCGGCCTCCCGCCTCTCCTCCTTCCTCTACCTCTCCCCGGTCCTCGCCCTCTTCATCGCCTACCTGTGGCTTGGGGAGGTGCCCTCCCCCCTTTCCCTCCTGGGCGGGGGCCTCGCCCTCCTCGGGGTCCTCCTGGTGAACCTCCGGGCGTAGAATGGGCCGGGGTGAACGCCATGGAGGTCAAGCGCATCGGCGTGGTGGGCGCGGGGCAGATGGGCAGCGGCATCGCCCAGGTGGCGGCGAGCGCGGGCTACGAGGTGGTCCTGGTGGACGTGGCGGAGGGCTTCCTGGAAAGGGGCCTTTCCGCCATAAGGCGCTCTTTGGGCAAGTTCCTGGAGAAGGGAAAGATCACCCAGGAGGCCCACGACCTGGCCCTCGGGCGCATCCGCACGAGCCTGAGCCTCGAGGACCTGAAGGACGCCGACCTCATCGTGGAGGCCATCGTGGAGGACGAGGGGGAGAAGCGGCGGCTCTTTGAGCGCCTGGGGGCCCTGGCCAAGCCCGAGGCCATCCTCGCCAGCAACACCTCTTCCATCCCCATCACCGCCCTCGCCCGCTCCTCGGGGCGGCCGGAGCGCTTCATCGGCATGCACTTCTTCAACCCCGTCCCCCTCATGCAGCTCGTGGAGGTGATCCGGGGGGAGCTCACCTCCGAGGCCACCCGGGACGCCGTGGTGGAGGTGGCGAGGCGCATGGGGAAGACCCCCCTGGAGGTCCAGGACTACCCCGGCTTCATCTCCAACCGCCTCCTCATGCCCATGATCAACGAGGCTGTGGAGGCCCTCCGCGAGGGGGTCGCCACCAAGGAGGCCATTGACGGCATCATGCGCCTTGGGATGAACCACCCCATGGGGCCCTTGGAGCTCGCCGACTTCATCGGCCTGGACACCTGCCTCGCCATCATGGAGGTTCTCCACAAAGGCTTCGGCGACGACAAGTACCGGCCCTCGCCCCTCCTCCGCCGCATGGTCCAGGCGGGGCTTTTGGGAAGGAAGTCGGGCCGGGGCTTTTACACCTACGACGAGAAGGGGAACAAGGTGGGCTAAGTACCCCACCGCGGCAAAAGCCGCGGTGGGGGCCCCAAAAGAGCTTTCCCACAGCCCAAGCACGGGCATCCCGTGTGGCAAAGCCAAGGTGCGAGCACTTGGGTGCCCGAAGGTTGTGGAAGCTCTTCCAGCGCCGGGGTATACTTCCCCCATGGAGCTTCCCCGCGCCTACGGCCTCCTCCTCCACCCCACGAGCCTCCCCGGCCCCTATGGCATCGGCGTCCTGGGCGAGGAGGCCCGGGACTTCCTTCGCTTTTTAGGGGAGGCGGGGGGGCGGTACTGGCAGGTCCTCCCCCTGGGCCCCACGGGGTATGGGGACTCCCCCTACCAGTCCTTCAGCGCCTTCGCCGGAAACCCTTACCTCATAGACCTCAGGCCCCTCTCGGAGCGGGGCTTCATGGGCCTCGAGGACCCCGGCTTCCCCCAAGGTCGGGTGGACTACGGCCTCCTCTACGCCTGGAAGTGGCCCGCCCTGAAGGCGGCCTTCCAGGGCTTCAAGGAAAAGGCCTCCCCGGAGGAGCGGGAGGCGTTCGCCGCCTTCCGGGAACGGGAGGCCTGGTGGCTTCAGGACTACGCCCTCTTCATGGCCCTCAAGGAGGCGCACGGGGGGCTTCCCTGGAACCGGTGGCCCCTTCCCCTGAGGAAGCGGGAGGAGAAGGCCTTAAGGGAGGCGGAGCGGGCCTTGGCCGAGGAGGTGGCCTTCCACGCCTTCACCCAGTGGCTCTTCTTCCGCCAGTGGGGGGCCCTGAAAGCGGAGGCCGAGGCTTTGGGGATAAGGGTCATCGGGGACATGCCCATCTTCGTGGCCGAGGACTCCGCCGAGGTCTGGGCCCACCCCGAGTGGTTTCACCTGGACGAGGAGGGCCGCCCCACGGTGGTGGCCGGGGTGCCCCCCGATTACTTCTCGGAGACGGGCCAGCGCTGGGGGAACCCCCTCTACCGCTGGGAGGTTTTGGAGCGGGAGGGGTTCTCCTTCTGGATCCGCCGCCTGGAAAAGGCCTTGGAGCTCTTCCACCTGGTGCGCGTGGACCACTTCCGCGGCTTTGAGGCCTACTGGGAGATTCCCGCAAGCTGCCCCACGGCGGTGGAGGGGCGCTGGGTTAAGGCCCCGGGGGAGAAGCTCTTCCAAAGGATCCAGGAGGTCTTCGGCGAGGTCCCCATCCTCGCCGAGGACCTCGGGGTGATCACCCCTGAGGTGGAGGCCCTGCGCGACCGCTTCGGCCTCCCGGGGATGAAGGTCCTGCAGTTCGCCTTTGACGACGGGATGGAAAACCCCTTCCTCCCCCACAACTACCCCGCCCACGGCCGGGTGGTGGTCTACACCGGCACCCACGACAACGACACCACCCTGGGCTGGTACCGCACGGCCACGCCCCATGAGCGGGCCTTCCTGGAGCGCTACCTTAGGGACTGGGGGATTTTCTTCCAGGGGGAGGAGGAGGTGCCCTGGGCCCTGATGCGCCTGGGCATGGCCTCCGTGGCCCGGCTCGCCGTCTACCCGGTGCAGGATGTCCTGGCCCTGGGCAGCGAGGCCCGGATGAACTACCCGGGAAGGCCCTCGGGGAACTGGGCCTGGCGGCTCCTTCCGGGGGAGCTCTCCCCGGAGCACGGGGCGAGGCTTAGGGCCATGGCCGAGGAGACGGGTCGGGGATGAGGCCATGGCCCTAGAGAGCCCGTTTAGCCCAGGGCCTTTTTCACCAGCTCCACGATCTCGTCAATGGTGTCGGCCACGGGGATGCCCGCCTCGGCGAAGGCCTTGAGCTTGGACTCCGGGGTGCCCACGTTGCCCATGATGATGGCCCCGGCGTGGCCCATGCGCTTGCCCTTAGGGGCGGAGCGCCCTCCGATGAAGCCCACCACGGGCTTCTTCATGTGGGCCTTCACCCAGGCCGCCGCCTCCTCCTCGTCGGAGCCGCCGATCTCCCCAATCAGGACCACGGCCTCGGTCTCCGGGTCCTCGTTGAAGAGGGGGAGGAGGTCCTTGAAGGTGGTGCCGATCACGGGGTCGCCCCCGATGCCCACGGTGGTGGTGGTGCCAAGCCCCGCCTCCGAAAGGGCGGCCGCCGCCTCGTAGGTGAGGGTGCCGGAGCGGCTGATGAGGCCCACCTTCCCCCGCTTGAAGACGTGGCCCGGCATGATGCCGATCTTGGTCTCCTCGGCGCTGATGATCCCCGGGCAGTTTCCCCCGATGAGGCGGCTTCCCAGGGCCTTGATCTCCTCCACCGCCCGCACCATGTCCAGGGTGGGGATGCCCTCGGTGATGAGGACGATGAGGGGAACCCCGGCGTGGGCCGCTTCCAGGGCGGCGTCCGCCGCCATGGGGGCGGGGACGAAGATGATGGAGGCGTCTATGGCGTGGTGGGCCACCGCCTCCTTCACCGTGTCGTAGACGGGGACCCCTAGGACCTCGGTGCCCCCTTTCCCCGGGGTGACGCCCGCCACGATCTTGGTGCCGTAGGCAAGCATCTGCTGGGTGTGGAACTGCCCCTCCCGGCCGGTGATGCCCTGGACCAGGACCCGGGTCTCGCGGTTCACCAGGATCACGCCGCACCTCCCACCATGGCCACGATGGCCTTGGCCGCCTCGAGGGACGTGGGGTACATGTAGACGGGCTTCCCCTCCAAAAGCTTCTTGGCCTCCTCCTCGGCGGTGCCCGCCACCCGCATGACCACGGGCTTGGTGAGGAGGCCCTCCTCCAGGGCCCGGATCACCCCCTTGGCCACCTCGTCCGCCCGGGTGATGCCGCCGAAGATGTTGATGAAGACCCCCTTGACGTCGGGGTCCTTGAGGACCACCTTGAGGGCGTTGTAGACCACGTCCGCCTTGGCCCCACCGCCGATGTCCAGGAAGTTGGCGGGCCTGCCCCCCACCCGGTTCACCAGGTCCAGGGTGTACATCACGAGGCCCGCCCCGTTGCCGATGATGCCGATGTTGCCGGAAAGCTTCACGTAGGCGAAGCCGTAGTTGCTGGCCTCCACCTCCAGGGGGTGCTCGGCCTCCACCTCCCGGAGCTCCGCGAGGTCGGGGTGGCGGAAGAGGGCGTTGTCGTCCAGGACGATCTTGGCGTCGGCGGCCACGATCCCGCCCTCCGTGGTCACCACCAGGGGGTTGATCTCGGCGATGGAGGCGTCCACCCCCTCGTAGGCCCGGTAGAGGGCCACCAGGACCTGGGCGATCTTGTTGGGGTTGCCCTCGAGCCCCGCCCGCTTCACCATCTCCCGGGCCTCAAAGGGGCGGAAGCCCTTGTGGGGGTCTATCCAGAACTTGTGGATGGCCTCCGGGCGCTCCGCGGCCACCTCCTCGATGTCCACCCCCCCCTCCTTGGAGAGCATGAGGACCACCCGCTTCTTGGCGCGGTCCAGGATGAGGCCGGCGTAGTACTCCTTGGCGATGTCCACCGCCTCGGCCACCAGGACCTTCTTCACGGTGAGGCCCTTGATGTTCATGCCCAGGATGGCCTTCGCCTTCTCGTAGGCCTCCTCCGGGGTGTCGGCGAGCTTCACTCCCCCCGCCTTGCCTCTCCCCCCCACGTGCACCTGGGCCTTGATGACCACCCGCTTGCCGAACTCCTGGGCGATCCTTTTTACCTCCTCGGGGGTGTAGGCCACCTTGCCCGGCGGCACCGGCACCCCGTAGCGGGCCAGGATCTCCTTGGCTTGATACTCGTGCAGGTTCAAGCTCCACCTCCTCGGCCAAGGCCAGGAGGCATTATACCTTCAGGTCTCCGCGGCGGGCCGGGCGAAGAAGAGGCGGCCCACCTGGGTCTGGATGGCCTGGGTGATGACCACCTCCACCTCCTGGCCCCGGTAGCGGATGCCCCCGTCCACCACCACCATGGAGCCGTCCTCCAGGTAGCCCACCCCCTGGTGGGGCTCTTTGCCCTCTTTGAGGATGAGGAGCTTCAGGGTGTCCCCCACCTGGAGCTGGGGCCTTAGGGCCTGGGCCAGGGCCTGCACGGAGAGGGCCTTCACCCCGTAGATGCGGGCCATCTGCAGGAGGGCGAGGTCGTTGGTGATCAGGGCGGCCCCGAGCTCCCGGGCCAGGAAGAGGAGCTTCTCATCCACGCTCTCCCCCTTGGGGGCCTCCTCGAGGACCTCCAGGGGCAGGTGCTCTTTAAGCCTCTCCAGGGCCTCGAGGCCCCGCCTGCCCTTGGCCCGCTTGAGGGGGTCGGGGCTGTCGGCGAAGTGCTGGAGCTCGGTGAGGATGAAGTGGGGAACGTAAAGGGGGCCTTCCAGGAAGCCCGTGGCCGCCACCTCCGCGAGGCGCCCGTCCACCAGGACGCTGGTGTCCAGCACCTTGCCCCCATTTGGGCGGCGCTCCCTTTGGGGGGGGCGGAGGTACTCCTTGTACCCCAGGGCCAGGTAGGCGAAGAGGCCCACCAGGAAGAGGGCCAGAAGGAGGCTGTGGTAGGGGCTGAAGCCCGGCACCTGGGAGAGGAGGCTGGTGAGAAGCACGGTGAAGAGGAGGCCCAGGGTGGCCCCCAGGGTGAGGGCCACCGAGACTTCGGGGGGAAGCTCCCGCAGGCGGGCGAGGCGCTTTTCCAGGAAGATTTCCAATCTAGGGGCCAGGAGGACCCCGCTCAGGAAGCCCGCCCCGGCCAGGTAGAGCCGGTTCAGGGAGAGGAAGCCGGCGGAACGGGGGAGGAGGCCCAGGCCCTCCAGGGCCACCGCCCCCTGGTAGCCCAAGAAGGCGAAGAGGAGGTAGAGGAGAAAACGCCCGTTCATCCCAGGTACCGCTCCACCGCTTCTTTCAGGCTCCGGGTGTTGCCGGGGTGCAGAAAGCGGGAAAACCCCGCCCGCTCCCCCTCCCGAAGCCGCCTCTCCAGGCTCACCACGCTCCGCACCTCTCCCAGAAGCCCCACCTCCCCCACGGCCGCCAGGTCCTGGGGCAGGGGCTTTCCCACCACCGCAGAGTACACCGCCAGGGCCACGGCCAGGTCCAGCCCCGGGTCCAGCACCTTAAGCCCCCCGGCCAGGTTCACGTAGACGTCCAGGCTGGCCAGGGGCAGGCCGAGCCGCCTCTCCAGCACCGCCAGGACCATGTCCACCCGCCTAGCCTCCAGCCCCTGGACCACCCGGCGGGGGGCGGGGAAGGGGGTCTTGGCGGCCAGGGCCTGGACCTCGAGGGCCAAGGCCCGCTCCCCGGCCAGGGCTAAGGCGATGGCGCTCCCCGGAACCCCCAAAGGTCGCTCCAAAAGGAAGGCCTCCGAGGGGTTCTTCACCTCCAGGAGCCCCTCCTCCTCCATGCGGAAGACCCCGAGCTCCCCCACGGGGCCGAAGCGGTTCTTGGCGCTCCTTAAGACCCGGTAGACCCCGGCGGTCTCCAGGTAGAGGGTGGCGTCCACAGCGTGCTCCACGCTCTTGGGCCCCGCCACCACCCCCTCCTTGGTCACGTGCCCCACCAGGACCACCGCGGCCCCGCTCTCCTTGGCGAAGCGCACGAAGGCCTGGGTGGCCTCCCGCACCACCACCAGGCTCCCGGGGCTTCCTCCGGCCTCTATGGTCTGGATAGAGTCCACAAATAGGGCCTCGGGAGGCTTCTGCTCCAGGAGGTGGAGGAGGGGTTCCAAGCGGGTCTCCCGGAGGAGCAGGAGGTCCTTCACCCCCAGGCGCCGGGCCCGGAGCTTGATCTGGGCCGGGGACTCCTCCCCGGCCAGGTAGTAGACCCGCTCCGGCATGCGCCGGGCCATCTCCAGGAGGAGGGTGCTCTTGCCCACCCCGGGCTCCCCGCCCAGGAGGACCACCTCCCCCGGCACGAACCCCCCGCCCAGCACCCGGTCCACCTCGGCAAGCCCCGAGGAGAAACGGCGCTCCTCCCTCTCGTCCACCTGGGAGAGGGGAAGGAGGGCGGCCGGGCGTCCCGGCGCCTCCTTGCGGGGAGGTTCCAGGGCGGCCTCCTGGAAGCTCCCCCAAGCCCCGCACCCGGGGCACCGCCCCAGGGGCTTCGGGGTGCGGTAGCCGCACTCCACGCAGACGTAGCTGGCCTTCTCCTGCCTCCTCACGCCGGGGGGTGCTTCACACCAGGAACTCCTCCACCTCGTGGAAGGCCAGGTGCCCGTCCTCCACGCTCACGTAGAGGCGGCCCGCCGGCTTCTTGAGGAGGGCCAGGGACAGGGGGTCTTCGATGCGCTCGCGGATGACCCCCCGGATGGCCCGGGCGCTCCCCGTCTTCGGGGCCTGGTCCACCACGAAGCGGGCCACCTCGGGGGCGAAGGTCACCTCTATGTCTCGGCTCTTCAGCTCCTTCTGGATCTCCTCCAGCATGAGCCGGGCCACCTGCACCAGCTCCTCCTCGGTGAGGGGGCGGAAGCGGATGACCTCGTCCAGCCGGTCCAGGAACTCGGGGGTGAAGAGGGCCTTCAAGGGGGACTCCGTGTCCACCTCCTTGGAGGTGAAGCCGATGGCGGGGCCCACGTTGTAGCCGGTGTTGGAGGTCATGATGAGGATCACCCGGCGGAAGTCCACGGTGCGCCCCATGCCGTCGGTGAGGCGGCCCTCGTCCAGCACCTGCAGGAAGGTGTTGTAGACGTCGGGGTGGGCCTTCTCAATCTCGTCCAGGAGGACCACGCTGAAGGGCTGGCGCCGCACGGCCTCGGTGAGGCGGCCCCCCTGCTCGTAGCCCACGTACCCCGGCGGGGCGCCGATGAGCTTGGAGATGGAGTGGGGCTCCTGGAACTCGGACATGTCAAAGCGGATGAGGGGCCTCTCCGAGCCGAAGAGGACCTCGGCCAGGGCCTTGGCGAGCTGGGTCTTGCCCACCCCGCTTTGGCCCACGAAGAGGAAGCTCGCCGCCACCCGGGTCCTCCCGCCGAGGCCCACCCGGGCCCGGCGGAGGGCGCTCGCCAGGGCGCGGATGGCCTCCTCCTGGCCCACCACCCGCTTCCTTAGCTCCTCCTCCAGGCGCATGAGCTTCTCGTCGTCCTTGTCGTCCACGTAGACCCCGCCCCAGGAGTCCACCACCGCCTCTATGTCCTCCCGGGTGACGATGGGGGTGCCGTCCTCCTCCTCCGCCACGGGGAGGCCCAAGGAGGCGTTGAGGCGCACCCTCGAGGCCGCCTCGTCAATGAGGTCAATGGCCTTGTCGGGGAAGTTGCGCCCAGGGAGGGAGCGGATGCCGATCTTCACCGAAAGCTCCAGGATCTCGTCGGGGATGATCACCCCGTGGTGGGCCTCGTAGCGGGGGCGGAGGCCCTTTAGGATCTCCAGGGTCTCCTCCGGGGAGGGCTCGAGGACGATCACCGGCTGGAAGCGCCGCTCTAAGGCGGCGTCTTTTTCTATGTAGCGGTGGTACTCCCCGGTGGTGGTGGCCCCGATGACCTGGATCTCCCCCCGGGCCAGGGCGGGCTTCAGGATGTTGGCGGCGTCCAGGGTGCCCTCGGCCCCGCCCGCCCCGATCAGGGTGTGGAGCTCGTCGATGAAGGCGATGACCTTGGCGTTCTTGAGCTCCTCGATGATCTGGCGCAGGCGCTCCTCAAACTCGCCCCGGTACTTGGTCCCCGCCACCACCCCGGCGAGGTCAATGGCCACCACCCGGGCCCCCTTGAGGATGGGGGGGACCCGCCCCTCCACGATGGCCTGGGCCAGCCCCTCCACGATGGCCGTCTTGCCCACCCCGGGGTCGCCGATGAGCACGGGGTTGTTCTTGGTGCGGCGGGCCAGGATCTGGATCACCCGGTTGATCTCCTCCTGCCTGCCGATCACCGGGTCCAGCCTCCCCTCCCGGGCCTCCTTGGTGAGGTCGCGGCCGTACTCGTCCAGGAAGGGGGTGTTCACCGGCTTCTCCCGCTCGCGCCCCTCGGCCATGGAGAGGATGCGCCAGCGGATGGCGTCCACGTCCTTGGCGAAGTGGCTGAGGATGCGGTAGGCGATCCCGTCCCCCTCGCGGATGATGCCCAGGAGGATGTGTTCCGTGCCGATCACCTGGGCCCCCATGTTGCGGGCCTCGGCGCTGGCGAGCTCCATCACCCGCCTCGCCCTCGGGGTGATGGCGGGGGGCTCCCCGGTGCGGCTCCCCTCGCCCCGGCCCACCAGCTCCTCCACCATGCGGCGCATGGCCTCGAGGCTCGCCCCGTACTCCTGGAGGATGCGGGCCGCCGTGCCCCCCTCGCGCATCAGGCCCAGGAGGAGGTGCTCCGGGCCGATCATGGAGTGGCCTAAGCGGCTCCCCTCCTCCCTTGCGTAGTGGAAAACCAGCCTGGCGCGGTCGTCGTACCTGTTCATGCTCCCCTCTACCCACATTCTAGCCTAACCCCCCTTCCCTTGGGGGTTTGCGCCCAGGCTCACCTTGGCCCCATCCGGTAAGATGCCCTCTAACCGGGGGTCTTTGCCCCCCTTTTTGAGGAGGAAGCATGCCGGCGAGCACCCTCGAGGAACTGGTAGCCCTTTGCAAGCGGCGCGGCTTCATCTTCCAAAGCTCCGAGATCTACGGGGGCCTCCAGGGCGTCTACGACTACGGGCCCTTGGGGGTGGAGCTCAAGAACAACCTCAAGCAGGCCTGGTGGCGCAGGAACGTCTACGAGCGGGACGACATGGAGGGCCTGGACGCCAGCGTCCTCACCCACCGCCTGGTCCTCCACTACTCCGGGCACGAGGCCACCTTCGCCGACCCCATGGTGGACAACCGCATCACCAAGAAGCGCTACCGCCTGGACCACCTTCTCAAGGACCAGCCTGAGGAGGTCCTCGGGCGGCTTTACCGGGCCATGGAGGTGGAGGAGGGAAACCTCCACGCCCTGGTCCAGGCCATGATGGGGGCCCCCGAGAGGGCGGGAGGGGCCATGACCGCGGCCGGTGTCCTGGACCCCGCGAGCGGGGAGCCGGGGGACTGGACCCCGCCCCGGTACTTCAACATGATGTTCAAGACCTACGTGGGCCCCGTGGAGGACGAGGCCTCCCTGGCCTACCTGCGCCCGGAGACCGCCCAGGGCATCTTCGTCAACTTCAAGAACGTCCTGGACGCCACGAGCCGCAAGCTCCCCTTCGGCATCGCCCAGATCGGCAAGGCCTTCCGCAACGAGATCACCCCCAGGAACTTCATCTTCCGGGTACGGGAGTTTGAGCAGATGGAGATCGAGTACTTCGTCCGCCCGGGGGAGGACGAGCGCTGGCACCGCTACTGGGTGGAGGAGCGCCTTAGGTGGTGGCAGGAGATGGGCCTAAGCCGCGAGAACCTCGTCCCCTACGAGCAGCCCCCGGAGGAGCTCGCCCACTACGCCAAGGCCACCGTGGACCTCCTCTACCGCTTCCCCCACGGCCTGGAGGAGCTTGAGGGCATCGCCAACCGCACGGACTTTGACCTGGGGAGCCACACCAAGGACCAGGAGGCCCTGGGGATCACCGCCCGGGTCCTGAGGAACGAGCACTCCACGGCCCGCCTCGCCTACCGCGATCCCGAGACGGGAAAGTGGTTCGTGCCCTACGTGATTGAGCCCTCTGCCGGGGTGGACCGGGGGGTCTTGGCCCTCCTCGCCGAGGCCTTCACAAGGGAAGAGCTTCCCAGTGGGGAAGAGCGCATCGTCCTCAAGCTCAAGCCCCAGCTCGCCCCCATCAAGGTGGCGGTCATTCCCCTGGTGAAAAACCGCCCGGAGATCACCGAGTACGCCAAGCGCCTCAAGGCCAGGCTCCTCGCTTTGGGCCTCGGGCGGGTCTTCTACGAGGACACGGGCAACATCGGCAAGGCCTACCGCCGCCACGACGAGGTGGGCACCCCCTTCGCCGTCACCGTGGACTACGACACCCTCGGCCAGGGCAAGGACGGCACCAGCAAGCTCAAGGACACGGTCACGGTGCGGGACCGGGACACCATGGAGCAGATAAGGCTCCACGTGGACGAGCTGGAGGGCTTCCTTCGGGAGAGGCTTAGGTGGTAAGCTATAGGCATCTTCGCGGGGCGCCTTGAGCAGGAACAAGCAGCTTCGCAAGCGGCTTGAAGGATTGGAATACCAAATCCTTCAGCATCACCGGAAGATCAGGGAGGAGCTGGAGAGGGCTAACCCCGACTGGGGGTTGATTGGAAAGGGGGAAAGGGAGATTCGGGCATGGGAAGGGGAACGAAGGCGGCTACTCCGCAGGTTGAGAAGGTAGTGGGCCTGCCTGACCCCATCTGGCAGGAGCTCTTTGAGGAGGTGGACCGCCTCAAGGCGGTGTACCAAAGCCTGAAGGAGGCGCCTCCGGAAGCGCGAAGCGCCTTGGAGGAGGAGGTCCTCCATAGCCTCACCCACCTCTGGGCCCACACCCGGGTCATGTGGGAAGAGCTAGAGCTTACGGAGGACGCATGAGGGTGGCCGTGGTGGGGGCCACGGGGGCCGTGGGGCGGGAGATCCTCAAGGTCCTCGAGGCCCGGAACTTCCCCCTCTCCGAGCTCCGGCTCTACGCCTCCCCCCGCTCCGCCGGGGCGCGCCTTCCCTTCCGGGGCGAGGAGATTCCCGTGGAGCCCCTGCCCGAGGGGCCTCTCCCCGTGGACCTGGTGCTGGCGAGCGCCGGGGGAAGCCTTTCCAAGGCCAAGGCCTTGGTCTGGGCGGAGGGCGGGGCCCTGGTCATAGACAACTCCAGCGCCTGGCGCTACGAGCCCTGGGTGCCCCTGGTGGTCCCCGAGGTGAACCGGGAAAAGATCTTCCAGCACCGGGGGATCATCGCCAACCCCAACTGCACCACGGCCATCCTGGCCATGGCCCTCTGGCCCCTGCACCAGGCCTTCCGCGCCAAGCGGGTCGTGGTGGCCACCTACCAGGCGGCTTCAGGCGCCGGGGCCAAGGCCATGGAGGAGCTCCTCCGGGAGACCCACCGCTTCCTCCACGGGGAAGCCCCCAAGGCGGAGGCCTTCGCCCACCCCCTCCCCTTCAACGTCATCCCCCACATAGACGCCTTCCAGGAGAACGGCTACACCCGCGAGGAGATGAAGGTGGTCTGGGAGACCCACAAGATCTTCGGGGACGACTCCCTTAGGATCAGCGCCACGGCGGTGCGGGTGCCCACCCTAAGGGCCCACGCCGAGGCGGTGAGCGTGGAGTTCGCCCGCCCCGTGACCCCGGAGGCGGCCCGGGAGGTCCTGAGGGAGGCCCCGGGGGTGGAGGTGGTGGACGAGCCCGAGGCCAAGCGCTACCCCATGCCCCTCACCGCGAGCGGCAAGTGGGACGTGGAGGTGGGAAGGATCCGGAAAAGCCTCGCCTTTGAGAACGGCCTGGACTTCTTCGTGGTGGGGGACCAGCTCCTGAAGGGGGCCGCCTTAAACGCCGTGCAGATCGCCGAGGAGTGGCTCAAGGGCGCCTGAGCCAAAGCCAGTACTCCAGGTTCCCCTCCTTCCCCGGGAGGGGGCTTTCCCTTTCCCCCAGGACCTGGAAGCCAAGCTCCCTGGCCTTTTCCCGCACCCGCCTCAGGGCCTCTTGCCGCTTGGCCTCCTCCCGCACCACCCCCTTGTGGGCTTTGGGCCCGAGCTCAAACTGGGGCTTGACCAGGACCAGGGCCTCCCCTTTTGGCCTTAGGAGCTCCAGCACCTTGGGAAGGAGGAGGGTGGAGGAGATGAAGGCGACGTCCATCACCACCAGGTCCACGGGCTCGGGCAGGACCAGGGTGCGGGCGTCCTGTTCCTCCAGGGCCACCACCCGGGGGTCTTCCCGGAGGCGGGGGTGGAGCTGGCCCCGCCCCACGTCCACGGCGTAGACCCGCCTCGCCCCTCCCTCCAGGAGCACCTGCGTGAACCCCCCGGTGCCCGCCCCGAGGTCGGCGCAGAGCTTTCCCCTGGGCTCCACGGGAAAGGCCTCCAGGGCCCCGAGGAGTTTGTAGGCCCCCCGGCCCACGTAGCGCTCCTCCGCGAGAAGCTCCACGGGGGCGTCTTGGGGCACGGGGTGGGCGGGCTTCTTTACCACCCTTCCTCCCACCCGCACCCTGCCCTCCTGGATCAGGCGCTTGGCCTTCTCCCGGCTTTCCGCGAGGCCCCTCTCCACCAGGTACCGGTCCAGGCGCACGAGGGTATTATGAGCGGGTGGCGCCCGACCTTTCCGGGACCTGGTACGTGCTGGAGGGGGAGCCCGGGGAGCACCTGGTGGTGGAGGCCTTGGGGGAGAGGCTTTCCGGGATCTGGACGAGCCGGGAGCTGGCCGAGGCCTTCCTGGCCCACCACCCCCACCTGGGGATGCGGGTGAGCGCCTTGGAGAGCTGGGCCCTGAAGGAGGCTTTCTTGACGGCCCTCAGGATGCTCCGCGTGGAAGCGGTGATGGTGGACTATCGGCCCGGGACCCACCGGGCGCAGGTGGCCAAGGTGGAGGACCTTCTCAAGGAGGTGCGGCGTGCGTAGGGTTTGGGCGGCGCTTTTCCTGGTCTTGGCCTTCGGCGTGGCCCAGCGGGCCGAGTTCAGCGCGGGCAGCCCCTTCGGGCTTCAGGCCGGGGTGCGCTTCCCCCTCGTCCCCCTCCTTTTGGACGGGCGGGCCTACGGGGGGGCGGGCCTCGAGGCCCTGGGGGGCGGGGCGGACCTCCTCTTCAAGGTCCCCCTCACGGACCTCTACCTGGGCCTGGGGGGCTTCTACGGCACCAGGCGGGCCCTCTCCTTTCCCCGGGACGGGGCGGGGCAAGGGGGCGTGCGGGCGGTGTTGGGCACCTGGCTCAACCTTCCCCTGCCCCTCCTCGGGGTCTACCTGGAGCTCCATCCCGTCTACTACCTGGCCCCGGTCCGGGCCTTCGGCCTGGGCGGGGCCTTGGGCGTGAGCGTAGGGCTTTAGGCCCGGTACCCCTCCTTCAGGGGCACGATGCGGTTCATCACCAGGGCCTCGGGCCTAGAGTCCACGGGGTCCCGCCAGAAGTAGCCGAGGCGCTCCAGCTGGTAGCGGGTGTCCTCGGGGTCCTTGGCCACGCTGGGCTCAAGGAAGCCCCGCTTCACCAAAAGGGCCTCGGGGTTGAGGTTCTTTAGGAAGTCCCCGCCCTCCTCGGGGTCAGGGGTGCGGAAGAGCCTCCCGTAGAGCCTAAACTCCACGGGGAGGGCGTGGCGGGCCGAGACCCAGTGGATCACCCCCTTGGGCCTGACCCCGTCCTCGGGGTTCGCCCCCAGGGTGCCGGGGACGATCCGGGCCTTGAGGAGCTTCACCTCGCCTCCCTCTTCCACCACGTCCTCGAGCTCCACCACGTAGGCGTGCCGGAGGCGCACCCTCTGCCCCGGGGCGAGGCGCTTCCAGCCCTTGGGGGGGTGAAGGCTAAAGTCCGTGCGCTCAATATAGAGCTCCGGGGAGAAGGGGAGGGGGCGGCTTCCCTCCTTGGGGATGTCCCGGGGCCAGTAGGGGGCCTGAAGCCACTCCTCCCCCTCGTAGTTGGTGAGGACCACCTTCAAGGGGTCCACCACGCCTAAGACCCGGGGGGCGATGGGGTTCAGGTCGTCCCGCACCACCTCCTCAAAGAGGTCCATGGCTATCTGGGCCTCGTTGCGGGAGATCCCCGTCTTGCGCACGAACTCCACGATGGCCTCGGGCCTTACCCCCCTCCGCCTCAAGGCCCTTAGGGTAGGAAGCCTGGGGTCGTCCCAGCCCCACACATACCCCCCTTCCACCAGCTTGATGAGCTTCCTCTTGGAGAGCACGGTGTGGCTTAGGTCCAGCCGGGCGAACTCGTACTGGTGGGGCCTCGGAGAGGTGAGAAGGCCGCACTTCCCCTTGAGGTTTTCAATGACCCAGTCGTAGACCGCCCGGTTGTTCTCAAACTCCAGGGTGCAGAGGGAGTGGGTGACCCCCTCAATGAAGTCCTCCAGGGGGTGGGCGAAGTCGTACATGGGGTAGACCACCCACCGGTCCCCGGCGTGGTAGTGGGGGGCGTGGACGATGCGGTAGAGCACGGGGTCGCGGAGCTTGAAGTTGGGGTGGGCGGGGTCAATCTTGGCCCTAAGGACCCGGCTTCCCGTGGGGAACTCCCCCCGGCGCATCCTCTCAAAGAGCTCCAGGTTCTCCTCCACGCTCCGTTCCCGGTAGGGGCTTGGTTTCCCCTCGGCCCTTAAGGCGCTCATCTCCTCCTCGGGGAGGTCGTCCACGTAGGCCTTGCCCTCCTGGATGAGGGCCAGGGCGCATTGGTACATGGTCTCAAAGTAGTCCGAGGCGTAGAGGACCCGGCTCGGGGTGAAGCCGAGCCAGCGCACGTCCTCCTCAATGGCCCGGGCGTACTCCTCCTTCTCGGTCTCGGGGTTGGTGTCGTCAAAGCGCAGGTTGCACTCCCCGCCGTAGTCCTGGGCCAGGCCGAAGTTTAAGACGATGCTCCGGGCGTGGCCGATGTGGAGGTAGCCGTTGGGCTCCGGGGGGAAGCGGGTGAGGAGCTTGGGGTACTTTCCCTCCTTGAGGTCCCGCTCCACGATCTCGGTGATGAAGCACTCGGGGACGAGGCCCATAAGGAGAGTCTAGAACTTGGGCGGCCGTTTCTCAAAGAAGGCCCGGATGCCCTCCTTCAGGTCCCCGGTCTCCCGCACCCAGGCGTTGGCGAGGGCGGCTAGGCGGAAGCCGTCCTCGAGGCCCATCCCCGGCAGGGCGAGGAGGAGCTCCTTGGTGAGGCGAAGGGAGGTGGGGGCGTTCTTCGCCACCTCCTCCGCCAGGGCCACCGCCTCCTCCAGGGCCCTCCCCGGAGGGGCCACGCGGTTCACGAGGCCCAGGGCCTTGGCCTCCTCCGCCCCCACGAGCCTTCCCGTGAGGAGGAGGTCCTTGGCGGCCTTCTCCCCCACGGCCCGGGAGAGGATCACCGAGACCAAGGCGGCCACGAAGCCGATCTTCACCTCGGTGTAGCCGATTTGGGCTTCTCGGTCCATGACCACCAGGTCGCAGGCGGTGGCGAGCCCCGCCCCCCCGGCCACCGCCACCCCGTTCACCGCGGCCACCGTGGGCTTGGGGAAGGTGTAGAGGCGGTGGAAGAGGCGCATGAGGGAGAGGGAGTGGCGGTAGTTCTCCTCGGCGCCGAGCTCCGTGACCCTTTCCAGAAAGGCGAGGTCCGCCCCGGCGCTGAAGGCCTTGCCCCTTCCCGTGAGGACCACCGCCCGCACCTCGAGGTCTTCCTCCAGCGCGTCTAAGGCCTTTAGGAGCCCTTCCACCATCCCCGGGGAGAGGGGGTTGCGCCGCTCGGGGTCGTTGAGGAAGATCGTGGCCACGCGGCCTCTTTCCACCTGGACCATGCCCCCATTGTAGCCGAGGGCCTTTTCCTGCTACACTCCCCTTAGCCCGCAAACTTCGGCGAAAGGGCTTGGCGGGCTAGGAGGTGGTGTAGATAAAGGAGTACCTGACGAACGAACGCATACGCGCCAAACAGGTAAGGGTCATCGGCCCCGATGGACAGCAGCTCGGCATCATGGACACCCGGGAGGCCCTTCGGCTCGCCCAGGAGCAGGACCTGGACCTGGTCCTGGTGGGCCCCACCGCCGATCCGCCCGTGGCCCGCATCATGGACTACTCCAAGTGGCGCTACGAGCAGCAGGTGGCGGAGAAGGAGGCCCGGAAGAAGGCCAAGCGCACCGAGGTCAAGTCCATCAAGTTCCGGGTGAAGATTGACGAGCACGACTATCGGACCAAGCTGGGCCATATCAAGCGCTTTCTGGAGGAGGGGCACAAGGTCAAGGTGACCATCATGTTCCGGGGGCGGGAAATGGCCCACCCCGAGCTCGGGGAGAGGCTTCTAGAGCGGGTGGCCGAGGACCTCAAGGGGATGGCGGTGGTGGAGATGAAGCCCGAGATCCTCGGCCGGGACATGAACATGCTCCTGGCCCCGGCCAAGGTGTCGGCCTAGACCGAGGAAGCCCCCTCTGGTATAGTGGGAGGGCTTTGGGGAGCACCCAAGACCCCTTCGGGGGCGCTTCCCAAAGCGGAGGAGGCTTATGCCGAAGATGAAGACCCACAAGGGCGCCAAGAAGCGGGTCAAGATCACCGCTTCGGGCAAGGTGGTGGCCATGAAGACGGGGAAGCGGCACCTCAACTGGCAGAAGTCCGGGAAGGAGATCCGCCAGAAGGGGCGGAAGTTCGTCCTGGCCAAGCCGGAGGCGGAGCGGATCAAGCTTCTCCTCCCTTACGAGTGAGGAGGTAGAGGATGCCGCGCGCCAAGACCGGATTTGTCCGCCGCAGGAAGCACAAGAAGATCCTGAAGCTGGCCAAGGGGTACTGGGGCCTCCGCTCCAAGAGCTTCCGCAAGGCCCGGGAAACCCTCTTCGCCGCGGGCAACTACGCCTACGCCCACCGCAAGCGGAAGAAGCGGGACTTCCGCAGGCTCTGGATCGTGCGCATCAACGCCGCCTGCCGCCAGCACGGGATGAGCTACTCCACCTTCATCCACGGGCTGAAGAAGGCGGGGATTGAGGTGGACCGGAAGAACCTGGCGGACCTCGCGGTGCGGGAGCCCCAGGCTTTCGCCGAGCTGGTAGCGAGGGCCAAGGCGGCCCAGGCCTAAGGGCCGGGGAGGGGGCGCCGGGCCAGGCTCCGGCGCCCTTTCCGATGAAGATGAACCCGATCCCGCCGCAACTTTACGTCCTCCTGGTGGCGGTCCTCCCGGTGGCGGAGCTCAGGGGGGCCATTCCCCTGGGGGTGGCCCTGGGGCTTTCCCTCTGGGAGGCCTTTTCCCTGGCCCTCCTGGGAAACCTGCTGGTGGCCCCCCTCGCCTTGGCCCTCCTTCCCTGGGTTCTGGACCTCGCCACCCGCGTCCCTCTCCTGGCGCGGGCCTGGCAGGCCCTCGAGGCCCGGGTCCGGCTTAGGGGAGAGGAGCAGGTCCAGCGCCTGGGGGCCTTGGGCCTCTTCCTTTTCGTGGCCGTCCCCCTTCCCGGCACCGGGGCCTGGAGCGGAAGCGTTTTGGCCGTGGTCCTGGGCCTTAGGCGGCGCTACGCCCTCCTGGCCATCTCCTTGGGGGTGGTGGCGGCGGGGGTCCTCGTCCTCCTCCTCACCGGGGGGACGGTGTACGGGCTAAACTACCTGCGATGACGGCGCTTCTCCTTCCCCTCGCCTACCTCGTGGGGGCCCTGCCTCTCGGGCACTGGCTCGCCAGGCGGCGCGGGGTGGACCTGCGCACGGCAAGCCCCTACACCCTGGGCCTGGAAAGCGCCCTTAGGCGCCTGGGCCTAGGCCTCCTCCTCTCCTTTCTCCTGGACTTCCTCAAGGGCTACCTGCCCCTTCTCCTGGGGCGGGCTTTGGGGTTGGACCTCGCCGGGCTCCTCGCCTTGGGGGTGGCGGCATATCTCGGCCACCTCTACCCCCTTTTCCTCCGGGACCCCTGGCCCTTAAGGGCCAAGGGGGCGGGGGTCCTCCTCGGAATCCTTTCCGGCCTTCCCCTGCCGCCTGCCCTGGGCCTCGTCCCCGTGGCCCTGGGCCTCGCCCTCTACGCCCTCACCGGCTACGCCTCCTTGGCTGCCTTGGGGCTTCCCTTGGGGCTTTTGGGGGTGACGCTCTTCGGGGGGTTTGGCCTTGGGGAAAAGCTTTCCGCCCTTGCCCTCTTCCTCCTCGCCCTCTGGCGCTACAAGGAGAACCTGGGGCGGATCCTCGATGGCACCGAGCCCAGGCTCGGCGAGCCCCTGCCGCTTCCCTCAGGAAAGCAGGTGGTCTGCGCCTTCCTCATCCACCCCCTGACCCTGGAGGACCTCTGGCAGAGCCCCCGCTTCCGCTGGCTCAGGCCCCTGGTGCGCCTCGGCCTCCTCAAGCGGGAATGGATAGAGCGCCTCGCCGAGCGCTTCCGGCCCATGAAGGTGGGGGAGGTGCGGGGGGTGCGGACGGCGGACGGGCGGGAGGTCCTCTGCCACCTCATCTCCGCCCCCCTCTTTCCCCACCAGATCAAGGCCAAGCCGGAGCTCGCCGTGCGGCGGGCCATCCAGGGGGCGCGGCTTGCCAAGGAGCTTGGGGCCACGGTGGTGGGCCTCGGGGCCTTCTGGAGCGTGGTGGGGGAGAAGGGGAAAAGGGTGCAGGAGGCCGTGCCCGGCATTGAGGTGACGAATGGCGGGGCCTACACCGCAGGCACCGTCAGGGCGGCCATCCCCAGGATCCTCGCCCACTTCGCCCAAAGCGGCAAGGACCTGAAGGGGGTCACGGCGGCGGTGGTGGGGGCGAACGGGGTGGTGGCCTTCGGCATCGCCCGCCAGATCGCCCCCTACGTGGGAAAGCTCGTCCTGGTGGGGCGGGACCTAAAGCGCCTGGAAAGGGCGGCGGAGAGCCTCAGGAAGAACCTGGAGCGCAAAGGGGAGGTGCCCGAGATCCTGGCCACCACGGAGATCGCCGCCATCCGGGAGGCGGACCTGGTCTTCACCGCCACCAGCGACCCCGCCCCGGTGATCTACCCCGAGCACGTGAAGCCCGGGGCCTGGATCTACGACGAGGGGGTGCCCCCGGACGTGCACCCCTCGGTCCGGGAGGTGCCGGGGGTGCGGGTGATCCCGGGGGGCGTGGTGCGGCTTCCCGGGGAGGCGCGGGCCACCCTGGACCTCCACTTCGGGGCCCCGGACCAGGTCCCCGCCTGCCTGGCCGAGACCATGATCCTGGCGGCGGAGGAGGCCTTTGACCGGAAGAGCCTCGGGGGGGAGGTGAAGGCGGAGAACATCCAGTTCTTCGTGGAGCGGGCCGAGGCCCTGGGGTTTAGGGTGGTGGAGTAGTGTGGCTCCTCCTTTCCCCCACCCGCCTCGAGGCCCCCTTTTTGAAGGGGGAACCCTTCGCCTTCCTCGCCTGGAAGGGCCTTAAGGGGGAGGGGTTCGTCTATCTGGAAACGGGGATCGGCAAGGTGAACGCCGCCATGGCCCTCGCGGCCTACGCCGCGAGAAACCCCGTGGAGAAGGCCCTCCTCTTCGGCCTCGCCGGGGCCTACCCCGGGGGCCCCCCCTTGGGGGAGGCGGTCCTGGTGGGGGAGGAGGTGGAGGCGGACCTCGGCCTGAAGGAGGGCCTGGAACCCTTGGGCTTTCCCGCCTTGGAGCTTGGGGAAAGGCGCTACTACAACCGCTTTCCCCTGGACCCCGGCCTCACCGGGGCCCTCGCCCAGAGGCTTGGCCTAAGGGTGGCCGTGGGCCTCACCCGGGACCTGGTCTCGGAGGGCCCTGAGGAGGCCCGGGCCTTGGCCCAGAGGTGGGGGGCCGCCTTGGAGAACATGGAGGGGGCGGCCTTCGCCCGGGCCTGCCTGGCCTTGGGGGTTAGGGGGGCGGAGCTTAGGGCCATCTCCAACCCCGCCGGGGTGCGGGATAGGGGGGCGTGGCGCCTCAGGGAAGCGGTCTTGGCCGTGGAGCGGGCCGTGGAGCGGCTCCTCGCCCCCCCGTAGGGGCCCCGGGTTGCGCTATGGCTAGGCCTTTTTGAAGAACTCCTCGGCCACGTCCCAGTTGAGGACGTTCCAGATGGCCTGGAGGTAGTCGGCCCGGCGGTTCTGGTACTTGAGGTAGTAGGCGTGCTCCCAGACGTCAATGCCCACGATGGGGGTGAAGCCCTCCATCACGGGGTTGTCCTGGTTGGGGGTGGAGAGGACGTGGAGCTTGCCGAAGGGGTCCTTCACCAGCCAGGCCCAGCCCGAGCCGAAGCGGCCCATGGCCGCCTGGGTGAGCTTCTCCTTGAGGGCCTGGAAGCCCCCGAACTCCTCGTCAATGGCCTTCTTCAGCTCCCCCACGGGCTCCTTGGCCCCTCCCGGGGTGAGGAGCTTCCAGAAGAGGCTGTGGTTCAGGTGGCCGCCCCCGTTGTTGCGCACGGCGGCCTGGATGTCGGCGGGGAGGGCGGCGAGGTGGCGCAGGAGGACCTCCACCTCCGCCCCGTGGAGGTAGGGGTGCTTTTCCAGGGCGGCGTTGAGGTTATTCACGTAGCCCCCGTGGTGCTTCTGGTGGTGGATCTCCATGGTCTGGGCGTCAATGTGGGGCTCGAGGGCCTGGTAAGGGTAGCCGAGCTCGGGAAGCTTGAACGGGTACGGCATACTTCACCTCCGCCCCTCACTATAAAAGAGGCCACCCCTTGGGGGGTGGCCTTTCTCACAAAGCCCCGCGCCGCCTAGGCTTCCTCGTGGGGCTTGGCGAGCTTCAGGGGCACCACGATGCGGTCAAACTCCTCCTCCGTGAGGTAGCCGAGCTCCAGGGCCGCCTGCTTCAGGGTCTTCTTCTCCTTGAGGGCCTTCTTCACCACCTCCGCCGCCTTGTCGTAGCCGATGGCCTTGTTGAGGGCGGTGGCCAGCATGGGGTTCTTCTCCAGGTGCTCCTGAATGCGCTCCAGGTTGGGCTCAATCCCCTTGGCCAGGTGCTCGTTGAAGGACTCCATGGCCTCGGCGAGGAGCTTGATGGACTCCAGGGCGGCGTCGGCCATCACCGGCTTGTAGACGTTGAGCTGGAAGTTCCCCTGGCTTCCCGCAAAGGCCACGGCGTGGTCGTTGCCAAAGACCCGGACCACCACCATGGTGAGAGCCTCCACCTGGGTGGGGTTCACCTTCCCCGGCATGATGGAAGACCCCGGCTCGTTGGCGGGGATGAAGATCTCCCCGATGCCCCCGTAGGGCCCCGAGGCCAGCCAGCGGACGTCGTTGCCCACCTTCATCAGGGCCCCGGCCAGGGTGCGGAGGGCCCCCATGACGTTGACGAGCTCGTCGTGGGCGGCGAGGGCGGCGAAGCGGTTTTCCGCCACCCTAAAGGGAAGCCCGGTTTCCTCCGCCAGGTATTTGGCCACGAGCTCCCCAAAGCGGGGGTGGGCGTTTAGGCCCGTGCCCACCGCCGTGCCCCCGATGGCGAGGTGGTAGAGGCCCTTTTCCGCCTCCTTCACCATGGAGAGGGTGTTCCTGAGCTGGGCGGCCCAGCTTCCCACCTCCTGGCCCAGGGTGATGGGCACGGCGTCCATCAGGTGGGTCCGCCCGATCTTCACGATGTCGTCAAAGGCCCGGGCCTTCTCCTCCAAGGTCTGGATGAGGGCTTCCGCCGCCGGGTAGAGCCTCTGGTTTAGGGCCAGGGCCACGGCCACGTACATGGCGGTGGGGAAGGTGTCGTTGGAGCTCTGCCCCCGGTTCACGTGGTCGTTGGGGTGGACGTACTTGCTCCCCAGGGGCTTCCCCAGGATCTCCGAGGCCCGGTTGGCGATGACCTCGTTGACGTTCATGTTGGTCTGGGTGCCGCTTCCGGTCTGGAAGACCACCAGGGGGAAGTGGTCGTCCAGCTTCCCCTGGACCACCTCCTCCGCCGCCTGGAGGATGGCCCTGGCGATCTCCTCGGGAAGCTCCCCGAGCTCCAGGTTGGCTCTGGCGGCGGCCTTTTTCAGCATCCCGTAGGCGCGGATGACCTCGAGGGGCATCCGGAAGCGCCAGGCCCCGATACGGAAGTGCTCCAGGGAGCGCTGGGTCTGGGCTCCCCAGTAGCGGTCTGCTGGCACCCGCACCTCGCCCATGGTGTCCCGCTCAATCCGGTATTCCACAAGCCACCTCCCAGCGCGATTCTACCCGAGCTCTCCCGGGACCAGGAGGGGGGCTAGGCCTCTTCCTCGTAAGGGTCGTGGAGCTTCACCGGCCTGCCCCGAAGCCCCGCCCGGAGGTTCAGCCACTCCACGAAGACGGCGAAGCCCATGGCGAAGTACACGTACCCCTTGGGGATGTGCACCCCCGTGCCCTCGGCCACCAGGGTGAAGCCGATGAGAAGGAGGAAGGAAAGGGCTAGCATCTTCACCGTGGGGTGCTGGTTCACGAAGGCGTAGATGCCCTTGGAGGCGAGGAGCATCACCCCTACGGAGGTGAGGATGGCCGCCACCATCACCGGCACGTAGGGGGTGAGGCCCACGGCGGTGATCACCGAGTCTATGGAGAAGACGATGTCCAGGAGGAGGACCTGGGCGATGACGCTGTAGAAGCTCGGGGCTACCCTTTTGACCGCATGGCCTGGCTCCCCCTCCAGCTTCTCGTGGATCTCCTTCACCGACTTATAGATGAGGAAAAGCCCCCCGGCGATGAGCACCAGGTCCTTGCCCGTGATCTCGTGGCCGAGGAGGGCGAAGAGGGGCTTTTTGAGGGCCAGGATCGAGGCGATGGAGAGGAGGAAGAGGATCCGGGTCACCGCCGCTAGGGACAGCCCCATCACCCGGGCCCGCTCCTGCTCCTCCTTCGGGAGCTTGGAGGCCAGGATGCTGATGAAGATCACGTTGTCCACGCCGAGGACCACCTCGAGGACCGTCAGGGTGAGGAAGGCCAGCCAGATCTCGGGGTTGGTGAGCCACTCCATGGGAAGAAGTCTACCTGTTGCCCTAAACTCTAGGGGATGGTGGACGTCCTGGTGGTGGGCGCGGGGCCGGTGGGGCTTTGCGCCGCCCTTTGGGCCAAGCGGCTCGGCCTTTCCCACCTGGTCCTGGAAAGGGGCACGGTGGCGGAGACCGTCTACCGCTTTCCCCGGGACATGGTCTTCTTCTCCGAAGCCAAGAACACGGAGTGGGCGGGGAGCAAGCAGGTCCTCGCCCTCCTTCAGAGGGAGCTGGTGTGCGTGAGGGGGCTCCTTGGGGAGGTGGAGGCCAGGGTCCAGGCCCTCCTCGCCGCCCTCCCCGAGGCGGAGGTGCTGATGGGCCTGCCCGGGGTGGGGCCCCAGGTGGCGGCGGCGGTGTTGGCCCTCCTGCCCCCGGAGCTTTGGGGCCGGGCGAAGAGGGCCGCCTCCTACGCGGGGCTCATCCCCGAGCGGGAGGAGTCGGGGAAGAGCGTGGAGAGGAGCCGCCTCTCCAAGAAGGGGCCTCCCCTCTTGCGGCGGAAGCTTTACATGGGGGCCCTGGTGGCGGTGCGCCATGACCCGGAGATGCGGGCCTTCTACCATCGCCTGCTCTCGCAGGGAAAAACGAAGAAGCAGGCCTTGGTGGCCGTGGCCCACAAGCTCCTCAGGCGGATGATGGGGCGGCTCAGAGAGTACTACGCTGGCCGGTTGGTCCAGGGGGTGGCTTGACAGGCAAGACAGTATCAGCCCCC
>NZ_JBAMMI010000045.1:0-40725 GCF_039793865.1 Thermus sp.
GGCTGGCCAGGGCCGCGTAGCTGGCCGTGGAGAGCTTTTACGACAGCCTCTTAGCACAAGGGTTTTTTCTCGGGAACCCCGGGGCGGCGGGGGTAGGCCTTGGGGGTGGGCGCCACCTTGGAGAGGACCACCAGGGCCCGCCCCTCCTCCAGGAAGGGCAGGCGCAGGGGGCGCACCTCCTCCAGGGTGCCCCCGAGGAGGCCCAGGGCCCGGGGAAGGGGCTTTAGCTCCTCCGCCACCCTAGGCCCCTTCTGAGCCACCATCCGCCCCCCCACCCGGAGGAAGGGGAGGGAGAGCTCGGAAAGGGCGCAGAGGGGGGCCACGGCCCGGGCCACCACCCGGTCGTAGGCCTCGCGATGCTCCGGGCGGTGGGCAAGCTCCTCCGCCCGGCCCCAAAGGGGGTAGGCCCCCCTCAGCCCCAGGGCCTGCACCGCCTCCCCCAGGAAAGCCACCTTCTTGCGAACCGCGTCCAGAAGGACCACCTCCAGCTCGGTCCGCACGATCTTCAAGGGAAGCCCGGGAAACCCCGCCCCCGTGCCCAGGTCCAGCACCCGCAAGGGCCCTTCCCAGAGGGGAAGCCGGAGGAGGGTGAGGGAGTCCAGGAAGTGCTTGACCACCACCTCCTCCTCGGTGCGGAGGGCGGTGAGGTTGACCCTCTGGTTGGCGGCCATGAGGAGCTGGTAAAGGAGGGAAAAGGCGGGAAGGTGGGGCCTCAGGTCCAGGCCCAGGGCCCGCCCCCCCTCCAAAAGAAGCCTCTCCCCTTCCTCCGTCAGGCCCATCCCGCCCCCTGTTTCCCGTGAAACACTACCCCCACCGCCTCAGGTGGACCAAGAGGGCGGTGAGATCGGAGTCCCGTAGCCCGGGGATCCGGGCGGCCTCGGCCAGGGTGCGGGGCCTTGCCCGGGAGAGCTTCTCCACCGCCTCCCGGGAAAGCCCCGGTATCCGAGGGAAGTCCAGGCCCTCGGGGATGCGGTGAGCCTCGAGGTCCCGCATCCTCTCCCGCAGGCGCTCCTGCCGCTCAATGTAGCCCGCGTATTTGGCCCGGATCTCCACCTGGTCCGCCTCCTCGGGGGAGAGGGGGGAAGGGGGCGGGAAGCGCTCGGCCAGGGCCCGGTAGGTGTTCTCGGGGCGCCTAAGCCACTGGAGGCCCGAAACCCCCTCCACCCGCAAGGCCTCGAGGCGCCTAAGCTCCTCCGCCACCCTCCGGTACTTGGCCTCCACCCGCTTGAGGTCCTCCCTGGACCTCAGGCCCCAGGACACGGCCAAGGGGGTGAGACGCTCGTCGGCGTTGTCCGCCCGGCAAAGGAGGCGGAGCTCCACCCGGGAGGTCATCATCCGGTAGGGCTCGTCCGTGCCCCGGCCCACCAGGTCGTCCACCAGGACCCCGATGTAGCCGCTTTCCCGGGGAAGGTGGACCTCGGGGAGCCCCAGGGCGAACCGGGCGGCGTTCAGGCCCGCCAGCACCCCTTGGGCCGCCGCCTCCTCGTAGCCGGAGGTGCCGTTCACCTGCCCGGCGCTGAAAAGCCCGGGGAGGAAGCGGGACTGGAGGCCCCGGGTGAGCTCCGTGGGGTCTAAGCTATCGTACTCCACGGCGTAGGCGTAGCGCTGAATCACCGCCCGCTCAAACCCGGGGAGGCTTCGCACCATCTCCTCCTGGAGCCCGGGGGGAAGGCTAGAGGAGAAGCCCTGGAGGTAGACCTCGCTGGTGGAAAGCCCGTCCGGCTCCACGAAGAGGAGGTGGCTCTCCTTGTCGGCGAAGCGCACCACCTTGTCCTCAATGGAGGGGCAGTACCGGGGGCCGACGCCCTGGATGTCCCCGGCGTAGAGGGGGGAGAGGTGGAGGTTCTCCCGGATGAGGCGGTGGGTCCTCTCGGTGGTGCGGGTCTGCCAGGTGGGAAGCCTCTCGGCATGGGGCCCCGGGCTTCCCGTGAAACTCCCGGGCGGCACCTCGGGCGGGACCACCTCGAGGCGCCCGAAGTCCACGCTGTCGGCCCGAATCCGGGGCGGGGTCCCCGTCTTGAAGCGCCTTAAGGTGTGGCCCACCGCCTTTAGGCTTTGGGAGAGGAAGCGGGCCGGGGGCTCCCCCTGGCGCCCGGCGGGGCGGCTCTTCCTTCCGTACCAGACCACGCCGGAAAGGAAGGTCCCCCCCGCCACCACCACCGCCTTGGCGGGGATTCCCCGCCCGTCCACGGTGCGGACGCCCAAAAGCCTCCCCCCCTCCACCCAGAGGGCCGCCACCTCGCCCCGGAGGACCTCCACGGGCCTTTCCGCGAGGATCTCCTGGGCCTTTAAGGCGTAGAGGTCCCGGTCCACCTGGACCCTGAGGCTTTGCACCGCCGGGCCCTTGGAGCGGTTCAGGACCCGGGTGTGGATGGCGGCGGCATCCGCCGCCCGGCCCATGAGCCCGCCCAGGGCCACCACCTCCGCCACCAGCTGGCTCTTCCCCGGCCCCCCCACGGCGGGGTTACAGGGCATCATGCCGATCCGGTCGGGGTTTACCGTGACTAGGGCCACCCGAACCCCCAAAGCGGCCGCCGCCCAGGCCGCCTCAATGCCCGCGTGGCCCCCACCCACCACCACCACGTCGTACCCCATCCCGCCCTCCACTTTACCCAAGCCCCTGGCGTAGAATGTTCCTCCGGACGACGGGGGTGGCCTTGACCCACGAGGCGGTTTGGCAACACGTCCTGGAGCACATCCGGCGCAACATCACCGAGGTGGAGTTCCACACCTGGTTTGAAAGGATCCGTCCCCTGGGCGTTCGGGACGGGGTGTTGGAGCTCGCCGTGCCCACCTCCTTCGCCCTGGACTGGATAAGGCGGCACTACGCCGAGCTCATCCAGGAAGCCCTAAGCCTCCTCGGGGCCCAGGCCCCCCGCTTTGAGCTCAAGGTGGTGCCGGGGGCCGTGGTCCAGGAGGACATCTTCCACGCCTCCCCCAAGCCGGAAAGCGAAAAGCCCAAGCTCAACCCCAAGTACACCTTTGAGAACTTCGTGGTGGGGCCCAACAACTCCATGGCCCACGCCGCCGCCGTGGCCGTGGCCGAGTCCCCGGGCCGGGCCTACAACCCCCTCTTCATCTACGGGGGGGTGGGGCTGGGGAAGACCCACCTGATGCACGCCGTGGGCCACTCCGTGGCCAAGCGCTTCCCCCACCTGAAGATCGAGTACGTCTCCACGGAGACCTTCACCAACGAGCTCATCAACGCCATCCGCGAGGACCGCATGGCCAAGTTCCGCGAGCGCTACCGCTCCGTGGACCTCCTCCTGGTGGACGATATCCAGTTCATCGCCGGCAAGGAGCGCACCCAGGAGGAGTTCTTCCACACCTTCAACGCCCTTTACGAGGCCCACAAGCAGATCATCCTCTCCTCCGACCGCCCCCCCAAGGACATCCTCACCCTCGAGGCCCGCCTCCGGAGCCGTTTTGAGTGGGGCCTCATCACCGACATCCAGCCCCCCGACCTGGAAACCCGCATCGCCATCCTCAAGATGAACGCCGAGCAAAGGGGCCTCCGCATCAGCGAGGACGTCCTGGAGTACATCGCCCGCCAGGTGACCTCCAACATCCGCGAGCTGGAGGGGGCCCTCATGCGCGCCATCGCCTACGCCTCCCTGAACGGGGTGGAGCTCACCCGAAGCGTGGCCGCCAAGGCCCTCTCCGACATCTTCGCCCTGCAGGAGGTGAAGGTAGACCCCAAGGAGATCGTACGCACGGTAGCCGAGCACTTCGCCCTCCGCCCCGAAGATCTCCTGGGAATCGGCCGAAGGAAGGAGGTGGTGCTTCCCCGCCAGATCGCCATGTACCTGGTGCGGGACCTGACCAGCTCCTCCCTCCCCGACATCGGCCAGCTCTTCGGGGGTCGGAACCACGCCACGGTCCTCTACGCCATTCAGAAGGTCCAGGAGCTTTCGGAAACCGACCGGGAGGTGCAAGCCCTGCTCCGGGCCCTCCGGGCGAAGCTGGGGTGAGGCCTGTGGATAACCTGTGGATAACCCTGTGGATAACCCACCCTTCCCTGTGGATAACCTTGTGGACAACCTGTGGACAACCCAGGGGGGTCGGGACCCTGTGGATAACCCGCCGGTTATCCACAGGTTATCCACAAGGGGGCCTGGGTTTTCCACAAGGGTTATCCACAAACCCTATGCCCTCCAGGAGCGGTTTTTCCCCCACTTATCCACATATCCACAGGCCCTACTACTACAGCTACGGATCTTTAAAATCTTTAAAAGCACTTGGTAGTAACAGTAAGGAGAGGAGCGAGAGATGAAGCTAGCCCTTCCAAAAAACCTCCTAGCCGAGCAGATCGCCCTTCTGGAGCGGGTCATTCCCTCTAGGAGCTCCAACCCCTTGCTTACCTACGCGGGCCTGGCCGCGGGGCCGGAAACGTTGGTCCTCTTCGGTTCCAACGGGGAGGTGGACTTGGAGATCCGCCTTCCCGCCCGGGTTCAGGGGGAGGGGGCTTACCTCGTTCCTTCCCAGCCCTTCTTCCAGCTGGTGCGGAGCCTCCCAGGGGAAGAGGCGGTCCTTTCCTTGGAGAGGGAGCTGGAGCTTTCCTCGGGGCGCTTCACCACCCGGCTGAGCCTGGCTCCCGTGGAGGGTTACCCCGAGCTTCTCTTCCCCGAACCCGAGGGGCCCAGCGAAGCCTTTCCCCTGCAGGCCCATATCCCCGCGGGCGACCTTCTCCGCCTCCTTACCCAGGTCCGCTACGCCGCCAGCAACGAGGAGTACCGGGCCATCTTCCGGGGGGTGCAGCTGGAGTTTTCCGAAGGGGGCTTGAGGGCGGTGGCCTCCGACGGCTACCGCTTGGCCCTTTCCGAGCTTCCCAAGCCCCAGCCCTTCGCCAAAAAGGCGGTGGTCCCCGCCCGGAGCGCCGATGAGGTGGTCCGGGTCCTAAAGGCCCTGGGGGAAGGGGAGGTGGCTTTAGCCCTGGGCCCCGGGACCTTGGGCCTGGCGGTGCGGGGGGAGGGTGCGGAGGTGCGGATGGCCGTGCGCCTCATGGAAGGGGAGTTTCCTGACTACGAAAAGGTGATTCCCAAAGACTTCCCCTTGAGGGTGCGCCTCGAGGTGGACCCCTTCCGCGAGGCCCTGCGCCGGGTGAGCGTGCTCTCGGACCGGCAGAACCACCGGGTGGACCTCCTCTTCCAGGAGGGCCGGGCGCTCCTTTCCGCCGAAGGGGACTACGGGAAGGGCCAGGAGGAGGTGGCGGTGGCCATGGAGGGCACCCCCATGGGCCTGGCCTACAACGCCCGCTACCTCCTGGAGGCCCTGGCTCCTCTGGAAGGCGAGGCCTTTCTGGAGATGAGTGGACCCACCAGCCCCAGCCTGGTGCGCCCTTCCGGGGAGGGGGGCTACCGGGCGGTGGTGGTGCCCCTGAGGGTGTAGGCTTGGAAAGGAGGGGCGTGAAGCGCTTCCATAGGAGGGATCCATGACCACGATTGTCAGCGTGAAGGCGCGGGAGGTGCTGGATTCCCGAGGCTTCCCCACGGTGGAGGCGGAGGTGGAGCTGGAAGGGGGGGTGCGGGGCCGGGCCCTGGTGCCCTCCGGGGCCTCCACGGGCGCCCATGAGGCCCTGGAGCTAAGGGATGGGGGCGGGCGCTACCTGGGCAAGGGGGTGCGCCGGGCGGTGGAGAACGTCAACGAGCGCATCGCCCCCGAGCTCATCGGCCGGGATGCCCTGGACCAGGAGGGGGTGGACCGGGCCATGCTGGAGCTGGACGGCACCCCCAACAAGGCGAACCTGGGGGCCAACGCCATCCTGGCCGTCTCCTTGGCCACGGCCCGGGCGGCGGCTTTGGCCTTGGGGCTACCCCTCTACCGCTACCTGGGTGGGGTTCAGGGAGTGGTCCTTCCCGTTCCCTTGATGAACGTCATCAATGGCGGTAAGCACGCCGACAACCGCCTGGACTTCCAGGAGTTCATGCTGGTGCCCGCCGGGGCGGAAAGCTTCTCCGAGGCTTTGCGCATCGGGGCCGAGGTCTTTCACGCCCTCAAGGGCGTGCTGAAGGAAAGGGGCTACAGCACCAACGTGGGGGACGAGGGGGGCTTCGCCCCGGACCTGAAGCAGAACGAGGAGGCGGTGGAGCTCCTCCTCCAGGCCATTGAGCGGGCGGGGTACACCCCTGGGGAGGAGGTCTCCCTGGCCCTGGACCCCGCGGCGAGCGAGTTTTACCGGGACGGGAAATACCACCTGGAGGGGGAGGGCAAGGTCCTGACCCCTGAGGAGATGGTGGCCTTCTGGGCGCGGTGGGTGGAGAAGTACCCCATCCGCTCCCTCGAGGACGGGATGGCCGAGGACGACTGGGAGGGGTGGAGGCTTCTCACCCAGGAACTCGGGGAGAAGGTGCAGCTGGTGGGGGACGACCTCTTCGTCACCAACCCGGAAAGGCTCCGCATGGGCGTTGAGCGGGGCGTGGCCAACGCCATCCTGGTCAAGGTGAACCAGATCGGCACCCTCTCCGAGACCCTCGAGGCCATCCGCTTGGCCCACCGGTCGGGCTACCGGGCGGTGATCAGCCACCGCTCCGGGGAGACGGAGGACCCCTTCATCGCCGACCTGGCCGTGGCGGTGAACGCCGGCCAGATCAAGACCGGCTCCCTTTCCCGCTCCGACCGCTTGGCCAAGTACAACCAGCTTTTGCGCATCGAGGAGGAGCTGGGCCAGGCGGCCCGCTTCCTGGGCTATGGGGCCTTTTAAGCGCACCAAGATCGTGGCCACCCTGGGCCCGGCCACGGACACCAAGGAAACCATCCGGGCCTTGGCCGAGGCAGGGGCCGATGTCTTCCGCTTGAACTTCAGCCACGGCACCCCTGAGGACCACAGGAGGCAGGCGGCCTGGGTACGGGAGGTGTCCCAAGAGCTTGGCAGGACCCTGGCCATTCTCCAAGACCTGCAGGGCCCCAAGATCCGCATCGGCCGCTTTCAGAAGGGCCGGGTGGAGCTCAAGCCGGGCCAACCCTTCGTTCTTACCCGGCTCCCCGTGGAGGGGAACGAGACCCGGGTTTCCCTCACCTACAAGGGGCTCCTCGAGGACGTGCGCCCTGGGCAGGTGCTCCTTTTGGACGATGGCCGGATCCGCCTCCGGGTGGAGAAGGTGGTGGGGGACGAGATCCACACCCTGGTGGAGGTGGGGGGCATCCTCTCCGACCACAAGGGCATCAACGTCCCGGGGGCCGACCTCTCCATCCCCGCCCTCTCGGAAAAGGACATCCAGGACCTGGCCCTGGGGGCGGAGATCGGGGTGGACTGGGTGGCGGTCTCCTTCGTGCGCACCCGGGACGACCTCCTCCTCGCCCGGCACTACCTCTCCCGCTACGGCTCCCGGGCCCGGCTCATGGCCAAGATAGAGAAGCCCTCGGCCGTGGCCCGCTTTGAGGAGATCCTGGAGGAGGCCGACGGCATCATGGTGGCCCGGGGGGACCTAGGGGTGGAGATGCCCCTGGAGGAGGTCCCCATCGTCCAGAAGCGCCTCATCCTCCGCTGCATCGCCGCGGGCAAGCCGGTGATCACCGCCACCCAGATGCTGGAGTCCATGGTGCAAAACCCCAGCCCCACCCGGGCCGAAGCCTCGGACGTGGCCAACGCCATCTTTGACGGCACGGACGCGGTGATGCTCTCGGCGGAGACCGCCGCCGGGGCCTACCCCGTGGAGGCGGTGGCCATGATGAGCAGGATCGCCAAGGCGGTGGAGACCTCCCCCGAGTTTGTGCAGAAGCTCAACGTCCTCAGGCCCTCTCCCACCCCCACCACCCAGGACGCCATCGCCCAGGCGGCCGACGACATCGTGGAGGCCGTGGGAGCCCGGGCCATCGTGGTCTTCACCGCCACGGGAAGCTCGGCCCGCAGGATCGCCCGCACCCGGCCCCAGGTACCCATCCTGGCCCTCACCCCTAGCCCCGAGGTGGAGCGCCAGCTGGCCTTGGTCTGGGGGGTGGTGCCCCACCTGGCCCCGGACCCCCAGGACACGGACGACATGGTGCGCATCGCCCTTAGGGAGGTGAAGGCTTTGGGCCTCGCCCAGGTGGGGGAGCGGGTGGTCATCGCCGCCGGGGTGCCCTTTGGGGTCCGGGGGACCACCAACCTCCTCCGGGTGGAGCGGGTGGCCTAGGGGAAGAGGGCCAAGGCGCTCACCACGGGCCTGGGGGAGCCCGGGTAAGGGCTTCTGAGCCGCCCCTTCACCCAGAGCTGGGCCGAGCCGCCCCCGTCCATGCGGAGGGCGTTCCAGGCGCCTAAGGAGAGGAGGGCCCGGGCCAGGACCCCGGGGGTGGTGGGCTCGGAGACGAGGAGCCAGAGCCTCCCCTCCTTGGTCCAGGCCACCGCCGCCTGGGGGGCCACGGCCTGGAGGGGCCTAGGGTCCTTGAAGTTCTCCTTGCTGGGGTCGTAGGCGTACCGCCCCTCCTTGAGGAGGAGAGGCCCCCCTTCCAGGGCGTAGCGGAAGGGGGGGTTGAGGGCGCCGTAGAGGGCGAGCCGGTCCCCCACCCCAAGGGGAAAAGGGGGAGCCTCCTTGGGGAAGGTGAGGGCCCAGGCTCCTGGGGGAAGCTCGGCCGGGGCGGGGAGGAGGGCCACCACCCGGTCCTCCCGCACCAAGGCCACCCCTTCCCCCTCCCGGCCTACGGGGCCCGGCACCGTGTGGGCGGTGTAGCGGGCGCGGGAGGCGTTCACCCCCACCCGGACCCGGTTTCCATCCGGCCCCACCGCCTCGGCGAGGAACCTAGGGTAGTCCAGGAAGAAGGCGAACCCGTCCCAAAGGAGGGCCACCCGGCCGTAGGGGTAGGAGAGGGTCACCCCGTCCTGCACCCAAAGCCCGATGGGGGTCCCGCTCTTGGGGTCAAAGTAGCCCCCGTTCAGGACGGCGAGGGCGCCCGGGGCCAGGTCCTGGGGAAGCGCCCTCTTCCCCGGAGTGCCCACGGGGAGGAGCCTTCCCCTTTCCGCCTCCACCAGGTAAAGCCTCAGGGGCTCGGGGGTGAAGGCGTAGACCTCCCGGTAGCGCACCCCCGGGGCCAAGGCCTCCTCCACCTCGGGGGCGAGGAGGTAGAGGTCCAGGACCAGGCGGGGGGGGTCCTCGAGGGGGAAGAGGCGGTAGTAGAGGCGGCCCTGCTCCGCCCTCAAGGCGAGCTCGGTGGCCTCGGGGAGGAGGCGCACTTGAGCCCTTAGGCCCGCGGGCCAGGGGGCCTCGAGGAGGTCCGGGGCGAGGTAAGGCAGGTGGAGGGTGGTCCCCGCCTTCCCCCGCTCCTCTTGGGGCTCGGCCGGGTAAGGAGCGGGCAGGTCCAGGACCACCCTCAGCCCCGAAGGCTTGTTCCCGAAACGCGCCCCCGCCTCGGGCACCCGGAAGTGGCCCAGGGATTTAAGGGCCTCCAGGGGAAAGCGGTCCCCCTGGGGCGGCGGGAGCTCCCCCCCCAAGGGCTCGGCCCAGCCCACCCCGGGGATGTAGGCGTAGCGCTTCCCAAATCCCTCGTACACCCAGGCCCCGGCCTCCTCCCGGAAGGTGAGGCCGAGGCTTTCCGCGGGAAGGAGGGTCTGGCCCAGGGCGAGGCCGCAAAAGAGGAGGAGGGCGAAGGACCTCATCCCCCACAGGAAACCAGGCCCGGGTGAGAAGCGGGTTATCCCTTCACCACGATGAGGGGCCTGAGGCGGGCCGCCTTTTTCCCGATCCCCGCCCCCTCCACCGCCTCCACCACCAAGGAGACGTCCTTGTAGGCCTCGGGCATCTCCTCGTCCACCGTGGCCCGGGTGGCGGCCCGGACCAGGATGCCCCTTTCTGCGAGCTCCTTCACCAGGTTCCGCTCCCGGGCCACCTTTTTGGCCTGGTGGCGGCTCATCTTCCGCCCGGCCCCGTGGCAGCTGCTTCCGAAGGAGACCGCCATGGCCTTCTCCGTGCCTGCGAGAACATAGGAGTAGCGCCCCATGTCCCCCGGCACCAGGACGGGCTGGCCCACCTCCCGGTACTCCTCGGGGATCTCCGGGTGGCCGGGGCCGAAGGCCCGCGTGGCCCCCTTGCGGTGGACCAGGACCCGCCTCCTTCCGTGCTCCTCAAACTTGGCGTTGTTGTGGGCGAGGTCGTAGAGGACCCTAAGGCCGTGGTCCTTGGGGTTAAAGCCCACCTTCTCAAAGGCCTCCCGCACGAAGTGGGCGATGAGCTGGCGGTTGGCGAAAGCGAAGTTGGCGGCGGCGGCCATGGCCTGGAGGTAGTCCTGGCCCTCGGGGCTCCCTATGGGGGCCGCGGCGAGCTGTTTGTCCACGAGCTCAATGCCGTACCGGGGGGCGGCTTTGAGGAAGCGCTCCACGTAGTCCTGGCAGACCTGGTGGCCGAGGCCCCGGCTTCCCGTGTGGATGAGGACGGTGATCTGCCCCTTGAAGAGGCCGAAGGCCCGGGCGGCCTCCTCGTGGTAGACCTCGTCCACGTACTGCACCTCCAGGAAGTGGTTCCCGCTCCCCAGGGTGCCGATCTGGGGGGCCCCCCGCTCAAAGGCCCTTTCCGAGACCTTTTCGGGGTTGGCCCAGGGGAGGCGGCCCTCGGACTCAATGAAGCGCAGGTCCTCGGGGTAGCCGAAGCCCCGCTTCACGAGCCAGCCCGCCCCCTCCTTGAGGATCTCCTTGAGCTCCTTTTTGCTGAAGCGCACGTCCCGCCGTTCGCTCCCCACCCCGGAGGGCACCAGGCGGTAGAGGGCGTCGGCGAGTTCCTTCTGCCGGGGCAGGAGGTCCTCCAGGGTGAGGTGGGAAAGAAGGAGGCGGACCCCACAATTTATATCAAAACCAACTCCGCCCGGGCTCACCACCCCGCCCTCCTCCGGGTCAAAGGCCGCCACCCCCCCGATGGGGAAGCCGTAGCCCCAGTGGATGTCGGGCATGGCCAGGGCGGGCTCCACGATGCCCGGGAGGGTGGCCACGTTCATGAGCTGCTGCAAGGAGGCGTATCCCTCGGCCTCGAGGTCCTTCAGAATCTCCTCCGAGGCGAAGAAGACCGCGTCCACCCGCATCTTCCCCTGCCGGAGGATGCGGTAGGTGAAGGGGGCGATCCTCTCAAAGCGCATGGCGCCCTCCCAAAAAAACCGCCGGGCTTTTGGGCCCGGGCTTACCTTCAGGCTACCCCGGTATGCGGTATGCGTCAAGGCTATGCGTCCGGGTGTAGGCTTAGGCCATGCGCGGCCTTCTCTTAAGGCTTCTTCTCAACACCCTGGCCCTTTGGTTGGTGAGCCTTTTCTACCCCGGGGTGGCCTTCGCTCCCGGGGCGGGGCTTTTGGACTACCTGGTGGCCGGAGCCATCTGGGGCCTGGCCAACGCCTTTCTCCGCCCCCTTTTCCTCTTCCTCGCCCTCCCCCTCAACCTTCTCACCCTGGGGCTTTTCACCTGGGTGGTGAACGGCGCCCTCCTTTACCTGGTGGCCCAGGCCACGGCCCTGGAGGTCCAGGGCTTCCTCGAGGCCCTCCTGGGAGCTTTCCTCCTTTCCCTGGTGAGCCTCTTCCTCAACTGGCTCTTCCGGGACTAGCGGTTTTCCATCACTTGGACCTTATCGGGCGGTGAGGACCGGCCCCACGGCGTGGCGGACCACGTATTCCGCCGTGCTTCCCAGGAGGAACCTCTGCACCGGGGCCCCCAGGACCAGGAGGTCCGTGGGGTTTTGCAGGGCCAGAAGGTGCTCGGCGGGGTCCCCGGAGAGGGCCAGGGCCTCCGCCTCGAGGCCTTGGTCCTTCAGGTAAGCCTCCGCCTCCAGGGCCCAGGAGCCCGCCTGCACGGGATCCTCGTGGACGCTCACCACCCGCACCCTAAGCCCCAGGGGCCTGGCCAGGGCGGCCAGGGTGTGCATGGCCCGCACGGCGCTCTCCGAGGCGTTGTACCCGAGGAGGGCCCCCTCCAGCGCCACGTAGTCCACGGGGGCCACCACCACGGGGATGGGGGAGGCCCGGAGCACCCGGTCCACGGTGCTCCCCAGGCCCAGGAAGCTTCCCCCGTGGGCCTCGCCGCTTCGGCCCAGGACCAGGAGGTCCGCCCCCCGGGCGTGGCGCAGGATGACCTCGTGGGGAAGGCCGGTTTCCATGAGGGTCTCGGTCTCTATGCCCGCCTCCCGGGCACTTTTTTGTAAGCTATCTATTATAGCCTCGCCCTTGAGGGTCAGGACCCTCTCCAGCTCCTGGCGGTAGACGGGGAGGGGGATGGTGAGGGCTCCCAGGTCCAAGGGCTCGAGGCCCCGCAAAAGGCGGACGTCTCGCACGTAGAGGAGAAGGAGCTTGGCCGAGAGCTTGTAGGCCAGCCACTCCGCCAGCACCTCCGCCCCCTTGGCCTGGGGCGAGCCGTCCGTGGCGAGGAGGATCCGCATGCTTCCATCTTACGCCGCCTTGCGCTCGGGTTCCCTCACCCCCCTGGCCAGCGCCCAAGCGGGCAGGATCAGGCTTCCCAGGGCCAAAAGGACGGGCATGACCCCCAGGGTTTCTATGAGGTGGCCGATGGGGGCGTAGAAAAGCCCGGCGAACCCCCAGGTGAAGTCCATGAGGAGCCCGGACACCGTGGCCGTCTGGGCCGGCTCCAGCTCCTGGGCCAGGGCCACGGCCACGGGAATCCCGGCGTTCATCAGGGCCCCGGTGGCGGCGAGGAGGAGCAGGTACAGGGGGTTTTCCGGCGGGAAGAGGAGGAGGCCGAGGTAAAGGGGAAGGCCAAAGGAGAGGGTGCTGAGGAGCACCGCCTTCCGCCCCAGCCGGTCCGAGAGGGTGCCCCCGAGGAAGGTGCCCAAGGTGGCGGAGAAGCTGTAGACGGAGAGGCTTAAGGCGGTGTAGGCGTCGGAGAGACCCCTCTGGGCGAACCAGTAGGGCAAGGTGGTGGAAAAGCTCATGAAGACCAGGCTCCTCAGGGTGGCCATGCCCCAAAGCCGGGCCACGTCCCCCCGGAAGACCCGGAGGAAGTCCTTCACCCCGGCGGGCTTGCCTCGGCGCCGCACCGGGGGAAGGCGGAGGAGGGCCAGGGCGGGAAGAAGGGCCAAGGGGGTGAGCCAAAGGAGTCCCCTAAGCCCCAGGGCCCCCACGGTGAAGAGGGCCACGATGGGGCCCAGGGAAAGCCCCAGGTAGCCCGCGGAGCCGAAGAAGGAAAGCCAAAACCCCCTGCGCTCCTTCGGGGCGAACTCCCCCACCAGGCTGGCCCCCGAGGCGTGAAAGAGGGCCGAGCCCAGGCCCGCCAGGCCGAGGGCCAAAAGCAGAAGCTCAAAGCGAGGCCAAAGGCCCATGGACCCCATCCCCAAGGCCACCAGGACCGGCCCCAAAGCCGAAAGGAGCCTCCGGTCCATCCGGTCGGCCACGAGGCCGGCGAAGGGCTGGAGGAGGCTTCCCGTGAGGGAGTAAACGGAGACCAAAAGCCCCGCCGTTCCCAGGCCCACGCCGAAGTGGGCCATGAGCTTGGGGAGGAGGGGGGTGAGGAAGTTCCCGAAGAGGTCGTTGACCGTGTGGAGCCAGGCGAGGAGGAGGGGCAGCACCCCTCCATGCTAAACCCGCTTCTCAGGAAGGGTGTGTTAGAATCCCCACGTGCTTGGGGCTTTCCGGAAGCCAAGGAAGGGCCAAAAGAAAATGGCGCGCCCGAGAGGACTCGAACCTCTGACCTTCGGCTCCGGAGGCCGACGCTCTGTCCAGCTGAGCTACGGGCGCACTCAAGCGGGAGTACTATAGCACGGGAAGAAGGAGGCGGTCAAGTGTTTGGCATCAACAAGAGGCTCGTCACCATCCTTTTCGGCTTGCTGGCCCTGGCCTTCGCCGTGGGGGCCATCCTCCTCTTTACCCCCAAGGCGGGGCAGACGGCCCGGGGCAAGCCCGTCCTTTGGGTCAACGGCAAGGCGGTCTACGAGCTGGACCTCCTCAGGCTCCAGGGCAATGACCCCCTCTACGCCGCCAACCCCCAGGGGCTTCTCAAGACCCTGGTGGACACCCACTTTCTGGAGCAGGTGATCCTCACCGAGGCCCTAAGGCAAGACGCCGCCCGCATCCGGGTGGGGAGCGCCGAGGTGCGCAAGGAGGTGGACCGCATCCGCGAGCAGTACGGCCTGAAGGACAAGAAGGCCTACGAGCAGTTCCTCAACCAGGTGGGCTACACCGACGCCGAGCTTCGCCAGGAGATCAAGGCCCAGCTCCAGATCCAGAAGCGCCTGGAGCAGATCCGCTCCGCCGCCAAGCCCACCCCGGAGGAGGCGCGCTTTTACTTTGAGGTCCACCGGGAAAACTACAAGACCGAGCCTCGAGTCCTGGCCCGGCAGATCGTGCTGGACGACAAGAAGCTGGCGGAGGAGCTCCTCGCCAAGCTGAAGGCGGGGGAGGACTTCGCCCTCTTGGCGAAGCAGCACTCCAAGGTGGGGGCCGAGCAAGGAGGGGCCCTAGGGGCGGGCCCCGGGGAGACGGAGCCCAAGCCCGTGACCCAGGTGGTCTTCCCGGAGGCGGTGGCCCAGGAGGTCTTCGCCCTCAGGGGCCCGGGCCTGGTGGGGCCCGTAGAGGCCGCGGGGCGGTACTACCTGGTGAAGGTGGAGGCCTACCTGCCCCCCAAGGTGCCCGCCTTTGAGGAGGTGAAGGACCGGGTGGAGAAGGACGCCCAGGAGGCCAAGGGGAACGGGGCCCTGGAGGCCTACCTGGAGGACCTGCGCAAGAAGGCCCAGGTGCGCTTCGCCGAGAACATCCCCTACGCCTACAAGAACCCGCCCGTGGCCAAGGTCAACGCCAAGGAGATCCTCCTCAGCGAGGTGCTCCAGCCCGTTTTCTCCAGCCAGCAGACCCAGGCCCTGGTTCAGCAGGGCCTGGGGGAGCTCGCCGTCCAGTTCTTTCTTCCCCAGACCCTGGAGAGCCTCATAGACCGGGAGCTTCTGGTGGAGGCGGCGGGGAAGAGTGGGAAGCCCTTCATCGGCACCAAGGACGCCATCGCCCAGGCTTACCTCCTCTACGAGACCCGAGACGCGACCGCCACGGAGGCCGAGGCCAAGAAGTTCTACGCCGAAAACCCCGCCCTCTTCACCCTTCCCGCCAGCGCCCGGGTGGTGGAGGTGGTCTTCAAGGAGGAGGCCAAGGCTAAGGCCTTCCGCGAAGCGGCCCTGAGGGCCCAGGACCTCGAGGCCCTGGCCAAGGCCCACGAGGGCAGCGTCACCGACCACGGCACCGTGAGCCCCAACCAGCTCCCGGCGGTGCTGGACCGCCTGGTCTTCAAGGTGAAGGAGGCCTTCCCCAAGGGTCCCCTGGGGGAGGTGAGCGAGGTGGTGAAGCTGGAGGACGGGACCTTCGCCGTTCTCCTCATCAAGGACCGCAAGCCGGAGGTCCTGAAGCCCTACGAGGCGGTCAAGGAGGAGGCCCTGGATAGGGTGGTGGCCAAGAAGCGCCAGGAAAAGGCCCAGGCCCTCCTCCAGGCCTTGCGCAAGGAGGCCAGGATAGAAAACCGCCTGAGCCAGGTGCTGGCGGAGCTCACCCCCAAGACGGAGGAGAAGCCTAAGGAGGCTCCAGGGGAAACCCCGGCGAAACCTTGAGCGTGGTGCGGTCAAGGCCCCGGGGGCTCCCCTTGGTTAGGATGGAGCCATGGAACCTAACGAACTCCTCCGGCTCCTCACCCTCTACTACGAGGCCCAGCTGGACCCGGAAAACCCCTTAGAGCGGGTGGCCTTCGGCACCAGCGGCCACCGAGGCACCAGCCTCAAGGCCACCTTCACCGAGGCCCACGTGCTGGCCATAGCCCAGGCCATCGCCGACCTAAGGGCAGGCTTTGGGGCCACCGGGCCCCTTTTCCTGGCCAAAGACACCCACGCCCTCTCCGAGCCCGCCTGGGCCACGGCCCTAGGCGTCTTCGCCGCCAACGGGATAGAGGTGCGGATAGAGGCGGAAGGGGGCTACACCCCCACCCCCTTGGTCTCCCTGGCCATCCTGGAACACAACGCCCACCACGGGGCCAAGGCCGACGGGGTCCTCCTCACCCCGAGCCACAACCCCCCGGAGGACGGGGGCTTCAAGTACAACCCCCCCACGGGGGGGCCGGCGGACACCCGCACCACCCGGGCCATAGAGGAAAGGGCCAACGCCCTCCTCAAGGAGGGCCTCAAGGGGGTGAAGCGCCTCTCCCTGAAGGAGGCCCTTTCCCGGGCCAAGCCCTTTGACTACGCCGGGCTTTACGTGGCGCGGGTAGGGGAGGCGGTGGACCTCGATGCCATCCGGGCCTCGGGCCTCCGGATCGGGGTAGACCCCTTGGGCGGGGCGAGCCTTAAGGTGTGGGAGCGTCTCGCCGAGGCCCACGGGCTCAACCTGGAGGTGGTGAACCCCACCCTGGACCCCACCTTCCGCTTCATGCCTCCTGACCACGACGGCAAAATCCGCATGGACTGCTCCAGCCCCCACGCCATGGCGGGCCTCCTTGCCCTAAGGGAGCGCTTTGACCTCGCCATCGGCAACGACCCCGACGCCGACCGCCACGGCATCGTCACCCCGCGGGGCCTGATGAACCCCAACCACTACCTGGCGGCGGCCCTTCATCACCTCTTTGCCACCCGGGCTTGGCCCAAGGCCAAGGCGGGCAAGACGGCGGTGACCAGCGCCCTCCTGGACCGGGTGGCCCAGGCCCTGGGGCGGGAGGTCTACGAGACCCCCGTGGGGTTCAAGTACTTCGTGGAGGGGCTTCTTGCGGGATGGCTTGGCTTTGGGGGGGAGGAGAGCGCCGGGGCGAGCTTTCTTCGCTTTGACGGCAGGCCCTTCTCCACCGACAAGGACGGGATTCTCATGGGGCTTCTCGCCGCCGAGCTCATGGCCAAGCGGGGAAAAGCCCCGGACGAGCTCTACGAGGACCTGGCCGAGGCCCTGGGCCGCCCTTACTACCTGCGCAAGGACCTTCCCCTCGCCCCCGAGGCCAAGGCCAGGCTCTCCCGCCTTACCCCGGAGGCGGTGCGGGCAAAGGAGCTCGCCGGGGAGCCCATTCTGGCGGTGCTCACCCGCGCTCCCGGAAACGGGGAGCCTCTTGGAGGCCTCAAGGTGGTGGCGGAAAACGCCTGGTTCGCCGTCCGGCCCAGCGGCACCGAGGACGTGGCCAAGGTCTACGCCGAAAGCTTCAAGGGGGAGGCCCACCTCCAGGAGGTCCTGGAGGCGGCCTTGGCCCTGGTGGTCCAGGCCCTCGCCTGAGTACCTGCGCCTTGGTTTCCAGCACGGGGCGCGTTGACAGCTCTACGCCCCCCGGGTAGGATAGGGCAGGTTTACACCGGGAGGTTAAAACATGCGTAGCCTGCTCGCCCTTTCCAGAGCTATAGACGCCCTGAACGAGGGCGTCGGTCGGTTCAACGTCTGGCTGGTCCTCATTGTAACTCTTCTCTCGGCCGGGAACGCCCTTATGCGCTACGCCTTCCGCTATAGCTCCAACGCCTACCTCGAGGCCCAGTGGTACCTCTTCGCCCTCATCTTCCTCTGGGGCGCGGGCTGGACCCTGAAGCACAACGGCCACGTGCGGGTGGACGTGATCTACAGCAAGCTCCCCAAACGGGCCCAGCTCTGGATAGACCTCCTGGGTACCCTCTTCTTTCTCCTGCCCATGGTGGGCCTCGTCCTCTGGCTCTCCTGGCCCATCGTGCTGGAGTCCTTGAAGATCCGGGAGATGTCCCCTGACGCCGGGGGCCTCCCCCGCTGGCCCATCAAGCTGGCGGTGCCCGTGGGCCTCGCCCTCCTGGGCCTCCAGGGGATCTCGGAGCTCATCAAGCGCATCGCCGCCCTCACGGGGCACCTGGAGCTCGCCGCCGAAGCCCAAGAGGAGGTGGTGTGATGTCCTTTGAGCTGATGGCCCCCCTGATGTTCTTGAGCCTGGTGGTGGTCCTCCTCCTGGGCTACCCCGTGGCCTTCTCCTTGGGGGCGGTGGGCCTTGGGTTCGCCTTCTTGGGCATGCACTACGGCTACCTCAACCTGGGCCTCCTGCAGAACATCCCCTTGCGCATCTTTGACACCATGCAGAACCAGCTCCTCCTGGCCATCCCCTTCTTCACCTTCATGGGGCTCATCCTGGAGCGGAGCGGCATGGCCGAGGAACTCCTGGACACCATCGGCCAGCTCTTCGGCTCCGTGCGGGGGGGGCTGGCCTACGCGGTCATCTTCGTGGGGGCCCTCCTCGCCGCCACCACGGGCATTGTGGCGGCGAGCGTCATCGCCATGGGGCTCATCTCCCTGCCCATCATGCTCCGCTACGGCTACTCCACCCGGCTCGCCACGGGGGTCATCGCCGCAAGCGGCACCCTGGCCCAGATCATCCCCCCAAGCCTGGTCCTCATCGTCATGGCCGACCAGCTTGGGGTTTCCGTGGGGGACATGTACAAAGCGGCCTTCGTTCCCGGCTTCATGCTCACGGGGCTTTACGTGCTCTACGTCTTCCTCACCACCCTCCTCAACCCCAAGGCCGCCCCGGCCCTGCCCCCGGAGGCCAGGCCCTTCGCCGGGTACGAGCGGGGCGCCCTCTTGGGGCTTCTCGGCTACCTGGTCCTGGCCCTGGTCCCCTGGGGGCTCTCCGCCTTCGGGGCCTCCCCTAGCCCCGGGCTAGACCTCTTCCTCCTCGCCCTGGCGGCCCTCCTCACCCTCTACCTCTACCGGACCAACCCCCTCTTCGCCCGGGTCTTCCGGGTGATGATCCCTCCCCTGGTCCTCATCTTTCTGGTGCTCGGCACCATCTTCCTGGGAATCGCCACCCCCACGGAGGGCGGGGCCATGGGGGCCGTGGGGGCCCTCCTCATGGCCCTAAGCCGCCGCCGCCTGAACCTCGAGCTCCTCACCCAGGCCCTCCGGGAAACCGCCAAGCTCACCAGCTTCGTGGTCTTCATCCTGGTGGGCTCCCGGATCTTCAGCCTGGTCTTCTACGGCATTGACGGGGACCTCTGGGTGGCCGAGCTCCTCAAGAACCTCCCGGGGGGCCAGCTCGGGTTCCTCCTCCTGGTGAACCTCTTCGTCTTCTTCCTGGCCTTCTTCCTGGACTACTTTGAGATCGCCTTCATCATCCTCCCCCTCCTCGCCCCGGCGGTCAAGGCCATGGACATCAACCTCATCTACTTCGGGGTGCTTCTTGGGGTCAACCTGCAGACCTCCTTCATGCACCCTCCCTTCGGCTTTGCCCTCTTCTACCTGAGGAGCGTGGCCCCAAAGAGCGTGAGCACCGTGGACATCTACTGGGGGGCCGTGCCCTTCATCCTCATTCAGTTCCTCATGGTCTTGATCCTCCTCCTCTTCCCCGGGATCGTCTACGCCTTCATCGGGTAGCGCCTCCGGGGTGGCGTAAAGAACCCCCTGGCCTTTAGGCCAGGGGGAGACCGCCTTCCTTAGGGCCTAGACCCCGGGGAAGGCGAACTGCTCGTAGCCCAGCTCGGCCACGGCGAACCAGCGGTACTGTTCCTCCCGGAACTTCTTCCAGGCCGTGTAGACCTTCTTGTAGGTGGCGTCCTTGGCCGCCTCCTCCTCGTACCAGTCAAAGGCTGCCTTCTGGGCCGCCTTCATCACCTCGGCGGGCCACTTGCGGAGCCTGACCCCGTTTTTGATGAGGCGCTGGAGGGCGGGGGCGTTCACCCGGTCGTACTTGGCCATCATCCACTGGTTGGCCTCGGCGGCGGCCACCTCAAAGGCCTGCTGGTACTCCTTGGGCAGCTTCTGCCACTCCTTGAGGTTCACGTAGAAGGAGAGCATGGGCCCGGGCTCGTGCCAGCCGGGGTAGTAGTAGAACTTGGCCACCTTGTAGAACCCCAGCTTCTCGTCGTCGTAGGGGCCCACCCACTCCGTGGCGTCAATGGTGCCCCGCTCCAGGGCCGGGTAGATGTCCCCGCCCGCCAGGACCTGGGGCACCACGCCGAGGCGGCTCATCACCTGCCCCCCGGGGCCGGGGATGCGCATCTTGAGGCCCTTGAGGTCGGCGAGGCTCTTGACCTCCTTCCGGAACCAGCCCCCCATCTGGACCCCGGTGTTGCCCCCCGGGAACTGGATGATGCCGAAGTCGGCGAAGATGGGGCGGAAAAGCTCGATCCCGCCCCCGTGGTACATCCAGGCGTTCTGCTGCCGGGCGGTGAGGCCGAAGGGCACCGCGGTGTCAAAGGCCAGGACCTGGGCCTTGCCCACGTAGTAGTAGCTCGCCGTGTGCCCCGCCTCCACCGTGCCCTGCTGCACGGCGTCCATCACCTGGAGGCCCGGCACGATCTCCCCCGCCTGGTAGGCGCGGATCTGGAACCTCCCCCCGGTGAGGGCGGAGACCCGCTCCGCCAGCACCTCCGCCGCCCCGTAGATGGTGTCCAGGCTCTTGGGGAAGCTAGAGGCCAGGCGCCAGCGCACCGTGGGGGACCCTTGGGCGAAGACCGGGCCGAAGGCCGCGCTCGCCGCTATGCCGATACCCGCCTTCTTCAGAAAGTCGCGCCGCTTCATTTTGACCTCCTTCGCGCTCCGGGGGGATTATACCCCGCCCCCCCGCTGGAAGCGCAAGACCCTTCCCAAGGCCTCGGGGCTAGCGCACATAAAAATACGTTTCCGCCACGTCGTAGCGCCGGGCCCCGGAGGCCTCGAGGTACACCCTTAGCCGGGCGTCCCAGTTGGTGTAGACCCCTTGGAGGCGCACCCCGGCTGGGGGGCTCTCCGTGTAAACGGCCCGCACCCGGTGGAGGCCCGGGGGCGGGGCCGTGGTGTAGCGGTAGGGCCCAGGGGGCAGAACGTGGGTGCCCCCCTCCAGGTAGAAGCGGTCCAGCTCGTAGGTGTAGCCGTCCGGGTCCTGCACCACCAGGCTCACCCAGCCGGGCTCGGCCAGGGTGAGGAGGAAGCGGACCTCCTCCCCGAGGAAATAGGTGGCCCCCGCGCCCCGGTCCGGCTCAAAGCGCAGGATGGCGGGGCTATAGCCAAAGCGGTAGGTGAGGGTGAGGCCCTCGAGGGTCACGGTGCAAGCGGAGAGGAACCCCGCAAGGAGCACCAAGAGGAAGCGCATGCCGACCTCCTCCCTTAGGGTACGCCCTCCTAGCCCTCCCCGCCTTCAGGAAACCTTAAGGGGGCCCGGGCCACGGGGGCGAAGCGCCTCCGGTGGACGGGAGAAGGCCCCAGGGCGAGGAGGGCTTCTTGGTGCTCGGGGGTGCCGTAGCCCTTGTGCCGGGCGAAGCCGTAGCCCGGGTAAAGGCGGTCCAGCTCGGCCATGATCCGGTCCCGGTGGACCTTGGCCAGGATGCTGGCCGCGGCCACCGTGGGGCTTTGCTCGTCCGCCTTGGGCGGGGCGAGGAGGGGAAGGGGGGTGGAAAGGGCGAGGTAGTCGGTGACCAGGGCCTCTGGGGGCGGCCTTAGCCCGGCGAGGGCCCGCCTTGCGGCGAGGAGGGTGGCCTCGAGGACCCCGAGCCGGTCCACCTCCTCCACCTCCGCCACCCCCAGGGCGAAGCCCAGGGCCACCTCCTTGACCTTTTCCGCCAGGCGCTCCCTCTCCTTGGGGGAGAGGAGCTTGGAGTCCCGGAAGGGGTAGGCCCCGGGGAGGAGGACCACCGCCCCCACCACGATGGGCCCGGCCCAGGCCCCCCGGCCCGCCTCGTCCAGGCCCGCCACCTTGAGGCCCTGGGCCCAAAACCCCGCTTCCAGGGGAGCCAAGCCCTCCACGGGGGGATTATACGTTCGGGGCCTATAGAATGAATCCATGCGCCTTGCCCCCATTTTCCTCCTCGGAAGCCTGGGCCTGGCCCAGGGCTTCCTGGCCGCCACCGGGAACCTCCAGGCCATGCCCTTCCTGGTTAGTTAAAGCGCACATTTCTGTACGCCGACCCCCCACCAGGATGGGGGCCTAGGCTTCCCTTCCACCTCTCCCACGGTCCCAGAGTCGGTGGAGCTAGGTTCAGGACGGGCTTGAGGGGAGAGAGGTCTCTCGGCACCTCGCGCCCGAGGAGAGGAAGGAAAAGGGCCTCCCTCAGGACCCGCCAGGGATTGGCGCCAGGGGGGTTCCTTCCAACGGTTGACCCCCTTAGGCTCCCTGGAGAACCCCGAAAGGCAGAAAGAAGGGAAAGCGCTCGGCGGGCCTTCCCCATCTCCCGGGAAAGCCTCCGCCTGAGGTAGCGGTTCTTCTCCGCCTCTTTCAGGGTAGCGAGTTCTTGGAGGCGGCTTGGGTAGAACCCCTCGGCGTGGGCGAGGAAGGATGGGTCGCGGAGAAGGGCTTCGTACCCTTTGGGAAGCTTCTCGGCAAAGCCCAAGGCCCGCCTCCCAATGACGAAGGCGGCGGCGACGTCTTTGGACAGGGAAAGCTGAGGGGCGTACTTGAGCATCCCGATGGTGGAGGTGTCCTGAGGATTCACCTCCACCACCTCCACGCCCCGCTTACGGGCCAGGGAGTGAATCTTCTCCAAGAGGGAACGGTGGGCGAAGCGGTGCTGCTTCCTGCGGAACCAACGACCGGAACCGTCGCCCCTCCGGGACTTCCTGAGATGCTTCAGCCTCTCCGTGGCGATGGCCGTGCCCTCCTCCTCCGCCACCGCCACCAGCTGGTGGGCGATCTTCCAGAGGAGCAGCTCCTTGGCCCCCTTGTTGGGGGCGGCGTCTACTTCTTCCAGAGAGATCGTCAGGTAGCGCTTCAGGTTCCCGTCGGGGGAGACCACGGCGAGGGCGAGGTGGTAGGGGTCGCTGTTCACGTCCATCCCCAGGACCCCGTTCTCCTTCGTGTGGACGGGAGGGGGAAGGGCTTCGCCCCAGGAGAGGTGGGCGTAGACCTTGCCGTCCCGCAAGGAGAGCTCCACGTTGTAGGGCAAGGAGGCGTAGACCCTCTCCAGGAGGAGGTTCAGGTGGGGGTGGCCCGTCTTCACCAGGGCATAGGCATGGCTCCCGTCCCCCAGGTTGACCCGGAGCCACAGGGCCCCATCTTTAGGGAGAAGCCTCAGGTTGAGGTTGCCTCCCTTGGTCCCGTCCCCTCGGGAGTAGAGGGTACCTTGGCGCTTCTCCTTCCACCTGCGCTTGAGGTGTTCCAGGGGCCTCCCCGAGAGGTGCTTACGCTTCAGTTGCTCAAAGAGTCCCCTCCCCCCGAAGACCACCTTGCGGGGGTCGTTTCCGAGCTCCTCCGCCGAAGCGAGGAGGGCCTTGGCCTTCTCTATCGCCCCGTCGGCGTAGCGGGTGTTCAAGCGGAAGAGGGTGCAGAGGGGCCGGTCCGCCCGTTTGAGCTCTTTCCGGTCCTTTCCTTCAAGGAGGCGGTTGTAGGCGAACCTCACCGCGCTGGAGAAGCGGCGCATCAGGTCCAGGACCGCCTTCTCGTCTTCGGGGTCGGGGAAAACCAGGCGGGCGTGGATACCTAGAAAGAGCTTTGGGGCTTCGCCCTTGCGCATTCCTGGCCTCATTTTACCCCTCTCCGCCTCAAGATAGCTTCGCTGATCAAGATAGCTTCGCTGACCTTTTGCCGACCTCCGTGAGCTTTTGCGCTTCTGAACGAAGCGAGCGTGGAGGAGAGGAAGTATGCGGTTTTGTGGGATATTTTTCAACTGTTTGCACCTCCCCCTCTTCCTCGGGGAGAAGGCCCGGGAGGAGGCGGAGCACCTGGGCCGGAAGATGCGCCGCTACTGGACGGCCTTCGCCCGGGAGGGGGAGCCCGGGGGGTGGCCCCGCTGGCCCCTCTACCGGGAGGGCCAGGTCCTGCGGCTGGACGTCCCCGTGGGCCTCCTCCCCGACCCCTACGGGGAGCGGTGCCGCACCCTCGAGGCCCTTGGGCTACTCTAGGGGCATGAAGGGAAGGGCCACCTGCCCCCTGGACTGCCCGGACGCCTGTAGCCTCCTCCTCACCCTGGAGGAGGGCAGGCTGGCGAAGGTGGAGGGCGACCCCCGCCACCCCGTCACCCGGGGCTTCGCCTGCGCCAAGACCTACCGCTACCCGGAGAGGGTGCGGGAAAGGCTCCTCTACCCCATGCGCCGGGTGGGAAGGAAGGGCGAGGGGAGGTTCGTGCGGGTCTCCTGGGAGGAGGCCCTGGAGGAGATCGCCCTAAGGCTCAAGGAGGTCCTGGACCGGGAGGGGGGCGAGGCCGTCCTCCCCTACCACTACGCCGGGACCATGGGCCTCATAGAGAACCAGCACCCCCTGGCCTTCTTCCGGGCCATCGGGGCCTCGGAGCTCTTGGAGACCATCTGTTCTTCTGCGGGAAGCGCCGCCTGGGAGATGACCTACGGCCCCCGCCTCAGCCCCGACCCCGAGGAGGTCCCCGAGGCCCGCTACCTCCTCCTTTGGGGCATCAACAGCCTCTCCACCCATAGCCACCTCACCCCCTTCCTCAAGGAGGCGAGGAGGCGGGGGGCCAAGGTGGTCCACATAGACCCCTACGAAAACCTCACCTCCCGCTTCGCCGACCTCCACCTCAAGCTCCGCCCCGGCACGGACGCCGCCCTGGCCTACGCCTTGGCTCACGTCCTCTTCCGGGAGGGCCTGGTGGACTGGGACTACCTGGAAAGGGTGGCGGTGGGCTTGGAAGAGTACCAGAAAGCGGCGGAAAAGTGGACCCCAGAGAGGGCGAGCGCCCTCACCGGGGTGCCCGAGGAGGCCATCCTGCGCCTGGCCCGGGAGATGGGGGAGGCCAAGCGGGTTTTCTTGCGGGTGGGCTACGGCATGACCCGCCACCCGGGAGGGGGGAACGCCCTAAGGGCGGTGATCCTCCTCCCCACCCTCCTCGGGGCCTGGCGCTACCCGGGGTGCGGGGCCATGCTCTCCACCAGCGGGGCCTTTCCCCTAAACCGCCGCTTCCTCGGGGGGCGGCACCTCCTCGAGGGGGACCACCCCCACGAGGGCTACTTCCGGCCGAACCCCAAGGCCCGGGCCGTGAACATGAACGGGCTCGGCACCGCCCTCACCGAGCTCAAGCCCCCCATAAGGGTCCTCTTCGTCTTCAACAGCAACCCCCTGGTGGTGGCCCCCAATACGGGGAAGGTGAGGGCGGGGCTGGAGCGGGAGGACCTCTTCACCGTGGTCCTGGAGCAGGTGATGACCGAGACCGCCCGCTTCGCCGACTACCTCCTCCCCGCCACCCTCTTCTACGAGCACCCCGACCTCTACACGAGCTACGGCCACTACTACCTCTCCTGGAACGAGCCCTTAAGCCCCCCGGAAGGGGAGGCCCGCCCCAACACCTGGGTCTTCCGGGAGCTGGCGAAGAGGCTTGGCCTGAAGGAGTCCACCCTCTACTGGACGGCCGAGGAGGTGGCGAAAAGCCTCCTCGCCTCGGACCACCCCTACCTGGAGGGGATCACCCTGGAGAGGCTCAAGCGGGAGGGCTTCGTGAAGCTCCACCTCCCCAAGCCCTTCCTCCCCTTCGCCCAAGGGAAGGTGCGCTTCAGCCCTCCCCCTGAGGTGATCCCCACCGAGCCCCTGCCGGACTACCCCCTGATCCTCCTCACCCCCCCGGCCCACCGCTTCCTGAACACCACCTACGGGAACGTGGAGGCCCTGGTGGAGGCGGAGGGCGGAGAGCCCAGGCTTCTCCTCCACCCCGAGGACGCCCGGGCGCGGGGGATCCAAAGCGGCATGCTGGTCCACATCCTTTCCCCTTGGGGGAGGATCACGAGAAAGGCGGTGGTGAGCGAGGCCCCCATCCCGGGAACGGCGGTCCTGGAGGGCACCTGGTGGGAGAAGTGGGCCCCGGACGGCAAGGGCGTGAACCACCTCACCTCGGAAAGGCTCACCGACCTGGGCGGGGGGAGCACCTTCCACGCCACCCCCGTGGAGGTGGAGCCCCTCAGGCTGGCCTAGGGGAGATTTGCGCCTGGGCTACAATCCTGCTACCTTGAGGGGGTGCGCGAGGCTCCAAGAAAGCGCTCCCTGGCCCTGGCCGCCTGGGGGGAGGAGGGGCTTCTTCTGGTCCTTCGCCCCCAGGACGACCCCGAGTTCGCCGGAGCCTGGGGCCTGCCGGCGGTGAGCCTAAAACCAGAAGAGGCCCTGGAGGAGGCCGCCCAAAGGGTGGCGCGGGAGAAGCTTGGGACCGAGGTGGCCCTCCGCTTCCCCGTGGCCTTTGGCCGGGAGGAGCGAAAGGCCTACACCCTGGAGCTTTGGGTGTACGAGGCCGAGCTTCTCGCCCCTATTCGCCTCCCCAAGCCCAAGCCCGGCAAGACCTACTACACCGCCTTCCGCTTCGCAAGCCTCGAGGACCTGCGGGAGGCCGCCCGGCGGGGCTCTTTGTGCAGCCGGCTCTTCCTCGCGGTCAAGGGGCTTTGCCCTTAGAAAAGACGCATGGAAACCCTGCTTCTCGTCCGACTCTTCCACGAGCTCGCCCTCAAGGGGAAGAACCGCCCCTTCTTCCTCAAGCGGGCCAAGGCCCACGTGGGGCGGGCCCTAAGGGGCCTGGGGGCGGCCCTCGAGGCCGAGTGGCCCATGGCCCTCCTCTTCCGCCTCCCGGGGGAGGCCTGGCCCGAGGCCAGGGCCCGCCTCCGGGAAACCCTCGGGGTGGAGGGCTTCGCCCGGGTCTTGAGGACCTTCCCGGACCTCGAGGCCCTGAAGGCCGCCCTGGAGAAGGCCCTGGAGGGCGAGGCCTTCCTTAGCTTCCGCATCACCGCCAAGCGCACCGACAAACGCTTCCCCCTCACCTCCCCGGAGATGGAGCGCCTCCTCGGGGCTTTCGTGAAGGAAAGGACGGGAGCCCAGGTGCGGCTTAAGGGGGCGGAGCGGGAGTTCGTGGTGCGCCTCCTCCCCGGGGCGGCCCTTTTGGAGGTGGAGCGCCACCCGGGCCCCGGGGGCCTTCCCCCCGGGGTCTCGGGGCGGGTGGTGGCCCTCCTCTCCGGGGGGATGGACTCCCCCGTGGCCGCCTACCGCCTCATGCGCCGGGGGGCGGAGGTGGTCCTCGTCCACTTCCACCCCTTCCCCCTCCTCTCGGGGGCGAGCCGGGAGAAGGCGAGGGCCCTCGCCGAGCGCCTCTCCCGCTTCCAGCACCGCCTGAGGCTCCACCTCGTCCCCTTCAGCGAGGTCCAGCGGCACATCCTCGCCGAGGCCCCTCCGGCCTACCGGGTGGTCCTCTACCGCCGCTACATGCTGAGGATCGCCGAGGCCATCGCCAGGGAGGAAGGGGCCCTCGCCCTTTGCACCGGGGACAGCCTGGGCCAGGTGGCCTCCCAGACCCTGGAAAACCTCCACGCCGTGAACCAGGCGGCCACCCTCCCCGTTCTAAGGCCCCTCATCGGTTGGGACAAGCAGGAGATCGTGGCCGAGGCCAAGAGGATCGGCACCTACGAGACCTCCATCCTCCCCGACGAGGAGTGCTGCACCCTCTTCGCCCCCAAGCACCCCGTGACCCGGGCGAGGCTCGAGGTGGTCCTGAAGGCCGAGGCCCGCCTGCCCACGGAGGACCTCCTCGCCCTGGCCCTAAAGGAGCGGGAGGTCCTCACCTACGTCTGGCCCGGAAAGCCCCTACCCAAGGAGCCGGAAGGCGCGCTTATAATGGAGCATGGACCTGCTTGAAGCGAAGCGGCTTCTGGAGACCGGGGCCACCACCCCCCTCGCCCTCCTGGAGGAGGCCTTGGAGCGGGCCAAGGCCTTCCAGGACCGGAACGCCCTCGCCTACCTGGACGAGGAGGCCGCCAGAAAGGAGGCCCTCGCCCTCACCGAGGAGCTCAAGCGGGGCCAGGTGCGGGGGCCCCTCCACGGCCTTCCCCTCACGGTGAAGGACCTCTTCCCCGTGAAGGGCATGCCCACCCGGGCGGGGACGAAGGCCCCCCTTCCCCCCCTTCCCGAGGAGGCCCGGGCGGTGCGGCGCCTAAAGGAGGCGGGGGCCCTCCTCTTCGCCAAGACCAACATGCACGAGATCGCCCTGGGGATCACCGGGGAGAACCCCTGGACGGGCCCCGTGCGGAACGCCATAGACCCCACCCGCCAGGCCGGGGGGTCTAGCGGCGGGAGCGCCGTGGCCGTGGCCCTGGGGATCGGCCTCGCCTCTTTGGGCACGGACACCGGGGGGTCCATCCGGATCCCCGCGGGCTTCAACGGGGTGGTGGGCTTCAAGCCCTCCTACGGCCGGGTGAGCCTGGAAGGGGCCCTCCCCCTCTCCCGCTCCACGGACCACGCCGGGCCCCTCGCGAGGAGCGTGCGGGACGCCCACTTTCTCGCGGAGATCCTGGCGGGGGAGAGCCTCCCCCTGGAGGGCCCCCAGAACCCCACCTTCGGGGTGCCCCTGGACTTCCTGGAGGGGAGGCTTGGGGTGGGGGTGCGGAAGGCCTTCACGAGGCTTCTGGAAGACCTTCCCGCCCTCCGGGCCAAGGTGCGGGAGGTCTCCTTGCCCCTTAGGGGGGTCTACGAGGTCTACACCCGGCTCGTGCGCTACGAGGCGGCCCGCATCCACGAGAAGGCCCTGAAGGAGCATCCTGAAGGCTTTTCTCCCCAGGTGCGGGAAGCCCTCCTCGCGGGCCTTGCCCTCACGGAGAAGGACTACCGGGACGCCGTGGCCGAGCGGGAGGCCCTGAGGCTGGAGCTGGTGAAGGCCCTAAGGGGGGTGGACGCCCTCCTCCTCCCCGTCCAGCCCCTCCCCGCGCCTCCCCTGGGCACGGAGGAGGTGGAGCTGGAATCGGGGAAGAGGAGCCACCGGGAAGCCTTCATCACCCTCACCCTCCCCTTCAGCCTCCTCGGGGTGCCCACCCTAGCCCTCCCCTTCGCCAAGGTGGAGGGGATGCCCGTGGGCCTCCAGGTGGTGGGGCCCTATGCCGAGGACGGGAGGGTGCTCGCCATCGGGGGCTGGCTCGAGGCCCGGCTCACCTGAGCCAGAGGTAAAGGAGCGCCAGGGAAGCGAGGGTGAGGGGTAGGCCTAGGCGGAGGTGCTCCAGGAGCCCCACCCGCACCCCCTCCCGCCCCGCCCCCTCGGCCACGATGAGGTTGGCCACGCTGGCGAGCAGGGTGAGGTTCCCCGCCAGGGTGCTCCCCCCGGCGAGGAGGAGCCACTCCTCGGGGGTCTTGGCCAGGGGGGCGAGGAGGAGGACCGCGGGCACATTGGAGAGGAGGAGGGAGAGGAAGAGGGCGGCGAGGAGGAGGCCAAGGGGGCTTCCCGCCAGGGGCAGGAGGGCTTTGGCGAGCCCCAGGCGGCGCACCCCTTCCGTGAGGACGAAAAGCCCGCCGAACATCACGAGGAGCTCCCAGTCCACCCTCTGGAAGTAGCGCTCCGAGCGGAGCCTCCGGGTAAAGAGGAGAAGTCCCGCCGCCACCAGGGCCCCCTGGGCCATGGGGTAGCCCAGGAGGAAGGCGAGAAGGAGCCCCGAGGCCACGAGAAGCCCCTTGCGGAGAAGCCCGGGGTGGAGGCGGTAGCGCAAGGGGGGAAGGGGCGGGAGGGGCTTTAGGGAGCGGACCTCGGGGTAGAGGAGGGCGAGGAGCGCCACCTGGAGGGCAAGCCCCAGGAGGGCCACGGGGAAAAGGGCCCGGAGGAAGTCCAGGTAAGCCATCCCCGAAAGGCTCGCCACCAGGATGTTCTGGGGGTTGCCCGTGGGGGTCATGAGGCTTCCCGTGTTCACCGCGGCCATGAGGGCGAGGAGGTAGGGCACGGGGTTCAGGCCCAGGCCCCGGGCGAGGCGCAGGACGAGGGGGGTGAGGAGGAGGGCCATGGTGTCGTTGAGGAAGAGGGCGGAAAGCCCTCCCGCCCCGAAGGAGAGGAGGACGAGGAGGGAAAAGGGGGTGCGGGCGAAGCGGAGAAGGCCCTGGGTGGCGAGGCCGAAGAAGCCCGCGTAGCCCAGGTGGGCGTTCAGGACCATGACCCCGAAGAGGAAGACCAGGGTGGGGGCGTCCATGGCCTGCCAAGCCTCCTGGAGGTCCATCCCGCCAAGAAGCACCAGGAGGCTCGCCCCCACCAGGGCCACCCCCGCCCGGTTCATGCGGTAGCCGGGGAGGCCCCCCAGGGCGAGGCCCAGGTAGGCGAGGAGGAGGACGAGGAGGCTAAGGGCTTCCCGGAGCGCCATAGAGCCTTTCCTGAAGCCCCTTCTTTACCTGGGGCCACTCCTCCCGGAGGATGCTGTAGACCACGTCGTCGCGGAAAGTGCCATCGGAAAGCCTCCGGTTTCTCCGCAACACCCCTTCCCGCACCGCCCCCAGAGCCTCCAGGGCCTTCTGGCTCCTTTCGTTCCTCAGGTCCACCTTGAACTGGACCCTTTCCGCCAAGAGAACCTCAAAGGCGTGGCGGAGGAGAAGGTACTTGGCCTCCTTGTTGGCGGGGCTTCCCCAGAAGGGCTTGAAGAGCATGGTGCCGATCTCAAGCCTTCCGTGCTCGGGCTCGGGGGCGATGACGGAGATCCGCCCCGCAACCTCCTCGCCGAGGAGGATGGCCCAGTTCACCCGCCCGGGTTCCCCGAGGAGCCCCTCCAGGTGGGCCTGTAGGGCCTCTTCCGGGGGCTCCCCGGCCCTTGGGGCGCGGCTTAGGAAGCGGTAGACCTCGGGGTCAAAGTGGCGGAGGAAGTGGGGAAGGTGGGCGAGGCCGAGGGGCTCCAGGCGCACGTACTGCCCGGTGAGGACCTCGGGGAAGGTCCACATGGGGCCATTATCCTGGAAGGGTGGACCTCCTGGAAGAGGTGTTGGCCCTCCTCAAGCTCCCCCACCGGGGAAGCGCCACCCCCCTCGAGGCCGCCCGAAAGACCCCGGGGGCGTGGCCCCTGCGCTACCGCCTGGCCTACTTTGACGCCCTGCCCATAGCGCAAAAGGGCTTCCCCGCCCTCACCCTGGTCCGCCTGGAAGGGGGCGTCCCCCCGGACTGGCACTGGCCCACGGACACCTTCGCCCGGCTGGACAGGAAGGCCCTTCAAGAAACCCGGGCCTACGCCAAGGCCCTGCTTTCCGCCCTCTTCCAGGGCTCCCAAGGGCCTGTGGTACCTTAAGGGCAATGTTCCGCGTGGGCATCCTCACGGTTTCCGACAAGGGCTTCCGCGGGGAGCGGGAGGACACCACCCACCTGGCCATCCGCGAGGCCCTGAAGGGGGGGCCCTTTGAGGTGGCGGCCTACGAGATCGTCCCCGACGAGCCCCCCATGATCAAGAAGGTCCTCAGGCTCTGGGCCGACCGCGAGGGCCTGGACCTGGTCCTCACCAACGGGGGCACGGGGCTCGCCCCCCGGGACCGGACCCCCGAGGCCACCCGGGAGATGGTGGAGCGGGAGGTCCCGGGCCTCGCCGAGCTCATGCGCTTGGTAGGCCTCCGGAAGACCCCCATGGCCGCCCTCTCCCGGGGCATCGCCGGGGTGCGGGGCAAGACCCTCATCCTGAACCTCCCGGGAAGCCCCAAGGGGGCGAGAGAGTCCTTGGAGGCGGTGCTTCCCGTTCTGCCCCACGCCCTCTCCCTGGTGACGGGCAAGCCCTGGAAGGAGGGGCACCATGAGTAGGGTCCCGGAGCCCTCGGTCTTCCTGGTGGTGGACGAGGCCAAGCGGAAGGCCCGGGAGAGGGGGGTGAGGCTCATAGACCTCTCCATCGGCTCCACCGACCTCCCGCCCCCCGAGGCCCCCCTAAGGGCCCTCGCCGAGGCCCTGAAGGACCCCGCCACCTACGGCTACTGCCTGAGAAGTTGCACCCTCCCCTTCCTGGAGGAGGCGGCCCGCTGGTACGAGGGGCGCTACGGGGTAAGCCTTGACCCCAGGCGGGAGGCCCTGGCCCTCATCGGGAGCCAGGAGGGCCTGGCCCACCTCCTCCTCGCCCTCACGGAGCCTGGTGACCTCCTCCTCCTTCCCGAGGTGGCCTACCCGAGCTACTTCGGGGCGGCCCGGGTGGCCTCTCTAAGGACCTTTTTGATTCCCCTAAGGGAAGACGGCCTGGCCGAACTGAAGGCGGTGCCGGAGGGCGCGTGGGGGGAGGCCAAGGTCCTCCTCCTCAACTACCCCAACAACCCCACGGGGGCCGTGGCCGACTGGGCCTACTTTGAGGAGGCCCTGGCCCTCGCCCGGAGGCACGGCCTCTGGCTGGTCCACGACAACCCCTACGTGGACCAGGTCTATGACGGAGAGGCCCCCTCCCCCCTGGCCCTTCCCGGGGCCAGGGAGCGGGTGGTGGAGCTCTTCTCCCTCTCCAAGAGCTACAACCTGGCGGGCTTCCGTCTGGGCTTCGCCCTGGGGAGCGAGGAGGCCATAGCGCGCCTGGAGCGGGTCAAGGGGGTCATAGACTTCAACGCCTACGCGGGGATCCTCCGCATGGGGGTGGAGGCCCTGAAGACCCCCCGGGAGACTACCCGGGGCTACGCCCGGGTCTACCGGGAGAGGGCCTTGGGGATGGCCGAGGCCCTTCGGGGGGCCCTAAGCCTCCTTCCCCCCAGGGCCACCATGTACCTCTGGGGGAGGCTTCCTGAGGGGGTGGACGACCTGGAGTTCGCCCTAAACCTCGTGGAACAGGGGGTGGCCCTCGCCCCCGGGCGGGGGTTCGGGCCCGGGGGCGTGGGATGGGTGCGCATCGCCTTGGTAAGGCCTCTAGAAGAGCTTTTGCGGGCGGCGGAGACCCTCCGGGAAGCGCTGAAGCTTGGACGGCCTTAGCCCGCCCGCAGGCCCAGGAAGAACCCCCCCACGAAGCTCGCCCCGAAGGGGAGGTTGTAGGTCAGGGTGGAAAGGAGCCTCTCCCAGAGGCGAAAGATGGGCTCCACGTCTTTCTGGATGCGGTTCCAGTCCACCTGGACGTAGCCTCCCTGGGCCAGAAGCTGGAGGGCCATGAAGGAGAGGCCGAGGAGCAGGGCCAAAAGGCGGCCCACCTTTTTGAAGACGTAGCCCACGGCGTAGCCGGCGAGGCCGCCGAAGGTCATCTGCCCGAGGTAGGGGGTGAGGTCGGGGAACTCCACGGCTTTCACCCTAGCGCGGGTAGGGCGGCGGGGCAAGCGCCCCGGACGCTATGCGCCCTCCAGGCCGAGGAGTCGGGCCTCCTTCTTCATGGCCTCGAGGACGAAGGCCATGTGCTCCTCCAGGGCAACCCCCAGTTCCTCGGCCCCCAGGCGGATCTCCTCCCGGTTCACCCCCTTGGCGAAGGCCTTGTCCTTGAACTTCTTCTTGAGGCTGGGAAGCTCCAGGCCGAGGATGGATCGGTCGGGCCGCACGTACACCGCGGCGGTGATGAGGCCCGTGAGCTCGTCCACGGCGAAGAGGGCCTTGGCCATGAGGCTTTCCCGGGGGACCCCGGTGTAGCTGGCGTGGCCCAGGATGGCCTTCAGCACCTCCTCGGGGTAGCCCAGGCGCTTTAGCTCCTCCACCCCCCGATAGGGGTGAAGCTCGGGGTACTTCTCGTAGTCCATGTCGTGGAGCACCCCGGCGATGGCCCAAAGCTCCTCGTCCTCCCCGAAGCGCCTCGCGTAGGCCCGCATGGCCACCTCCACCGCCCGCATGTGCCGCCTTAGGGACTCGCTTTCCGTCCAGGCCTCCATGAGGGCCAGGGCTTCCTCAAAGCTCGGCATGCCCTAAAGTATACCCATGCGCATTGGCTACGGCGAGGACAGCCACCGCCTGGAGGAGGGAAAGCCCCTTTACCTCTGCGGCCTCCCCATCCCAAGCCCCGTGGGGGCCCTGGCCCACTCCGACGGGGACGCCGCCCTCCACGCCCTCACCGACGCCCTCCTTTCCGCCTACGGCCTCGGGGACATCGGCCTCCTCTTCCCCGACACCGACCCCCGCTGGCGCGGGGCGCGGAGCGAGGTCTTCCTGAGGGAGGCCCTGCGCCTGGTGGCCGAGCGGGGGGGGCGGCTTTTGCAGGCGAGCCTGGTCCTCACCCTGGACCGGCCCAAGCTCGCCCCCCACCGGGAGGCCCTGGTGGGGAGCCTGGCCCGGCTTTTGGGCCTCCCGGTGGACCGCGTGGGCCTCGCCTTCAAGACCTCCGAGGGCCTGGCGCCCTCCCACGTCCAGGCCCGGGCGGTGGTGCTTCTGGATGGTTGAGGCCCTGGTCTGGCTCGGCACCCTGGTCTTCGCGGCCACGGGGGCCCTGAAGGGGGTGGAGAAGGGGTTTGACCTCCTCGGGGTCCTGGTCCTGGCCACGGTGACGGCCGTGGGGGGCGGGTCCATCCGGGACGTCCTGGTGGGCACCCTGCCCCCCACGGCCCTCAGGAACGAGCCCCTCCTTTGGGGTGTGGTCCTCACCGGGCTTCTCGTCTTCCGCTTCCACCCCCGGGTGCAGGCCCTGGGGCCTTTGATCTACTACCTGGACACCCTGGGCCTAGGCCTCTTCGCCGCCTTGGGGGCGGAGAGGGGTCTTCAGGCGGGCCTCGGTCCCTTTGGCGTGGCCCTGGCGGGCACCCTCTCGGGGGTGGGGGGTGGGGTGCTCCGGGACGTGCTCTCGGGGGAGGTGCCGGGCATCCTCTACCGGGCGGGGGACCTCTACGCCTCGGCGGCGTTGGTGGGGGCCTTGGTGGTCTACGCCCTCCACGGAAGCCACCCGGAGGGGGCCCTCTTCCTGGGGGCCTTGACCACGGTCCTCCTCCGGGTCTTCGGGCGGAGGCTCGGCCTCCGCCTCCCCACCCCCAGGTGAGGCCTACCTCAGCTTGGCGAGCTCCTGGCGGGCCCTCTCCTGGTCGTAGCGGTCGGCGGCGGTTCTGGCGGGAAGGGAGAGGGCCACTTCCAGCTGCTTTCTGGCCTCCTCCGTCTTCCCCCAGGCGGAAAGCACCCGGGCGTACTCCACCCGGTGGATGATGCCCTCGGGCTCCAGCTCAATGGCCCGCCGCATGAGGGGCTCCACCTTGCCCCCATCGGCCCCCTGGGTGGCGGCCACCAGCCAGCCCTTCTGCACCAGCTCAAAGTGCCATAGGGCCAGGGCCACCATGGCCCCGGCGTGGTCCGGCTTGAGCTTGAGGGTCTTTTCCAGGTCGCCCCGGATCCTTGGGGCGAGGCCCTCGGCCAGGGCCTCGAGGATCCCCTTGTACTGGGAAAGCCTTCCCAAGGCTCGGGCCCGCTCAAAGTAGCCCTCCGGGTAGTCGGGGGCCTTGGCGATGGCCTGGGAGGCGGCCTTCTCCGCCCGCTCAAACCAGGCGCGCTTCTCGGCGTCCTTGGCCTGGTACATGGCGTAGAAGCTGGCCCCCTTGGCCGCCAAGGCCAGGGCCTCGGGGGTGGCGAGCTTGAGGCCCAGCTCATAGGCCTCCTGGAACCGCCCGGCGTCCAGGAGGGCCTCCACCTGGGAGGCTTGGGCCAGGGCCAAGGGAAAAAGGCTCGTCAAAAGCAGGACAAGGGAACGCTTCATGGGCTTCACCCCGGGGGATTATACCCGGTCCAAAGCCTGGGGCAAGGGGCGGGCGTAAACTGGAGGACATGAGGCTTATCCTGGGGCTTGCGTGGGTATTGGGCCTCCTGGGCCTGGCCCAGGGGGCGGGGGAGTATTACGCCCGTTGCGAGCGCCTTTACCAACAAGGCGCCCTGGAAAGCGCCCAGGCCACCTGTGAGCTGGCCTTGGTGGCCGATCCCGAGTACCGGCCCGCCCTGCGCCTGCTGGCCCGCATCCACCTGGAGAGGAAGGACGCGGCCCAGGCCGCCGCCTACCTGGAGCGCCTGGGGGAGGACCCGAAGGCCCTTCCCCTTCGGGCGCGGCTTCTCCTCCTGGAGGGGAAACCGGAAGAGGTCCTTAGGCTTTCCCTTCCCGAAACCCCGGAGGGGCGGCTCCTTCGGGCTTTGGCCCTCGAGGCCCAAGGCCGCCTCGAGGAAGCCCTCCAGGAGGCCCGGGGCCTTCCCCCCACCCCGGAGGTGCGCCTTCTTCTGGCCCGGCTCCACCTGGCCTTGGGCAGGCCCGAGGAGGGGCTTGCCGTTTTGGGGTCCACCCTGGAGGAGCGCCTGGAGCGGGGCCGCCTCCTCTTCCTTTCGGGAAGGCCTAGGGAGGCGGTGGCCCTTTTGGAGGGGGTCCTGCCGGACCTTTCCGGCCGGCCCGACCTCCAGCGGGAGGCCCTTTCCACCCTGGTCCTGGCCTACTTCGGCCAGGGGGACTGGGCCCGGGGGCAGGCGGCCTTGGGGCAGCTTTCGGGGCTTCTGAACCTTCCCGGGCTTCTCCTCGCCCGGGTGTGGCCCTGGCTCCTGGCCCTTTTGGCCTTTTTGGTTCTGGTGATCCTCGGGGAAAGCCGCATTGAGCCCCTGCGCACGGTGGAGGTGGTGGAAAACCCCCTCCCGGGGCCGGGGAGCCTCTACCTTCTGGTCCTCCTGGCCTTGGCCTTGGCCCTGGGGGTGGCCCTTTTTCTGGGCAAGGCCCTCTTCGCCAACCTCCTGGCCCTCTTCACCCCGTACCAGAAGGTCCAGGTCCTCCCGAGCTTCTTTTTCGCGTACGGCTTCTTTCTTTTGGTGGGGCTTCTCCTCTGGCAGAGGCGGCGCCTTCCCCAGGTGCTGGGGCCCCTCGAGGGCTGGGTGGAAGGGTTCTGGGTGGGGCCTTTCCTGGTCCTGGTCCTCTTCGCCTACGGGCTGGTGCGGCCCTTCTTGGGGCTTTCCACCTTGCCCCTTCACCTCCTGGCCTTCTTGGGCCTCGCCCTCATGGAGCCCTTCTTCCGGGGCTTAGTTCCTTGGGTGTTTAGGGAGCGCTACCGGGACCTGGCCCCCCATCTCTCCACCCTCTTCTTCGCCCTGGCGGTGCCCGGCCCCACCTTTCTTCTCCTCCTCTTGGGGGCCGGCCTCCTTTGGGCCAGGGAGCGTACGGGGGGCGTCTTGGGGGTGGCCTTGGGCTGGGTGGTGGCGGGGGTGGTCCTGGCCCTCTTCCCCCCGGCCTGGTTGCGAAAGTTCTAGATGAGACCGGTCTTCTTCCTCTCCGACTTCGGCCTGGAAGACCCCTACGTGGGGGTGGTCAAGGCGGTGCTCCGGGAGCGGGCCCCAGGGGTTGCCGTGGTGGACCTGGCCCACGACCTCCCTCCCCAGGACCTCCGGCGGGCCGCCTACGCCCTCTTTGAAGCGGTTTCCTACCTGCCGGAGGGGGCCGTGGTCCTGGCGGTGGTGGACCCCGGGGTGGGAACCTCCCGGCGGGCCGTGGCCGTCCGGGGGAGGCGGTGGTACGTGGGCCCGGACAACGGCCTCTTCACCCTGGCCTGGCTCCTGGACCCGCCCCAGAGGGCCTTCCTCCTGGAGCGGGTAACCCCGCCCAGGCCCAGGGGCGTGGAGCCCCTCCTTGGCTGGGCCCCGGGGGCGTACACCTTCCACGGCCGCGACCGCTTCGCCCCCGCCGCGGCCCACCTGGCCCTGGGGCTTTCCCCTGAGGCCCTGGGGCCGGAGGTGGCCCCGGAAGGCCTTCTCCGCCTGCCCCTGGCCCTGAGCCACGGCCCCAGGGGGGAGATCCTCACCTTTGACCGCTTCGGCAACGCCATCACCACCTTGCTCTGGGCTCCCTTGGGCGGCTTCGTGGAGGTGGCGGAAAGGCGGCTTCCCGTCCGGCGCACCTTCGGCGAGGCGGCTTGGGGAGAGGCTCTGGCCTACCTGGGGAGCGCCGGCCTTTTGGAGATAGCCCTTCACGGGGGAAGCGCCCGTGAGGCCCTCGGCCTAAAGGAGGGGATGCCCGTAGCGCTCCTAGAGGTCCTGGACTAGGCGGGCCAGCTCTGGGAGGAAGTCGCTGGCGGTGAAGTCCAGGCTCACCGGGGTAAGGGAGATGTACCCCCGGCGCACCGCCCAAAGGTCCGTTCCCTCCTCTTCCTCGCCCACGGGGGTGCCCGCGATCCAGTAGTAGGGCCTGCCCTCCGGGTCCAGCCGCTCCACCACGGTGCCCTCAAAGTGGTGGGTGGAAAGCCGGGTCACCCGGAGGCCTCGAGGAGCCCCGGCGGGGAAGTTCACGTTGAGGAGCACCCCCTTGGGAAGGCCCCGCTCCGCCACCCTCCCGGCGATGCGCACCGCCCACTCCGCCGCGTGGGCGAAGTTCAGCTCTTCTCCCGAGGTGTCCAGGCTGAAGGCGATGGAGGGGATGCCCAAGGAGGTGCCCTCCAGAGCCGCCGCCACCGTGCCCGAGTGGGTGAGGTCCAGGCCCAGGTTCACCCCGAGGTTGATGCCGGAGACCAGAAGGTCCGGCTGCCCCAGGAGGTGCACCCCCAGGACCACGCAGTCCGCCGGGGTGCCGTCCACCCGGTAGGCGGGGATCTCCCCGAAGCCAGCGCTTTGGGTGTGCTTGAATCGCAAGGGCCGGCGGACGGTGATGCCGTGGCCCACCGCCGACTGCTCCACGTCGGGGGCCACCACGTACACTTCTCCCAAGGCCCGCATGGCCAGGCCCAAGGCCTTGATGCCGGGGGAAAAGATGCCGTCGTCGTTGGAAACGAGGATGCGCATGCCCTAAGCCTAAAAGAAAAGGCCCCCCTCTGAGAGGCCTTTCCGAGCCGCCTTTTAGATGCGGCGGACCCTCTTGGCCTGGGGGCCCTTGCCGCCCCGGCCGGGCTCCTCCTCAAACTCCACCCGCTCCCCTTCCCTGGAGCGAGGCCTCCGTCTCGCGGTAGGTGAGGCGGAAGAAGGTGCGGTAGTCTAACGGAGAAGAAAGCGCCCTGCGCCCCTTCACGGGCCCCCGGCGAGAAGAGGGGCCAGGGTCTCCTTGAGGGCCAGACGGCGGGGGTAGGCCTTGAGGAAGTTCTGGGCCATGGCCCGGGCCGCCTTGGGGTCCAGGCGAGAGGCCTTCGCAAGAAGCCTCGCCGCTTCCTGGTAGGCCCTCCGGGTGCCCTTCTCCACCTCCCGCCCCGCCGCCTCCAGGTAAAGCCGCACCGCCTCCTCGGGAAGCCTCGCCTCCAGGGCCTCGGCCAGGGCGGGGTAGGCCTCCGGGGAAGCCCGCTTGAGGAGGCGGTCCAGGGCCTTCCAGTCCTCCTCCAGGAGGTAGATGCGGGCGAGGAGGGCGGGGTCTTGCACCTGGCGAAGGAGGCGGGGTCTTTCCTCGGCGAAGGCCCGGCCCAGCTTGGCCTTGAGGGCCAGGTAGTCCTCGAGGTTGGGCCTTAGGAGAAAGCGGGCCCGGTGGTCCTCCGGGCTTCCCCGGTGGGCGGCGAGGAGGTCCAAGAGGGGAAGAAGCCTCGGGTCCTTGCCGAACCAGGCCACCGCCTCCTCGGCGTACCTCAGGGCCTCCTCCCTCCTGCCCAGGCGCAAGAGGCGCTCCACGAAGGCCAGGTAGTCCTCCACCCCATGGAGGCCCTCCCGGAGAAGGGCGAGGGCCTCCTCCTCCCTCCCGAGGGCGAAGAGGAGCTCGGCCCGGAGGGCGCGAGCGATGGGGGAGCGCTCCTTCTCCAGGAGGGGAAGAAGGGCCTCGGGGCGCTCCTTCCCCAGGGCGAGGAGGGCCTCCTCCAGGGAAGGGGAAGGGGCCTTGAGGTAGAGGCGGAGGAGAGGAGCGGGGTCCCCCCCGAGCTCCAGGTAGCGGGCGAGGGCCACCCGGAGGTAAGGCTCGGGGTCAAAGGGGGCCTCGAGGAGGACCTCTATAAAGCGCCCCACCTCCCTTTCCCCCGCCTGAGGGAGCCGCAAAAGGAGCCCCTTGGCCTCCTCCTCTCCCCCGCCCAGGCGAAAGGCCTGCCTGAGGCGCAGCACCCCTTCCGCAAAGGCCTCCTCGGGGAAAAGGGCCTCCTTGAGGAGGAAGGCCACCTCGGGAAGCCCGGAAAGCCTCAGGAGAAGCCCCTTGGCCTCCTCGGGGGAAAGGGCCTCGAGGCGGGGCCTCAGGTCCTCGGGGCGCCTTTCCAGGTAGGCGTAGAGGAGGGCGGCGGCGTGCTTGCAGGGAAAGAAGGGGTAGGGGCAGGTGCAGCTCCCCACAAGCCCGGGCCCCACCCCCACCCGGTAGGGCCTGGGCTCCGAGCCCTGGACCTCGCCCAAGAGCCTCTCCCCCACCCGGAAGACCCTCTTGACCCGGCCCTCCTTGGCGTAGGCGAGCCCCCGGGCCAGGATCTCCTCGGGGAAAAGGGGGGCGAAGTCCTCCTCCTTCTCCGGGGGAAAAGGGACCACGGCCCCAGTTTGCTACAATGAGGCCAGCGGTATCAAATGCTCGCCGCCACCCTGAGGGAAGCCGATCTCTTCCGCCCCTTTCCCAAGGGCTTTGTGCCAGTGTGAAACCTGCTTAACTACCACAGAGCCCAACCCCCGGGAGCGCCCTTGAGAAACGCTCAAGCCGGGGGTCAGAAACCTTACTTGCTGCAAGACTAAGGAACTTGGTAGGAACCCCCCACACCCGCCCCTTTGCGGTCTAGATTGGGGGTGTTCGTCCTGATAATCCCTATGCTCCCGCTCACGGCAAGTATTTCGGCAACGCTTTGGGCTGAGAAGGTCGCACCAGCGGAGTAAGAAGCGTTTAATCCAGAAGAAGGCCTAGCCGCAGAAAAGCCAAGCGATGACAAATCGGGGAGGTTATAGGCATCTTGGGAACCCAGCCATTTGGCAGAAGCGAAGGCATTCACGCTTTGCCAAACGTTCTTGCTTGGGTCTGGTTTCCAGGATACGCTAACGAAGTAACCAATCAAGTTGACACCTGTAGCCCTAAGCCCAGAAACCCTAGGCAAGGCCGAAGAAACGTCCACGCTCGGGCTGAAAGGGGCAGCGAGCGTCGGAGTAAAGGAGCTTCCGCTGAACGCCTTTGCTGTGAGGAGAAAATGTTTTTGATCGTCTTCCAGCCATACCCAAGCTACATATTGTCCTTGAATGCCCGGCGGCACAAGCGGATAGAAAAGGCGGTTTCCGAAATCAGCATAGCGCGGCTCAAACACGTAGGCACCCAAGGGGGTAACGAATAAGAGATTGGTGTAGCCTGCGGAGAAACCGGTAGGGGCAACAGGAGGCTCAACAACCCCCTGACCAGAGAAGCGGTCCTGGCCCGTAAAACTAAAGGTCAGCTTCATGCCGTCCTTGACCTCCTGGTTGTAGAGCACCTTCGCGGCTAGGGGGTTATTGTTAACCCAAGTTGCTACCTATCCCTGGGCCTGAAAAAATAGTGGCCGCTATGCT
>NZ_JBAMMI010000046.1:0-40468 GCF_039793865.1 Thermus sp.
GGCAAGCCCGGGGTTTCTTGACGCCTTCTGGGCCCTCTGGTATAGTGCTCTCTGCGGTCGGTCCGCGGTAGCTCAGCAGGTAGAGCGGCCGGCTGTTAACCGGTTGGTCGCAGGTTCGAGTCCTGCCCGCGGAGCCAGGCGGGGGCCCCTAGGGGCCCCTCGGGTCTTTTCTTTGACCAGGAAAGGGGGTATAATCTTCCCTCGTGCGGCCTGCCGGGCCCGGAAGGGAGGTGGAGATGCGCAAGTACGAGGTGAATATCGTCCTGAACCCCAACCTGGACCAGACCCAGCTCGCCTTGGAGAAGGAGATCATCGCCAAGGCCCTCGAGGCCCACGGGGCCAGGGTGGGGAAGGTGGAGGAGTGGGGGATGCGCCGCCTGGCCTACCCCATCGCCAAGGACGCCCAAGGCTACTTCCTCTTCTACCAGGTGGAGATGCCCGAGGACCGGGTGAACGACCTGGCCCGGGAGCTTCGCATCCGCGACAACGTGCGCCGGGTGATGGTGGTCAAGGCCGCCGAGCCCTTCCTCTCCAAGGCGTAGACTGTTCTCATGGCAAGAGGCCTGAACCAAGTATTCCTCATCGGCACCCTTACCGCCCGCCCGGACATGCGCTACACCCAGGGGGGACTGGCCGTATTGGACCTTAGCCTCGCGGGCCAGGACCTCCTCACCGACGAGTCTGGCCAGGAGAAGGAGGTGCCCTGGTACCACCGGGTGCGCCTCCTGGGCCGCCAGGCGGAGATGTGGGGGGATGTCCTGGAGAAGGGCCAGCCCCTCTTCGTCGAGGGGCGGCTGGAGTACCGCCAGTGGGAGAAGGACGGGGAGAAGCGGAGCGAGCTCCAGGTGCGGGGGGAGTTCATTGACCCCTTGGAGGCCCGGGGGCGGGAGACCCTCGAGGACGCCAAGGGCCAGCCCAGGCTCCGCCGGGCCCTGAACCAGGTTCTCCTCATGGGCAAGCTCACCCGCGACCCCGACCTCCGCTACACCCCTCAGGGGACGGCGGTGGTGCGGCTCGGCCTCGCGGTGAAGGAGCGCCGCTCCCGCACGGGGGAGGGGAAAACCCACTTCATAGAGGTTCAGGCCTGGAGGGACCTTGCCGAGTGGGCCGGGGAGCTCAGGAAGGGCGACGGGCTTTTGGTCATCGGCCGTTTGGTGAGCGACTCCTGGACGAGCTCCAGCGGGGAGAGGCGCTTCCAGACCCGCGTGGAAGCCCTCAGGCTGGAGCGACCCACCCGTGGGCCTGCCCAAGCCGGCGGAAGCAGGCCCCAACCTGTCCAGACGGGTGGGGTGGACATAGAAGAAGGGCTAGAGGACTTCCCGCCGGAGGAGGATTTGCCGTTTTGAGCGCGAAAGAGGCCAAACCCAAGAAGGAGGCGCAGAAGCGCCCCTCCAGGAGGGCCAAGGTGAAGGCCACCCTGGGGGAGTTTGACCTGAGGGACTACCGGAACGTGGAGGTGCTCAAGCGGTTCCTGTCGGAGACGGGGAAGATCCTTCCCCGCCGCCGCACGGGGCTTTCCGCCAAGGAGCAGCGCATCCTGGCCAAGACCATCAAGCGGGCCAGGATCCTGGGGCTTCTGCCCTTCACGGAGAAGCTGGTGCGCAAGTAGGGGGTGAACGGTGAAGGTCATCCTGCTAGAACCCCTGGAGAACCTGGGCGACGTGGGCCAGGTGGTGGACGTGAAGCCGGGCTACGCCAGGAACTACCTCCTGCCCCGGGGCCTCGCGGTCTTGGCCACCGAGAGCAACATGCGGGCCATGGAGGCCCGGATCCGCGCCCAGGCCAAGCGCCTGGCGGAAAGGAAGGCCGAGGCCGAGCGCCTCAAGGAGATCCTGGAGAACCTCACCCTCACCATCCCGGTGCGGGCGGGGGAGAACAAGATCTACGGCTCCGTCACCGCCAAGGACATCGCCGAGGCGCTTTCCCGCCAGCACGGCATCACCCTTGACCCCAAGCGCCTCCAGCTGGCCAAGCCCATCAAGGAGCTTGGGGAGTACGTGGTGCCCTACAAGCCCCACCCCGAGGTGCCCATCCAGCTCAAGGTGAGCGTGGTGGCCCAGTAGGAAGGGACCCGGCAGGCCGCTCCCCGCCCTCCTCGGGCGGGGCGTTTTCCTTCCCTCTCATAAAACGTAGGGCCGGCCTGGGAAAGGGGCTTTAGGGCAGCGAGGTTCCCGTTCAAGCTGGGAGCACCCCAGGGGGTAAACTGGGCCCCAATGGGAAGGGCGGTCCTGGTCACGGGGGCGGGGAGCGGCATCGGCCTGGCCACGGCCCGGCTCCTCGCGGCTAAGGGGTACCGGGTCTACGGGGGCGTGCGCCGGGAGGAGGACGCGGCGCGCCTGGCCCGAGAGGGGGTGGCGCCCCTCCTTCTGGACGTGACCCGGGAGGAGGACCTCCTCCGGGCCCGGGAGCGCCTGGAGGGGGAGGGCCTTTTTGGCCTGGTGGCCAACGCCGGCATCGCCGTGGCGGGGCCCTTGGAGCTCGTGCCGGTCCCGGCCTTCCGGGAGGCCTTGGAGGTGAACGTCCTGGGCACCTTCGCCGCGGTGAAGGCCTTCCTCCCCCTCCTTAGGGCCTCCCGGGGGCGGGTGGTCCTCATGGGCTCGGTCTCCGGCCTCCTCGCCCTTCCCCTTATGGAGCCCTATTCCGCGAGCAAGTTCGCCCTCGAGGCCCTGCCGGATGCCCTCCGGGTGGAGCTCCTCCCCTTCGGGGTCAGGGTGGCCCTGGTAGAGCCCGGCTCCGTGGCCACCCCCATCTGGGAGCGCTCCTTGCGGCGGGCCGAGGGCTACCTGGAACCCCCGCCCCCCGGGACCGAGGGGGTCTACGGTCGCTACCTGGAGGTGGCCCGGCGCTTGGCGGAGAGGAGCGCCAAGAGGGGCCTTCCCCCAAAGCGGGTGGCGGAGGCGGTCTACCGGGCCCTCACCGAGCCTAGGCCAAAGGCCCGCTACCTGGTGGCCCATCCCGCCAGGGCCCGGGAGACCCTCCTCCTCAGGCTTCTTCCCGCCCCCTTGCGGGACCGGCTCGTGGCCCGGTTCCTCACCTAGGGCCTTTGTGCCCTCGCCTTTGGACAGGGAGGCTTCGGGGGCGTATCCTTAGGGCGTGGAGTTCCTGGTGGAGGACCTCGGTCTTCTTCCCTACGGGGAAGCCTGGGCCTACCAGAAGCGGGTGCACCGGGAGGTGGTGGCGGGAAGCCGCCCTCCTACCCTCCTCCTCCTGGAGCACCCCAGGGTCATCACCCTGGGCCGCAAGGCCACGGGGGAGAACCTGCTCTTCCCCGAGAGCTGGTACCGGGAGCAGGGCTTTGAGCTCTACTGGGTGGAGCGGGGCGGGGACGTGACCTACCACGGCCCTGGGCAGCTCGTGGGCTACCCCATCTTCCCCGTGGGGCGGGAGGTGCGCCGCTTCCTGAGGCAGATTGAGGAGGCCATCGTCCGGGTGGCGGCGGGTTACGGGATTTCCGCCTACCCCACCCCGGGCTACGCCGGGGTCTGGGTGGGGGAGGACAAGCTCTGCGCCATCGGCGTGGCGGTGAAGGAGGGGGTGAGCTTCCACGGCTTCGCCCTGAACGTGAACACCGACCTCAACGACTTCTCCGTCATCGTCCCCTGCGGCCTCAAGGGGAAGGGGGTTACCTCCTTGGAGAAGCTTCTTGGCCGGAAGGTCCCCATGGAGGAGGTCAAGGACCGGGTGGTGCGGGCCTTCGCCGAGGTCTTCGGCCTTAGGCCCGTAGAGGGGAGTGCCCATGAAGCCCAAGTTTGAGACGGTGGAGCTCCTCTCCCCCACGGGGGAGGTCATTGAGCTCAAGGTGGTGAAGCGGGGCCTGGCCCAGGCCCGGCCCGAGCCCGTGGACCGGAACAAGCCCGCCTGGATCAAGGCCCCTTTGCCCAACGGCCCCAGATACCAGGCCCTGAAGGGGATGGTGCAGGAGCTTAGGCTCCACACCGTCTGCCAGGAGGCCCTTTGCCCCAACATCGGGGAGTGCTGGACCCACGGCACCCTCACGGTGATGCTCCTGGGGGACATCTGCACCCGGGCCTGCAAGTTCTGCGCCGTCCACACCGGAAACCCCCAGGGCCTCGTGGACCCGGAGGAGCCCAGGCGGGTGGCCGAGGCCATCGCCCGCATGGGGGTGCGGTACGTGGTCTTGACCAGCGTGGACCGGGATGACCTAGAGGATGGCGGCGCCTCCCACTTCGCCGCCACCATCCGGGCCATCAAGGAGAAGGCCCCCGGGGTCTTGGTGGAGGCCCTGACCCCCGACTTCCAGGGGGACCTTAAGGCGGTGGAGACGGTCCTCGCCGCGAACCCCGAGGTCTACGCCCAGAACCTGGAGACGGTGCGCCGCCTCACCCCCAAGGTCCGCGACCCCCGGGCGGGGTACGAGCAGACCCTGAGGGTCCTCGCCCACGCCAAGAGGGTGCGGCCGGATATCCTCACCAAGAGCAGCCTCATGCTGGGCCTGGGGGAGGCGGAGGAGGAGATCCTCGAGGCCATGCGGGACCTGCGGGAGGCCGGGGTGGACATCCTCACCCTGGGCCAGTACCTGAGGCCCACCCCCGCCCACCTCCCCGTGGCCCGCTACGTTCCCCCGGAGGACTTCCAGAAGTACGCGGCCTGGGGGTACGAGCTGGGCTTTAGGGAGGTCTTCGCCGGGCCCTTGGTGCGGAGCTCCTACCGGGCGGACCGGGTCTTCCTGGAGGCAACCCAAAGATGAGGCTTTTCCTCCCGGACCTCCTCGCCCTCCTCCTCTTCGCCGGGGCGGGGCTCCTTTCCCACGGCCAGCCCCTGAGCCTTGCGGGGCTCGCCCGGAACGTACTCCCCGTCCTCTTCGTCTGGCTCCTCCTGAGCCCCTTCCTCGGCACCTACCGCCGCCCCACCTGGAAAAACCTCCTCCTCACCTGGCTCTTCGCCTTCCCCGCGGGGCTATGGCTTCGGCAGATGGCCCTGGGCGGGAGCTTCGGGGCGGGGTTTTTCGTCTTTTTGGGGGTGGCCATGGGCTTCAGCCTCCTTTTCCTCCTTCTCCTAAGGGGCCTCGCCAAGGCCTTTCGCCTCTGGTAAAAAGGAGGCATGGAAAAGGTAGCCTTCCTCGGTCTTGGGGCCATGGGCTACCCCATGGCGGGGCACCTGGCGCGGCGCTTTCCCACCCTGGTCTGGAACCGGACCTTCGCCAAGGCCCTAAGGCACCAAGAGGAGTTCGGCTCCGAGGCCGTGCCCTTGGAGCGGGTGGCCGAGGCCCGGGTGGTCTTCACCTGCCTCCCCACCACCAAGGAGGTTTCCCAGGTGGCCGAGGCCCTCCTGCCCCACCTCCGGGAGGGCACCTACTGGGTGGACGCCACGAGCGGGGAGCCCGAGGCGAGCCGGAGGCTCGCCGAGCGCCTGAAGGAGAAGGGCGTCACCTACCTGGACGCCCCCGTCTCCGGGGGCACCTCGGGGGCCGAGGCGGGCACCCTCACGGTGATGCTGGGGGGCCCGGAGGAGGCGGTGGAGCGGGTCAGGCCCTTTCTCGCCTACGCCGAGAAGGTGGTCCACGTGGGCCCCGTGGGGGCGGGGCACGCGGTGAAGGCCATCAACAACGCCCTCCTCGCCGTGAACCTCTGGGCGGCGGGGGAGGGGCTTTTGGCCCTGGTGAAGCAGGGGGTTTCGGCGGAGAGGGCCCTCGAGGTCATCAACGCCTCCTCGGGCCGCTCCAACGCCACGGAGAACCTCATCCCCCAGAGGGTCCTCACCCGTGCCTTCCCCAAGACCTTCGCCCTGGGCCTTCTGGTGAAGGACCTGGGCATCGCCATGGGGGTTTTGGACGGGGAGAGGGCCCCAAGCCCCCTCCTCCGCCTCGCCCGGGAGGTGTATGAAATGGCCAAGCGGGAGCTGGGCCCGGATGCGGACCACGTGGAGGCCCTGAGGCTTTTGGAGCGCTGGGGCGGGGCGGAGATCCGCTAAACCTACCCCATCCCGGCTTAGGCCGGGATGGGGACCCCGGGTTAGCGGTTCAGGATGTGGATGGCCTGCTTGTGGAAGGCCTCCGCCGCCTCCATGAGGGTTTCGGAGAGGGTGGGGTGGGGGTGGACGGTGAGGGCGAGGTCGGTGAGCGTGGCCCCCATCTCCAGGGCCAGGGCGGCCTCGGCGATGAGCTCCCCCGCCTGGGGGCCTACGAGGAAGACCCCGAGGAGGAGGTCGGTTTCCTCGTCCCCCACCACCTTGACCATCCCCTCGGCCCCGCCCAGGGTGAGGGCCCGCCCCGAGGCGGCGAGGGGAAACTTCCCCACCTTCACCTTGTAGCCCGCCCGCCTCGCCTCCTCCTCGGTGAGGCCCACCCCGGCCCACTCGGGGGAGGTGTAGACCACGCTCGGGACCTGGTAGTCAAAGGCGCTGTCCCTGCCCGCGGCGTTCTCCGCCGCCACCAGGCCCTCCTTCATGGCCTTGTGGGCGAGGAGGGGGGGGCGGGCCACGTCGCCGATGGCGTAGACCCCGGGGGCGGTGGTCTCCATCTTCCGGTTCACCCGGACGAAGCCCTTCTCGTCCACCTGGACCCCGGCCCTTTCCAGGCCGAGGCCCTCCGTGCGGGGCCTGCGGCCCACGGCCACCAGGACCTTGTCCACCACCAGGGTCTCCGGCTCGCCCCCCTCGGCGGGCTCGAGGCGCACGTGGAGCCCGTCCCCTTTCTTCTCGTAGCCCACCGCCTTGGTCCGGGTGCGGACCCTTATCCCCTCCTTCTCCAGGGCGCGCCTGAGGAGGCCCGCGGTCTCGGGGTCCCCTTGGGGGAGGATCTCCGCCATGTACTCAATGAGGGTGACCTCCGCGCCCAGGCGGCGGTAGACCTGGCCGAGCTCCAGCCCCACCGCCCCGCCCCCGATGACGAGAAGCCTCTTCGGGACCCCCTCCTCCACCTTCAGGGCCCGGGTGGAGTCCCAGACGTCCTCGCCGAAGGGGAAGCCCTTGAGCTCTATGGGCTCGCTTCCCGTGGCGAGGATCAGGCTTTTCGCCCCGTAGCGCTCGCCCCCCACCTCCACCTCCTTTGGGCCCGCCAAGCGGGCGAAGCCCCGCACGAGTTCCACCCCGTTCCCCTTGAGGAGGGTGCCCACGCCCCCGGTGAGCTTTTTCACCACCTGGTCCCGCCAGGCGCCGAGCTTCTTCAGGTCCAGCTCGGGCTTGGCCTTCAGGCCGAAGCCCTCGGCCACCTTCAGGTGGTGGAGGGTCTCGGCGGCGTGGAGGAGGGCCTTGGTGGGGATGCAGCCCACGTTGAGGCAGACTCCCCCCACCTCGCCCGCCTCCACGGCCAGCACCCTGAGGCCGAGCTGGGCGGCCCTGATGGCGGCGTGGTAGCCGCCCGGGCCGGTGCCGATCACGATGAGGTCGTAGGTCTTCATAGGCGTCATCCTACATTTCCAGAAGGAGCAGGTCGGGGTTTTCCAGGAGCCTTATGACCTCCCGGGTGAACATGGCCGCCTCGGCCCCGTCCACCAGCCGGTGGTCAAAGGAGAGGGAGAGGAACATGATGTCCCGCGCCCTTATGGAGCCATCCGGCATGACCCAGGGGCGCTTCCTTATGGAGTGCACCCCGAGGATGGCCGCGTCCGGGAGGTGGATGATGGGGAAGCTCAAGGTGGCCCCCACGGAGCCGATGTTGGTGATGGTGAAGGTGGAGCCCGAGACCTCCTCCGGGGCGAGGCGGCCTTCCCGGGCCTTTTGGGAGAGCTCGGCGATCTCCTGGGCGAGCTCCAAGACGCTCTTCCGGTCGGCGTCCTTCAGCACGGGCACGATGAGGCCCCTTTCCGTGGCCACGGCGAGGCCGATGTGGTAGTAGCGCTTGTAGACGATTTCCTGCCTCTCCTCGTCCAGGCTGGTGTTCAGCATGGGGAACTTCTTCAGGGCCCGCACCACCGCCTTGACGATGAAGGGCAGGTAGGTGAGCCTGACCCCCTGGGCCTCGGCCTCGGGCTTGAGCCGTTCCCTAAGGGCCACGAGCTCCGTGAGGTCCGCCTCGTCCACGTTCAGGGTGCGCACGGTGTAGAGGTGGCTCTGCCAAAGCCCCTGGGCGATGCTGCGGCGGATGCCCCTAAGGGGCACCCGCTCCTCCAGGGCCTCGTACCCCTTGGGCGGGGCGTACCGGGGCGGGGGCGGGAAGCCGGGGGCCGGCGCCTCGGGCTCCCGGGTGGCCTCGGCGGGGGCGGGTGGGGCCTTCCTCCGCTCGGCGTAGGCCCGCACGTCCTCCACCCGGACCCTCCCCAAGGGCCCCGAGCCCGGCACCTCCTCAATGGGGATCCCGAGCTCCCGGGCGAGCTTCCGGGCGGCGGGCACCGCCAGGACCCGTCCCGGCCTCGCCCCCTCCTGGGGCTTTTCCCCGGAGAGGAAGGGGTTTTTCACCGCTACCTGGGTGGGGTCTGGCTTGAAGAGGGAGAGGTCCTCCTTCTCCTCCTTCGCGGGCAGGCCCGGCTCCACGATGGAGCGCTCCTCCACCGCCTGCACCGGGGGGGCCTCCTTCGCGCCCTCTACCGCCTCGCCAGGCTCGGCGAGGAGGGCGATGGGGGCGTGGACCTTCACCACCTCCCCCTCCTTGGCGAGCTTTTTCAGGAGCACCCCCTCGTAGGGCGAGGGTAGCTCCACCGTGACCTTGTCGGTCATGACCTCCACGAAGGGCTGGTCCTTCTTGAGGTAGTCCCCCTCCTCTACCAGCCACTTCAGGATCTCGCCTTCCACCACGCTTTCCGCGAGCTCGGGCATGAGGATTTCCTTGGGCATAGCTCTCCCTAGATCAAATCTAAAAACTGCTCGAGGGGAAGCTGAGCATCCTTAAGGATGTGGGCCAGGGTGGAGCGTTTGATGGGGGTATGCGCGGGCACAATGACGATGATCCGTTTTTCCCCCAGCCGTTTCTCCATCCGGATATGGCTTCCCCGTTGGCGCACCACTTGAAAACCTGCCCTTTCCGGCGCCCTGACCACCCGCTTGTAGGACAAGGAGGGCACCTTCAAACTTCTACCTCGGCCAGCTCGGCGTCCTCCGGGAGTTCCTCCTCTATGGGCTCCAGGTAGAGGGCTATAGCCTCGCGAATGTTGGCCAAAGCTTCTTCCAGAGTGTCCCCCTCGCTGATGCAACCGGGAAGGGCGGGTACGTAAACGGTATATCCTCCTTCTTCGCTTTTTTCCAGAACCACCTTTAGGCGCATACAGCCCCCTTTTGTTAGTAGTCTAGCGCCCGCTTGGCGGCGTTCAGGATGCGGGTGACGGTGGGCAGGTAGAGCTTGTCCTGGGCGTAGGGGTAGGGGGTGTCGAACCCCGCCACCCGGAGGGGCGGGGCGAGGAGGGTGTCCAGGATGTCCTCGGCGATGGTGGCCGCCACCTCGCTGATGAAGCTCGCGTGCTGGGGGGCGTCGGCCACCAGGACCACCCTCCCCGTCTTGGCCACGGAGTTCATCACCGCCTCGTGGTCCCAGGGCATGAGGCTCCTTAGGTCCAGGACCTCGGCGGAGACCCCGGCCTTCTCCAGTTCCTCCGACGCCTGCAAGACCTCGGGCATCACGGCGCCGTAGCCGATGAGGGTGAGGTCCTTCCCCTCGCGCCTTAGGGCCGCCTTGCCGATGGGAAGGGTGTAGTCCTCCTCGGGCACCTCCTCCTTCACCGAGCGGTAGAGCCTCTTGGGCTCCAGGAAGACCACGGGGTCCTCATCGCGGATGGCCGCCTTCAAAAGCCCCTTGGCGTCGTAGGGGGTGGAGACGGCCACCACCTTGAGCCCGGCGGTGTGGACGAAGTGGGCCTCGGGGCTTTGGGAGTGGTGGTGCCCGCCCTTAACCCCGCCCCCTGAGGGCATCCGCACCACCAAGGGGGCGGCGAACTGGCCCCCCGAGCGGTAGCGGAGCTTGGCCACCTGGCTTGCGAGCTGGTCAAAGCCCGGGAAGACGTAGTCGGCGAACTGGATCTCGGCCACGGGCCTCAGGCCGTGGACGGCCATGCCCAGGGCGGCCCCGATGATGGCCGCCTCGGAGAGGGGGGTGTCCAGGACCCGGTCGGGGCCGTACTTCTGGAGGAGCCCCTCGGTGACCAAGAAGACCCCGCCCCGCTTTCCCACGTCCTCCCCCAGGACCACCACCTTGGGGTCTTTGGCCATCTCCTCGTCCAGGGCCCGGTTCAGGGCCTGCACCATGGTCATGAGGGCCATACCCACCCCCTAGAGCTCCTCCCTGAGAAGGGCCTCCTGGCGAAGGAGGTGCCAGGGCTTCTCGGCGAGGACATCGTCAAACATCCACTCGGGGGGCACGGGCCCGGCCTCCTCCGCCTCCTTGAGGCCCCGTTCCAGCTCGGCCCGGATCTCCGCCTTGAGGTCCTCCTCCCACTCCTCGTTCCAGAGGCCCCTGGCCTCGAGGAAGCGGCGGAAGCGGGGGATGGGGTCCTTCTTCCGCCAGGCCTCCACCTCCTCCTTGGGCCGGTAGCGGCTGTCGTCGTCGGCGGAGGAGTGGGGGCCGTAGCGGTAGACCCGTAGCTCCAAGAGGCTCGGCCCTTCCCCCATCCTGGCCCGCTCCACCGCCTCCTTGACCACGTAGTAGCTCGCCAGCACGTCCATCCCGTCCACCAGGTAGCCGGGGATGCCGAAGGCGCGGGCCTTGTCGGCGAGGGTGGGGCTGTGGGTCTGGCGGCGGTAGTCCACGCTGATGGCGTAGAAGTTGTTCTCGGCGATGAAGACCGCGGGTGCGCCCTGCACGGCGGCGAAGTTGATCCCGGCGTACCAGTCCCCTTCGCTGGTGGCCCCGTCCCCGAAGGTGCAGACCGCCACCTGCCCCGTGCGGAGGAGTTTCATGCTGATGGCGGCCCCCGCGGCCGGGGGCACGTGGGAGGCGATGGGGCTCGCCACGGTGAAGTAGTTGAGGCGCTTGGAGCCGGGGTGCTCGGGCATCTGGCGGCCCTTGTTGGGGTCGGCCTGGGTGGCGAGCATCTGGCCGAAGAGCTCCTTGAGGGGGATCCCCAGGGCCAGGGCCAGGCCGTGGTCGCGGTAGTAGGGGAAGACCCAGTCAAAGCCCGGCCTTATGGCGTGGGCGATGGCCACCTGGGCGGCCTCGTGCCCCGCGGCGGGGGCGATGAAGCTGGTCTTGCCCGTGCGGATGAGGATGGTGTAGCGCTCGTCCAGCATCCGGGCCGCCAGCATGTCCCGGTAGAGCCTCCTTAGCTTGGCCTCCTCGAGGTCCAAGGGGAAGTCCCCGAGCCACTCCCCTTCCTCCCCGATGAGCCTTATGGGCTCCTCGGTGAAGGGTCGGAACCGATGGGTTTCCTTGACCATGACGCCCTCCTTCTTGGCGCTTGTGGCGCCGGGAAGCCCGCCCTGGGTAAGGGCCTCGGGCCTCCTTTTCGGGGGTGGGGCTGGATCCCACTTTCCCTTCGCCCCGAGTATACCCCTTCCGCGATAGCATGGGCCTGTGCGCCTTAGGGTGGTGGCGGTGGGCAGGCCCCGGCTGGCCTACGCCCGGCTCGGGGTGGAGGAGTACAGGAAGCGCATCCAGAGGTACGCCCCCCTGGAGCTGGTTTTCGTGCGGGAGGAAAAGGAACTCCTCCCCAAGGCGGGAGGGCACCGGAAGGTGGTCCTGGACGAGCGGGGGAAGCTTTTGACCACCGAGGAGCTCTACCGGAGGCTCCTTTCCTTGGAGGGGGAGCGGGTGGCCTTTTTGGTGGGGGGAGCGGAGGGGCACCCGGAGGCGGTGCGGGAGGAGGCGGACCTCCTCCTTTCCCTCTCCCCCCTAACCCTCCAGCACGAGCTCGCCCTCCTGGTCCTCATGGAGCAGCTCTACCGGGTCCTCACCCTGAGGGCGGGCCACCCCTACCACCGGCCATGACCTACGAGGCCTTCGTGAAGCTGGTGGAGAGGCTTTGGGAGGAGATCCCCGAGGACTTCAAAAGGGGCCTCCAGGGGGTGCACGTCTTCCCCGAGGCCAGGCCGGAGCCGGGGCTTGAGGGCGTCTGGCGCCTCGGGGAGTACCTGGACCCCGGGCCACCCTCGGCCTTCGGGGGGTTTGAGGGCCTGGGGCGGCACATCGCCCTCTACTACGGCTCTTTCCAAAAGGTGGCGGGGGAGGGGTTGGACTGGGAGGCCGAGGTGTGGGAGACCCTCCTCCACGAGCTCAGGCACCACCTGGAGTCCCTGGCGGGGCGGGACGACCTAGTACGGGAGGACCTCAGGCGCCTGGCCGCCTTTCGCCGGGGCGGGCCTCCGGGGGAAGGGTAGGGCCTTCCCCATAGAGGGGCCTCCTCTCCGCGAAGCCCCCGGAGAGGGGGTGGTAGTGGGCCACCTCGGGCTCCCCCTCCTGCCAGCAGAGGAAGACCACCTCGCCCCCTACCCGGCCGGGGAAGTCCACCAGGCCCCGGTCCAGGTCCTTGAGGAGGACCCCCAGGGAGGCCAGGTAGCGGGCATCGGCCTCGAGGGTGCCGAGGAGGAAGCGGGCCTCCTCCTCGAGGGCCCTTCGCTCAAGCCCCCGGGCCTCGGGAAGGCGCCTCTGCGCCTCCTTAAGCTCCTCCCGGGCCTGGCGCATCTCCGCCAGCACCCGCCTGACTTCGGGAAGGAGGGCATCGGCCTCTTCCTTGGTGAAGATCCGCGCGAACATACCCACCCTCATCCTAGCAGAGGCGCTGAGGAAAATCTAAGCCCAGCTCACTCAAGAAGGGGCAGGAGCTCCACCTCCCCCGCCCCCACCCGCACCCCCCCCACCAGGAGGCTCCCGTCGGGAAGCACCTCCTCGGCGGGGCCCTCCACCACCCCCCTTGGGGTGCGCACCCGCACCCTTCGGCCCAGGGTGCAGGAGGCCTTTCGGTAGCGCTCCAGGAGGGCCTCGGGGGTTTGCAGGAGGGGGAGGAGGGCCTCCAGCCTCAGGAGGAACCCCTCCAGCACCTCCCGCCGGGAGAGGGGGACGAACTCCCCTAGGAAGGCCGCCCCTTCCGGGGCCCAGGCCACGTTCACCCCCACGCCGAGGAGGGCGTAGCTCACCTCCTCCCCCTCGGCCTTGGCCTCCAGGAGCACCCCGGCGAGCTTCCTCCCGTCTTCGGTGAGGAGGTCGTTGGGCCACTTGAGCCCCCCCACCCCCACGGCTTCCCGGAGGGCGAGGCCCGCGAGGAGGGGGAGGAGGCTTAAGGAGGGGAGGGGGAGGTGGGGCCTAAGGAGGAGGGAGAAGGTGAGGCTCGCCCCGGGACGGCTCTCCCAGGGCCTTCCCCGGCGGCCCCGCCCCCTTTCTTGCCCCTCGGCGAGGACCAGAGCCCCCTCGGGGGCCCCTTCTTCCGCCCAGGCCCTCAGGACGTCCTGGGTGCTCCCCACCCGGCCCAGGTAGCGGTAGGGCCTCCCTAAGCGCCCCGGGGGTCGGAAGAGGTGGGGGAGGGGGGTCCCGGGGAGGATGCGGTAGCCCTGGCGGGAGACCTCCACGGGGTAGCCCTCCGTCAAAAGCCTCCGCGCCTCCTTGGAGACGGCGGCCCGGCTCACCCCGAGGGCCCTCGCCAGGGCCTCGCCGCTTTGCCAGGACTCCGTGAGGAGGTCCAAAAGCCTGGGCATCCCTCAGGCCAGCTCCACCTGGGAGAGGTCCCCGAGGACCAGGCGGTGGGCCCGGGGGAGGCCGTTTCGGCTCTTCACCTCCGCCCCCACCCCCAGGATGCTCTCCTGGAGGCGCAGGGCCACGTCCTCGAGGACGGCCTGGTCCTCGAGGATGGAGTACTCCACCTCCGAGCGCACCACCCGCGCCCCCGGCCCCAAGGAGGTGAAGGGACCGATGTAGGCTCCTTCCACCACCGCCCCCTCCCCGATGAAGGCCGGGCCGATCACCGTGCTTCCCACCACCCTGGCCCCCCTCGCCACCACCACCCGGCCCGTGAGCTGGCTCTCCTCCACCTCCCCTTCCACCCGGGGAGAAAGCTCCTCCAGGAGGAGGCGGTTGGCGTCCAGGAGGTCGGCGGGGCGGCCCGTGTCCTTCCACCAGCCCTCCACCTCCACCCCCACCACCTTCTTCCCCCGGTCAATGAGGCCCTGGATGGCGTCGGTGATCTCGTACTCCCCCCGGGCGGAGGGCTTCAGGTCCTGGATCACCTCCAACACCTCCGGGGTGAACACGTACACCCCCGCCACCGCCAGGTCCGAGGGGGGGTCCTTGGGCTTTTCCAACAGGTGCACGATCCGCTCCCCTTCCATCACCGCCACCCCGAACTGCCGCGGGTTTCCCACCCGTACCAGGGCCAAAACGGCGCTCACCCCCTCCCGGAAAGCCTCCAGGTAGGGCCGGATCCCCCGCTGGAAGAGGTTGTCCCCCAGGTAGAGGACAAAGGGGCTTTCCTTGAGGAAATCCCCGGCCACCGCCACCGCGTGGGCCAGGCCCTGGGGCTCCTCCTGGAGGATGTAGCGCACCGGGTAGCCGGAGAGGGCCTCGCGGAGGTCCTTTTCCGTCTCCGGGGAGACCACCACCCCGATCTCCTCCACCCCGGCAGCCAGAAGGTTGTCCAGGGCGTAGTGGATGATGGGTCGGCCCGCCACCCGGATCACCGGCTTGGGCCGGGTGTGGGTAAGGGGGCGAAGCCGGGTGCCGCGGCCTGCGGCCAGGATGAGACCCTTCATGCCTGGGAGTATACCCCTTAAAATGAGGGGGGAGATGTCCAGCGCCCTCACCCGGGTGGCCTACGCCTACGACCGCCTCCGGACCTACCCGCCGGAGGTGGCGGGGCGCATCGCCACGGCCATGGGGAACGCCCTCCAGACCCGGGGAGAGGAGCCCGTCCTCTTGGAGCTTGGCGTGGGCACGGGGCGCATCGCCCTTCCCCTCATCGCCCGGGGCTACCGCTACCTGGCCCTGGACCACGACCCCGCCATGCTGGAGGTCTTTCGGCAGAAGGCGGCCGGGGTCATGCGCAAGGTGCGCCTCCTGCTCGCGGACGCCCGGGAGATTCCCCTGCCTGAAGGGAGCGTCCACGCCGTGATCGTGGTCCACCTGTGGCACCTCCTCCCCGACTGGCCCAGGGCCCTGGCCGAGGCCCTGCGGGTCCTGAAGCCCGGGGGGGTCCTCCTGGAGGGGTGGGACCGGGTGAAGGCCGAGGCCGAGTGCCGCCTCCAAGAGCGGTGGCAGGCCCTGGTGGCCGAGGAAGGCTTCCCCGTGGAGCGGGGAACCCACAGCAGGCGGCTTAAGGAGGTGGAGGAGGCCCTGAGGCGCCTCGGCCTCAGGCCCAAGACCCGGGAGGTGGTGGCCTGGCGGGAGGAGCGCACCCCCCGGGAGGCCCTCGAGGCCCTGCAGGAGAGGCTTTACTCCTTCACCCGCGCCGTGCCCCAGGAGGTGCACGAGCGGGCCATGTCCAGGCTCCTTGCCTGGGCCGAGGCCGAGTTCGGCGACCTGGACCGCCCCTTCCCGGTGGAAAAGCGCTTTTTCCTGCGCACCTCCCGCCTTTCCTGATGAAGAAGCTCTATGTCCGCACCCCCGAAGAAGGCCTGGTGAACATCACCCGGGCGGTGGAAGGGATTCTGGAAGGGCACACGGGCCTGGTCTACCTCTTCGTGCCCCACACCACCTGCGGCCTCACGGTGCAGGAGGGGGCCGACCCCGACGTGGCCCACGACCTCCTGGCCCGGCTTGCCGAGCTCGCTCCCCGTTTCCACCCTGAGGACCGCCACGCCGAGGGCAACACCCACGCCCACCTCAAAAGCCTCCTCACCGGGGTCTTCCTCCTCTTGCCCGCGGAGAGGGGGCGCCTCCTGCTTGGGCGGTGGCAACAGGTCTTCCTGGCGGAGTACGATGGCCCCAGGGAGCGGGAGGTCTGGGTGCGCCTCCTCTAGACCCAGCGCACCTCCTGGACGCTCCGCACCCCCTTCAGGGCCTCCACCAGGGCCTCCCGCTCCCCGTCCTGCACCGAAAGGCGGAGGCGGATGCGGGCCATGGGGCCCAGGATGCGGGTCTCGGAGCCCAGGGCGCTCTTCCCCGCCTCGGCCACCACCTGCATCACGTCCCGGAGGAGCCCGGCCCGGTCCTGGGCCAGGACCTCCAGGGTGGCCACCTTCCCCCCCACCCCCTCCCAGTAGGCCCCGATGACCCGGTCGGCCTCGGGGCCCTGGAGGAGGCGGCGGAGGTTGGGGCAGTCGGCCTTGTGCACCGTGACGCCCCGGCCCCGGGTGACGAAGCCCAGGATACTGTCCCCCTTCATGGGCTCGCAGCAGGAGGCCAGGCGGATGGGGGCCTCGAGGTCCTGCTCTAGCCGGATGCCCCAGGCGTTTTTCGGGGGGGGCTTGGGCTTTTCCGGCTTCAGGAGGGCCTTGGGGTAGAGCTTTTCCGCCACCTGCTTGGGGGTGAGGCGGTTCAGGGCCAAGGCCAGGTAGAGCTCCTCGGGGGAAGGGGTGAGGCCCAGGCGCTTGGCCGCCTCCTCCAGCTGGCTCTCCGCGGGCTTGGGAAGGCCCTTGCGCTTGAGGTAGCGCTCCAAAAGCCCTTGGCCCCTTTCCAGGGTCTCTTGGCGCTCCTGGGCGCGGAAGTACTGGCGGATCTTGCTCTTGGCGCTCCGGGTCTTGGCGAACTCCAGCCAGCCCTTGGAGGGGTGGGCGTTTTTGGCGGTGAGGATCTCCACGATCTCCCCGTTTTGGAGCTCGTAGGAGAGGGGGACGATGCGCCCGTTCACCTTGGCCCCCACCATGCGGTGCCCCACCTCGGTGTGGATGTGGTAGGCGAAGTCCACGGGGGTGGCCCCCTTGGGCAGGTTGATGATCCGGCCCTTGGGGGTGAAGACGAAGACCCTCCCCCCGAGGAGGTCCCGGGTCACCGCCTCCACGAACTCCCGGGAGCTACTGAACTCCTGCTGCCACTCCTGGATGTTCTTGAGCCAGGAGACCCGCCTTTTGAGCTCCTCGGGGTCGGTGAGCCCCTCCTTGTAGAGCCAGTGGGCGGCGATGCCGTACTCCGCCACCCGGTGCATCTTCTGGGTGCGGATCTGCACCTCCAAGGGCAGACCCTCCAGGGCGATGACCGTGGTGTGGAGGCTCTGGTAGCCGTTGGGCTTGGGCACGGCGATGTAGTCCTTCACCCGGCCGGGGATGGGCTGCCAGAGGGCGTGGACCAGGCCCAGGACGTGGTAGCAGACCTGCTTTTCCCTCACGTCCTCCTCCTTGGGGCTTGGCCTCGGGTCCAGGACCACCCGCACCGCCAGGAGGTCGTAGATCTGCTCCAGGGCCTTGCCCTCCCGTTCCATCTTCTTCCAGATGGAGTAGAGGTGCTTGGGGCGGCCCGTGACCTCAAAGCCCCTGAGCTGGGCCTGCAAGAGCTCGTCCCGCCTCAGGGCCTCCTCCAGGATGGCCGTGGCCCGCTTCACCAGGCGCTCCCTGGCCTCCTGGGTTTCCCGTAGGCGGGAAAGCAGCCCCTGGTAAGCCTCCGGGTAGAGGTAGCGGAAGGAGAGGTCCTCCAGCTCCCACTTGATCTGGCCCATCCCCAGGCGGTGGGCCAGGGGGGCGTAGATCTCCAGGGTTTCCTGGGCGATCCGCTTCTGCTTCTCGGGGGGCATGTGCTCCAGGGTGCGGAGGTTGTGCAGGCGGTCCGCCAACTTGACGATGATGATGCGCACGTCCTCCGCCATGGCGATGAACATCTGGCGGAGGTCCTCGGCCCGTTTCTCCTCGCCCTCGAGGTTGGCCAGCTTGTAGAGCTTGCTGACCTTGGTCTCCCCCTCCACCAGGCGGCGCACGGTGGGGCCGAAGCGCCGTTCCAGCTCCTCCCCGGAAACCCCGCAGTCCTCCATGGTGTCGTGGAGGAGGCCCGCGGCCAAGGTATCGGCGTCCATGCGCAAGGAGGCCAGGATCTCCGCCACGGCCACGGGGTGGGTGATGTAGGGCTCCCCGCTTCTTCGCAGCTGGCCCCGGTGGGCCTCCTCGGCGAAGAGGTAGGCCCTGTGGACCCTCTCCCGTTCCTCGGGGGAGAGGTAGGCCAGGCGCCCCGCCAGGTTTTCCCAAAGGGCTTCGCGGACGACCACTGCCTTTAGTGTAGCACCCGCCCCGGCTCCTTTAGGAGAGTTCCAGGAGGAAGGCCGAGAGGGCCGACCGTTCCAGGAGGGCCACCAGGGTCTTCCCCCTATGGGGGGCGAGAACCAGGGCCTTTTCCCCGAAGACCAGGGCCGCGGGGCCCCGCCTTTGGGCGAGGGCCTCGTCCAGGCGGTCCAGGGCCTCCTTGAGCCGGAGGAGGGGCTCCTTGGGGAGGGGGGGGGTTTCTTCCAGGTGGCCTAGGGCCTCCACCCCGGGCAGGCGGAAGCGCGCCAGGTCCTGGTCGGGGGCGCTCACCTCCAGGACCTCCAGGAGGGCCTCCAGGTCCGTGCCCCGGAGCTCCTGGAGCACGGCTTTGGCCGCCTCAGCCTCTTTCTCAAGCTCCCGGAGGAGGCCTTCCGCCTGGGCCAGGGTGCCTTCCACCTGGAGAAGCCCTTTGGGTCCCAGGCGGGGAAGCTTTTCCTTGGCGCTCTCCAGCACGGAAAGAAGGGGCTTGAGGCGGCGGGCGGTCTCGCTCTGGAAGCCCTGGAGGCGGGCATGGGTCTGGAAAAAGGCGGTGAGGCGGGTGAGGAGTTCCTCCCGCTTGGCCTCCAGCCGCCGCTTAAGGGCCTGGAGAGCCCGGGCGATGGGGGCGGGGTCGGGCTCGGGCTTGGCCTTCTCCTCCTCAATGGCCTTTAGGAGGCTCTCTCCCCCGAAGCCCCGGAAGCGTTCCGCCAGGGCCTGGAGGCGGGCGAGCTCCTCCAGGGCGGTCTGCCTGGCCCGGGCCCGGGCTTCCCCCAGGGCCTTCCGCAGGGCCTCGAGGCCCTGGGGGTTCCCCTCTTCTAGGGCCCTTTTCGCCTCGGCCCAGAGCCCCTCCAGGCCGAGGCTTTGGGCTTTCTCCCGGAGGGCCTCCAGGGCCCGGGCCGCCTCCTCCAGCTTGGCCTTGAGGGCGGCCTCCTCTCCTTGGGCCTTGAGGAGGGCGGCGTAGCGGGCCTTGAGCTCGGGAAGCCTTTCGGGAAGGGCCTCCGGGGGAAGGGCTTGGAGCTCGCGCAGGAGAGGGAGGAAGGCCTCGCCCTTCCCGGAAAGCTCCCGCATGAGGGCCTGCCGCTCTTCCTCCAGGCGCTTGGCCTCTTCCTCCCGGCGCCTGGCCTCCTCCTCCAGGCGCCGGAGCTCCCCTTCCAGGGAAAGGAGGTCGGGGAGGCCGCCCTCCCTCAGGGTTTCCTCCGCCAGCGCCAGGGCGCTTTCCAGGGGGGCCTTGGCCTCCGCGGCGAGGGGGAGGGTTCTCAGGGCCTCCTGGAGCTGGATGAGCCTGGCCCGCCTTTCCGCCCTCAGGTTGGCCTCGGCTTCCTGGAAGGCCTTCTCCAGGAGGAGAAGCTTTTCCCCGGCGGGGGTTCCCGCCTCCAGGAGGGCCTGGACCTCGGCGAGGAGGGGGCTCACCGTGGCCCGCTCCAGGAGGGGGGCGTAGCGGGCGAGGAGGGCTTCCAGCTTCCGCCTTTCCTCCTCCACCTCCAGGGCCTGGAGCCGCTTTGCCGCCTCCTCGGGCAGGTCCCCCAGGTCTATGACCAGCTCCTCTTCCAGGTCCCGCGCCTCCTCCACGGTGAGGAAGACCCCCGTGGGGTGCTTTGGGGTTTCCTCCGCCGTTTCAAAGACGATCTCCGGCAAGCTGGGGGCCCGGGCCACGCTGGACTCCAGGAGCTTCCTTAGCTCCAGGGCCAGCTTCCTCGCCCGCTCCACCTCCGCCTGGACCAGGAGGCCCTCGGCCTGGGCCTTGCGCACCATCTCCACCAGGCTCTCTAGCTTGCGCACCTTGGGCCCGCCCAGGTGCCGGACCCTTTCCAGGCTTTCCTCCAGGTGGGCCAGGTCCTTGGCCTGGCGCAAAAGGGCCTCCTCCAGCTTCTCCTCCAGGGCCTCCAGGAGCTCCTGGGCCTCGCGGAAGAGCCTGGGGTCGGGTTCCTGGCGGAGGCGGTTTGAAAGGGCCCGGAGGCGGGCCACCTCGGGCCAGTCCAGGTAGAGGCCGAAGCGCTTGAGGGCCTCCTCCAGGGCCTTGGGGCTTAGGGCTTCCTCCTTGAGGCGAAGGAGGACCTCCTCCACCACCCGCCTGGCCTCCTCTGGGCGCAGGCGGGCCTGGAGCTCGCGGAAGACGAGGCCCTTGAGCAGGACCTCCCCGTCTTTAGGGGTGAGCTCGGAGGGGCGCTTTCCCAGGCGCTTCAGCCCCTCTTCCAAAACCGCCTCCGCCCGGGGCCCGAGGTGGGGGCGGAGGGCCTCCAGGATCTCCCCGTGGATGTCCCGCATCCCCTTTAGCCTACCCCTTTTCCAGCCGGAGCGCCTCCCCCAGGTAGAGCTTGAGGTGGGGGTAGGGGATCTCTATGCCCTCTTGGTCCAGCCGGTTCTTGATGCGGCGGCGGAACTCCCGGGCGATGGCCCACTGCTCGGCGGGCTTGGTGTTGAAGAGGACCCGGATGACCACGGCGGAGTCGGCCAGGTTCTGCACCCCCAGGACCTCCGGGGCGTCGGCGAAGCGCTCCCGCCAGAGGGGGTCTTCGTAGAAGCGCGCCGCCTCGTCCCGGAAGACCGCCAGGACCCGGTCCAGGTCCTCCTTGTAGGCCACCCCCACGTCCACCACCGCCCGGCTCCACTCCTGGGTGAGGACGGTCACCTGCCGCACCTCGGAGTTGGGGATGAAGTGGACCCGGCCCTCGAGGTCCCGGAGCACCGTGAGCCTCAGGGTGAAGCGCTCCACCTGCCCCCCCACCCCGCCTATCTGGACGATGTCCCCCACCCCGTACTGGTCCTCCAGGAGGATGAAGAAGCCGTTGATGAAGTCCCGGATGAGGTTTTGCGCGGCGAGGCTCAGGGCGAGGCCCGCCACCCCCGCCCCGGCCAGGAGGGCGGCGACGTTCAGGCCCAGGTTGGAGAGGAGGAGAAGCCCCCCGAAGAGGAGGACCGCTCCCTTGAGCACCGACTCGGACACCACCTTCAGGGTGCGCCGCCGCACCGCCTCCCGGGAGTGGGTTCCCTCGGGAGAGGGAAGCTTCCTTAGGAGGAGGGGGACGAGGCGGTACCCCAGGAAGGTGAGGGCCAGGATGGATAGGGCCGAAAGCCCCCTTGCTCCCAGCCAGGAGGCGAGTCCTTGCCCCCAGGGGCGGAAGGGCTCGTGGGGCAGGTCCAGGGCGTGAGCCAGGTAGCTTCCCAAGAGGAGGAGAACCGCCCCCCACCAGAGGAGGCCCAGGAGGCGGAAGAAGCGGTCGTCCCTTTCCGTGGGGGTGAGGCGGCCCAAGGCGGCGAGGAGCCTGGCCCCGTACCGGCCCAAAAGCCAGGCCACCAGGAGGGCGAGGAGAGCGTGAAGCCAAGGCGCCACGGGAGCACTATACCCAAGGGCCCCCGGCCTTATAGTGAGGGGCATGGAAGGTTACCTGCCCGAGCCCACCCACACCCTCGAGGGCTGGCACATGCTCCACGACTTCCGCCTTTTGGACTTCCCCCGCTGGCGCAAGGCCTCCCCGGAGGAGCGAAGGGCCGCGTGGGAGGAGCTTTGGGGCCTCCTCTCCGCCTGGCGGCGGGCGGAGGAGGAGGGGCGGGGGTCTTTCGGGGTGTACCAGGTGATCACCCAGAAGGCGGACCTCCTCTTCCTCAACCTCCGGGAGAGCCTGGACGAGCTTTTAGAGCTGGAAAGGGCCCTGAACCGGAGCCTCTTCGCCGAGTACCTCCTCCCCGCCTACGGCTTTTACTCCGTGGTGGAGCTCGGAAGCCAGGAGAAGCCCCTGGACCCCGAGGCCCCCTACGTGAAGCCCCGCCTCACCCCTAAGGTGCCCAAGGGGGGGTACGTCTGCTTCTACCCCATGAACAAGCGCCGCCAGGCGGAGGACAACTGGTACCTCCTCCCCGCCAAGGAGCGGGCCCGGCTCATGAAGGCCCACGGGGAGACGGGCAGAAAGTATCAGGGGAAGGTCCTCCAGGTCATCAGCGGGGCCCAGGGCCTGGACGACTGGGAGTGGGGGGTGAACCTCTTCAGCGAGGACCCCGTCCAGTTCAAGAAGATCGTCTACGAGATGCGCTTTGACGAGGTCTCGGCCCGCTACGGGGAGTTCGGGCCCTTCTTCGTGGGCCGGTACCTGGACGATGGGGGCCTCGCCCGCTTCCTGGGCGTAAGCTAGGGGCATGGAACTCTTCTGGGCCCTTGGCCTTTTTCGCCTCCTCCCCGAGTTCCGCCGCCTCGAGGCCGAGCACCAGGAGCACCTCAAGGAGGAGCTCGCCCTCCTCCTTTCCCGCTGGCGGGCCAAGGGGGGGTTTCTTTCCGCCTACAGCCTGGTGGGCCTCTCCCCCGAGGCGGACCTCCTCCTGTGGCAGGGGGCGGAGGACCCAAAGGCCCTCCAGGCCCTGCGCCGGGAGATGCACCGGGCCCGGATGCTGGGCTTCTTGGAGCCCCTGGGCCTCTTCCTGGACCGGGGGGAGGGGGGGCCGGGGGAGGGGGCTTTGGCCCTCTTCCCCTATGGCCTGGAGGCCCCTTCTCCTGAGGGGGCCCGCCTCCTTTTGGGGCGGCAGGTGGCCCTGTTGGAAGGCCCCCTCGAGGCCCTCTTCCCCCTGGCCGTGGCGGAGGGAGGGTACCTGGGGGTGCCCCGGGGCTTCCGGGAGGCCCTGGACGACCTGGGCTAAGTACCCCACCGCGGCAAAAGCCGCGGTGGGGGCCCCAAAAGCGTTTTCCCATAGCCCCAGCTCGGGTATCCCATGTTGCGAAGCCAACGCGCGGGCACTTAGCGGAGGCGCTTCAGGGCCTCCTTGATGAGGTCCTGGGCCTTGGCCTTGGGGTTTTGGCGCAAGATCTCCAGGACCACCGCCCGGGCCTGCCCCTCCTTGAACCCTAAGGCGGCGAGGGCCAGGACCGCTTCCTCGGCGGCCTCGCTTTCCACCTTCTCCCCGGTGAGGAGGTGGGGGGGCACCTTCCCCTTGAGCTCCAGGGCCATCCTTTCGGCGAGCCTTTTCCCCACCCCGCTCGCCGAGGTAAGGAGCCTCAGGTCCCCCTCCACCAAAGCCCGGGCGAGGAGCCTAGGGGGGAGGGCGGAGAGGAGGGCGAGGGCCACCTTGGGCCCCACCCCGCTCACGGAGAGGAGGAGCTCAAAGAGGAGGAGGCTTTCCTCCTCGGGAAAGCCGTAGAGGAAAAGCCCGTCTTCCCGCACCTGGAGGTGGGTGTGGACCCCCACTTCCTCCCCCTCCTTCAAGGCCTGGAGGAAGGGCCCGGGGGCCTGGACCAGGAAGCCCACCCCGCCCACCAGGAGGAGGAAGCCCCCCTCCTCCTTCTTGAGGACCTTCCCCTGGAGGTAGCGGATCATCGCCCTTGGAAGCGGGGCGGGCGCTTTTCGCGGAAGGCCCTAACCCCCTCCTCGTGGTCCAGGGTGCGCCCCGCCTCCCCTTGCAGGATGGCCTCGAGGGCCAGGGCCTCGGTGAGGGAGAGGCGGTAGGTCTCCAGGAGGAGCTTCTTGGTGAGGGCGTAGGCCCGGGTGGGGCCCTGGGCGAGCTCCTTGGCCAGGGCGAGGGCCTCCTCCATGAGCCTTTCCGCGGGCACCACCCGGTGCACGAGCCCGAGGGCCAGGGCCTCCTCGGCGGAGAGCCTCGGGGAGAGGAAGAGGAGCTCCTGGGCCTTGGCCAGGCCCACCAGCCGGGGGAGGAGGAAGCTCAGCCCGGAGTCCGGCACCAGGCCGATCCTGGCGAAGGCCGTGGTGAAGCTCGCCCCCACGGCGGCGAGGCGGAGGTCCCCCCAGAGGGCGAGGCTCATCCCGGCCCCCGCCGCCGCCCCGTTCACCGCCACCACCAGGGGCTTCTCCAGGCCGCTCAAGGCCTCCACCACCCGGTTGTAGCGGCGCAGGTGGGCCTCGTAGTCGGGCTTTTGGTCGCCGAACTCCGTGAGGTCCTGCCCGGCGGAGAAGGCCCGGCCCGCCCCCGTGAGGAGGAGGGCGCGCACCTCCCGGTCCTCCTCCCCCTCCTTGAGGGCATCGTAGAGGGCGTCTAAGAGCTCGCCGGTGAGGGCGTTGAGCCTTTCGGGCCGGTTCAGGGTGAGGACCAGCACCGCGCCTTGGCGCTCCTTCAGGACCATGGCCCCATTGTAAAGGGGAGGGGCGCTCCCGCCGCCTTTTGGTGTAGCGTAGTGGAGGGGGTATGCCCCCCTTTGGAGGCGAGGCATGGAGCTCACGCTGGAAAGCCAAGGCTACCTGGAGGCCCTCTACCGCACCTACCTGGAGGACCCCTTTGCCCTGCCCGAGGACTGGCGGCGCTACTTCTCCGCCCTCTCCCTCGAGGACGGGCGACGAGAACCGCCCCCTTCCCCGGCCGAGGCGCCGGATGCGGCCTTTCTCCTTAAGGTGGAAGCCTTGCGCCAGGCCTACCGGGAGCTCGGGCACCTCGCGGCCCGGACCGACCCCCTGGGCCGGGAAAGGCCGAGGCCCAAGGCCCTTGCCCTCGAGGCCCACGGCCTCTCCCCCGAGGACCTAAGGAAGCCTCTTCCCCCCCTCTTCGGCGCCCCCACCCTGGGGGCCCTCCTTGAGCGCCTGGAGGCCACCTACCTGGGCCCCGTGGGGTGGGAGCTTGCCCACGTGGAGCCCGAGGAGAGGGAATGGCTCCTTTCCCGGATTGAGGCCCCCTGGCCCAAGCCCGCCCTCGAGGTGCGGAGGCGGGTTTTGGAAAGCCTCATGCAGGCGAACCTCTTTGAGGCCTTCCTCCAGCGCAAGTACCTGGGGGCCAAGACCTTCAGCGTGGAGGGCCTGGAAAGCCTCATCCCCCTGCTTAAGGAGGCCGTCTGGGAGGCGGCTAGGCACGGGGTGCGGGAGGTGGTGCTGGGCATGGCCCACAGGGGGCGGCTCAACGTTCTGGCCCACGTGGTGGGAAAGCCCTTTGAGCGCATCTTCCGCGAGTTTGAGGAGATCTTCCCCGAGGGCTACGCGGGGGACGTGAAGTACCACCTGGGCTTTTCCAGCGACCAGGAGACCCCCTTCGGCTCGGTCCACGTCTCCCTGAACTTCAACCCGAGCCACCTGGAGTTCGTGAACCCCGTGGCCCTGGGGAGGCTCCGGGCCAAGCAGGACCGCTTCGGCGACCAAAAGAGGAAGCGGGGCCTCGCCATCCTGGTCCACGGGGACTCGGCCTTCATCGGCGAGGGCATCGTCCAGGAGACCCTGAACCTCTCCGGGCTTCCCGGCTACCGGGTGGGGGGCACCCTCCACGTGGTGGCCAACAACCAGCTGGGCTTCACCACCCTGCCTTCCGAGTACACCTCCTGCCGCTACCCCACGGACATCGCCAAGATGGTGGGGGCGCCCGTCTTCCACGTGAACGCCGAGGCCCTGGACGAGCTCCTCTTCGTCCTCGCCCTCGCCCTGGAGTACCGGAGCCGCTACGGCAAGGACGTGGTCATAGACCTCGTGGGCTACCGCCGCCGGGGGCACAACGAGACGGACGAGCCCACCTTCACCCAGGCCCCCATGTACGCCCTCATCGCTAGGCGCCCCGAGCCCTGGCGGGTCTACGCCGAGAGACTGAAGGCGGAGGGGGTGGTCTCGGAGGCGGAGCTTAGGGCCTGGCAGGACGCCTACCTGGAGCGGCTGGAGAGCGCCTTCGCCCGGGTGAAGGCCGAGCCCGGACCCGTGGTGCCCCACGGGCTTTCCGGCCTCTGGCAGGGGTACGTGGGCGGGCCCGACCACCTGGTGCCCGAGGCGGATACCCGGGTCCCCAAGGAGGCCCTGAAGAACCTCTTGGTGCGCCTCGCCACCCTCCCTGAGGGCTTCCAGGTCCACCCCAAGCTCAAGCGCTTCCTCGAGGCCCGCCTGGAGATGGCCGAGGAGAAGCGCCCCGTGGACTGGGCCACCGCCGAGGCCCTGGCTTTCGCCACCTTGGCCGTGGAGGGGCACAGGGTGCGCCTCACGGGCCAGGACGCCCTCCGGGGCACCTTCACCCAGCGCCACGCCGCCCTTTACGATTACCGCACCGGGGAGCGCTACATCCCCCTCCAGCACCTGGCCGAAGGGCAGGCGGAGGTGGAGGTCTGGAACTCCCCCCTCTCCGAGGCCGGGGTCTTAGGCTTTGAGTACGGCTACAGCCTGGACTACCCCGAGGGCCTCGTCCTCTGGGAGGCCCAGTTCGGGGACTTCGCCAACGTGGCCCAGGTCTACATAGACCAGTTCCTGGCCAGCGCCGAGGCCAAGTGGAACCGCCTCTCGGGCCTCGTCCTCCTCCTGCCCCACGGGCTCGAGGGCCAAGGCCCCGAGCACTCCTCGGCCCGCCCCGAGCGCTTCCTGCAGCTTGGCGCCAAGGACAACCTCCAGGTGGCCTACCCCACCACCCCCGCCCAGTTCTTCCACCTCCTCCGCCGCCAGGTGAAGCGCAAGATCCGCAAGCCCCTGGTGGTCATGACCCCCAAGAGCCTCCTCCGCCACCCCGAGGTGGTCTCCCCCCTGGAGGAGCTCGCGGAAGGGCGCTTCCACAAGGTGATCCCCGAAAGGGTCAAGGGGGCGCGGAAGGTTCTCCTCACCTCGGGCAAGGTCTACTACGACCTCCTGCAGAAGCGGAGGGAGCTTCGGGCCGAGGACGTGGCCCTCCTCAGGCTGGAGCTCCTCTATCCCTTCCCCGAGGCCGAGCTTCATGAGGCCCTCTCCTTCTACCCCGAGGAGACCCCGGTGGTCTTCGTGCAGGAGGAGCCGGTGAACCAGGGGGCCTGGTGGTACCTCTCCGCCCGCTTCTGCGGGGAGATCTACGGCCACCCCTTCTCCGTGGTGGCCCGGCCCGAGTCCCCAAGCCCCGCCGTGGGCTCCTCCAAGGTGCACAGGCTGGAGCAGGAGGAGCTGCTTGAGGAGGCGTTTAGGTGAGGAGGTAGCCGTGCGGGAACTCAAGGTGCCCTCCGTGGGCGAAAGCATCGTGGAAGTGGAGGTCGGCGCCTGGCTCAAGCGGGAAGGGGAGGCCTTCCAGGCCGACGAGCCCTTGGTGGAGCTCATCACCGACAAGGCCACCCTGGAGCTTCCCGCCCCCTTCCCCGGGACCCTGAAGCAGATCCTGAAGAAGACCGGGGGGACCGCCCGGGTGGGGGAGGCCATCGCCCTCCTGGAGGAAGGGGGGGCGGAGGCCAGGCCTGAGCCGCCCGCTGAGGCCCCCCTGGAGCCCTTGGCCATGCCCGCCGCGGAGCGCCTCATGCGGGAAAGGGGCCTCTCCCCGGCGGAGGTAGAGGGGACGGGCCTTGGCGGGCGCATCCTCAAGGAGGACGTGATGCGCCACCTGGAGGAGAGGGCCCCCGCCAAGCCTGAGGAAGCCCCGCCTCCACCCCCTTCCCGCCCCGCGCCCCCGCCGCCCACCCCCGCGCAAGCCCCCGCCGACAAGCCCTGGCGGGTGAGCGAGGCCGTGCCCATGACGCCCTTGCGCCGCCGCATCGCCGAGCGGCTCCTCATGGTCCGCCAGACCACGGCCATGCTCACCACCTTCAACGAGGCGGACATGTCGGCGGTGATCGCCCTGAGGAAGGAGCTCGGGGAGGCCTTCCAGAAGAAGCACGGGGTCAAGCTCGGCTTCATGAGCTTCTTCGTCAAGGCCGTGGTCCAGGCCCTCAAGGAGATCCCCGAGCTCAACGCCGAGATCCGCGGGGACCACATCGTCTACCACCGCTACTACGACATCGGCATCGCCGTGGGCGGGGGGGAGGGGCTGGTGGTGCCGGTGATCCGGGACGCCGACCGCCTCTCCTTCGCCGAGATCGAGCGGCAGATCGCCGACTTCGCCGAAAGGGCCCGCGCCAAGAAGCTCAAGCCCGAGGAGCTCATGGGGGGCACCTTCACCATCACCAACGGGGGGATCTACGGCTCTTTAAACTCCACCCCCCTCCTCAACCCGCCCCAGGTGGGGATCCTGGGCATGCACGCCATCCAGGAGCGCCCCGTGGCCCGGGAGGGCCAGGTGGTGGTCCGGCCCATGATGTACCTGGCCCTCTCCTACGACCACCGCATCGTGGACGGGCGGGAGGCGGTGACCTTCCTCCGCCGGGTGAAGGAGCTCGTGGAGAACCCGGCCAGGCTCCTTCTGGAGGTGTAACGTGTACGACCTCCTGGTGATCGGGGCCGGGCCCGGGGGGTACGTGGCGGCCATCCGGGCGGCCCAGCTCGGGATGCGGGTGGGGGTGGTGGAGAAGGAGAAGGCCCTGGGGGGGACCTGCCTCAGGGTGGGGTGCATCCCCTCCAAGGCCCTCCTGGAGACCACGGAGCGCATCTACGAGGCCAAGAAGGGCCTCGTGGGGGCCAAGGTGAAGGGGGTGGAGCTGGACCTAAGGGCCCTCATGGCCCACAAGGACAAGGTGGTCCAGGCCAACACCCAGGGGGTGGAGTTCCTCTTTAAAAAGAACCGCATCGCCCGCCACCTGGGCACGGCCCGCTTCCTCTCCGAGCGCAAGGTCCTGGTGGAGGAGACGGGGGAGGAGCTCGAGGCCCGCTTCATCCTCATCGCCACGGGAAGCGCCCCCCTCATCCCCCCCTGGGCCCAGGTGGACTACGAGCGGGTGGTGACCTCCACCGAGGCCCTTTCCTTCCCCGAGGTGCCGGGGAGGCTCATCGTGGTGGGGGGCGGGGTGGTGGGCCTGGAGCTCGGGGTGGTCTGGCACCGCCTGGGGGCGGAGGTCATCGTCCTGGAGTACCTGGACCGCATCCTCCCCACCATGGACCTCGATGTTTCCCGGGCGGCGGAGAGGGTCTTCAAGAAGCAGGGCCTCGCCATCCGCACCGGGGTGCGGGTCGCCGCCGTCTTTCCCCAGGGAAAGGGGGCCCGGGTGGAGCTGGAAGGGGGCGAGGTCCTGGAGGCGGACCGGGTGCTTGTGGCCGTGGGCCGGAGGCCCTACACCGAGGGGCTTTCCCTGGAGAACGCCGGGCTTTCCACGGACGAGCGGGGCCGGATCCCCGTGGACGAGCACCTGAGGACCCGCATCCCCCACATCTACGCCATCGGGGACGTGGTGCGGGGGCCCATGCTGGCCCACAAGGCCAGCGAGGAGGGGATCGCCGCCGTGGAGCACATGGCGCGGGGCTTCGGCCACGTGGACTACCAGGCCATCCCCAGCGTGGTCTACACCCACCCCGAGGTGGCCGCCGTGGGCCATACCGAGGAGGAGCTCAAGGAGAAGGGCATCCCCTACAAGGTGGGGAAGTTCCCCTACTCCGCCTCGGGGCGGGCCCGGGCCATGGGGGAGACGGAAGGCTTTATCAAGGTCCTGGCCCACGCCAAGACCGACCGGATCCTGGGGGTCCACGGGATCGGGGCCCGGGTGGGGGACATCCTGGCCGAGGCCGCCTTGGCCCTCTTCTTCAAGGCGAGCGCCGAGGACGTGGGCCGCGCCCCCCACCACCACCCCTCCCTCTCGGAGATCCTCAAGGAGGCCGCCCTGGCGGCGTGGGAGCGGCCGATTCACCTTTAGACAAAACTTGACCACCCCCCGGGCCTCCTTCCGGGGGGTGGGCGTTTACGGGCCTAGTTGGTCTTCCGGAGCTCGAGGCGGTACTTGTTGAAGGGGCTGTTGTCGCTTCCGCCGTTGGCGATGGTGTAGCTGGTCACCACCAGGTAGTAAGTGCCGTCCTGGGGCAAGGTGAAGGTGATCTCCGAGTCGGTGGTCTGGCCGGAGACGAGGTCATCGTTTTTCTCCAGGACCTGGCCGTTTGCGTCCAGGAGGTAGAGGTAGGAGTCCAAGGTGCCCCCGATGCTGGAGCGGGCGTACACCCTGGCCCGAATCGTGTCCCCCGCCGTCCCTGTGAACTTGAAGTGGTCCTTGTCCTGGGGTTGGCCGAAGATGTAGGCGAGCTGGGTGGTCTGGCCGTAGGCGATGGGGGTGGCCTGGGCCAGGGTGTCGTTGGGCTCGTAGGGGTCTGTGGGGTTCAGGTTGACCTCGCTCGCCAGCAGGCGCACGAGCTTGGCGTCGGGGTTGAAAGCGTTGGACCCAGGGGTAGCCACCAGGGTCCCCACGAAGGTGCCCCGCTCCTCAGGGAGGCCCCCCGTGAGGGCGAGGTCGGCCCCGGCCACGTAGATCTCGTACTCCCCGGGGGCGATCTCGTAGAACCAGGCCTCGCCGTTTTGGTCCGTGCGCGCCCAGTACACGGGGGTGGGGTCGGTGGGGTCCCCCGGCCTAAGCCCCTTGCCCCGGAGGATCACGTCGGCGAGAAGGCCAGGGAAGGTGCCGTTTTCGTTGAAGTACTCCACCTTGACCCGCACCACGGACCCCTTCCCGGGGAGGGCGGCGCACCCCCGGGCCAGGAGCTGGGAGAGTTTGTCGGCGTTCAGGTGGCCCCAGCCTTTCTCCCGCCTGAAGCTGGTTTCCCAGGTGGTGGTCTCCAGGGCGCGGCGCACCTGGTAGGGGGTGGCCCCGGGGCAGGCGGCCTTCACCAGGGCGGCCGCCGCGGCCGTGTAGGGGCCGGAGAAGGAGGTGCCGGAGATGAGGCGGTAGCCGCCCCCAAGCCAGGTGGGTTTGGCGAGGAGCACGTCTAGGCCCGGCGCGGTGCTGGAGATGTGGCGGCCGTAGGTGGAGAAGTCGGTCTTGTTGCGGTTGCCGTCCGCGGCGGCCGAGGCGATGATCCCAGGGTAGCCCGCGGGGGTGCGCACCTCGTCTTTGTAGGAGTTCCCGGCGCTGGCCACCACCACTACCCCATTGGCCAGGGCGTAATCAAAGGCCTCCTTCACCAGATTTCCGTAGCCGAGCCCGCCCCAGGAGTTGTTGAGGACCTGGGCCCCGTTGTTCACCGCCCAGACGATGCCCCGGGCCACGTAGAAGTCCCCCACGTAGTCGGGCTGGAAGATGGCCACGGGGAGGAACTTGGCCCTGGGGGCGAGGCCGGCGATGCCTTGGCCATCCCTTGGGGCGCTCACCGTGGAGGCCACGAAGGTGCCGTGGTAGAGGTCCGCCTGGCCGCCGAGGTTTTGGATAAAGTTCAACCAATCGCTGGCGCTGGTGTAGGTGGTGTTGGTGACCGGGTCGTAGGCCTTGCCCGCCCAGTTGGCGGCGAGGTCGGGATGGGTCACGTCGGCGGGGTCGTCAATGATGGCCACCACCACCCCCTCGCCCTCAAACCCCTGGTCCCAGGCGGCCTTGGCGGCTAGGTGCCGGGGGTCTAGGGCGTACTGGGGAAGCTCGTCCAGGATTTGGTCGCTGGGGTTGCCCAGGGGGATAAGGCCACGCTCCTGGCTCCTCGGGAGTTCCACGGGGTCGTCCTTGGGCGGGGTCACCTGGGCCAGGTGGGGCTCGGCGTAGCGGAGGCCAGGGAGGCCCTTCAGGGCCCGGCTCGCCTTCACCGCGTCCCCGGGCACCTCGAGGAGGGCGGCCTTGAGCTCGGGGATGCGGGCGATCTCCTTGGCCCCCAGCTTACGGATGGCTTCCTGAAGGCCAGACTCGTCCTCGTAGCCCACCACCACCTGCCCCTGGTAGTGGCGGACCCCTTCGGAGGTGGTCAAGAGGCCAGGGCTCTGGGAGCGGCCGGACTGGGTGGGGGTCTGGGAGCAGGCCGCAAGCAGGGCCAAAGCGGCCAGGGCGATCAGGGCAAAAGGCTTCTTCATGGCGCCTCCTTACTCTCCCGTGGTGAAGTCAAAGACCTGGGTTCCCGGGCGGCTTATGCGGATGAAGAGGGTACAGCTGGGCCAGGTCTGGACGCTGTAGGCAGCGATGCGATTGCCCTCGTATTTGTAGGCGTAGCTCACGTAGAGCTGCCAGGCGTAGGTGCGAAGGGCTTGGAGCTCGGGGAGCTGGGCCAGGCCGTCAAAGTTGTAGGGGAGGGTGACCTGGCCTTGGGCCACGTCCACGGGGACCCGGTTGGGCCTATTGGGGTCCAAGAGGCCGGCTGTGTCCGTAAAGATCACAACATTGCCTGTGCCAGGATGGTACCCGTAGACCTTGGCCTCGCCTTGGGGGATGCCGTTGTCCTCGGTCCCGAACTCCACCAGGAGGCCGTAGCCCCCAAGCGTCTGCCAGGCCACGCCGTCCCCGGTCAGGGTGTCCCAGAGGACCAGGTTGTAGGCGGCGCCGTCGGCCCCGATCTGGAGCTGGGGATGGCCGATGGTGAAGTTCGGAGTCTTGGACACGCCCACGCTCTCGTCGGCGGGGGAGAGGAGGGGGGCGAAGAAGGGGGGCAGGGGGGTGGTGGAGCTGGGCTCGCTTTCGGCACGGTTAGTTCCCCGGGCCACCACCCGGTACTGGTAGGTCTGGCCGGGGGTGAGGTCGGGGGAGGCGTCCCGGAAGTAGAAGGGCCGGTCAAAGGGGTTGGTGGGACAACTGGCGCTGGCCCCACCGCCCACGGTGCCCACCCGGGTCCAGTTCGTGCCGTCGGTGGAGCGCTCAATGTCAAAGGCGAAGGGACGGGCGGAGGCGTTGGTGTCCGTGTAGCACCAGCGCACCTCCACGTAGAGGTTGCTCCCCTCGGGGACCGCCAGGGGGTCCAGGGTGAGCTCCCCCATCTCCCCCTTGGCCACGGGCACCTGGACCTTGGCCGGGGCCTTCGTGCTGTAGAAGCCCACGGCCTGGGTAAGGGTGATGGCGGTGGCGGCCACCTGGGTGGGGGCCTGGACGGTGTTCCCTTGGGCGGTGTTGGTGTTGATGAAGTTGACGGGCAGGATGTAGTGGCTTCGGTTCTGGTTGAAGTCGTAGGCCACCACCTCCAGGTAGACCCTTTCCCCCTGAGCGCTGCCGAAGCCGGCCACGTAGGAGCCGCTTAGGGTCTGGTTGCCCGTGTCCTCGGTGTCGGTGAAGATGGGGCGGTTCCAGGTGGCGGAGGCGGTGATGAAGGTGGCGCCCGGGGTGCGGCCCAGGGCCACGTAGATGTAGCGCATCGGCCTCACGTAGTCCTTGGTGGCGTCCACCTGGACGCGGAAGGGGATGGTGTTGGTGAAGGTCCTTTCCTCTAGGGGTTGGGTTCCGTCCTGGGTGATGAGGAGGGTGGGCGGGGTGGTGGTGGCGGTGGCGTCAAAGGCGGGCTTCTGGATGAGGGTGATGGAGGCCATCTCCGGGACCCGGATGCCTTCTACAAAGCTCCCCGCCATCCCGGGTTTCTGGGCCTCGAGGCGGTAGACTCCGGGAGCCAGCTTGGTGAAGGTGAAGGAGCCGTCGCTTGCCGTGGTGGTGGCGGCGACGAGGGTGCTTCCCCGGTAAAGCTTGAGGGCGCTCGAGGCCACAGGCCCGCCAGCGTTTTCGCTCACCACGTATCCGGAGAGGGTGTGGATGGTCTGGGGGTTGTAGGTTACCCGGAGGGTGGCGTTTCCCTTGTTTCCGGAGGGGTCATAGGCGTTGACGACGAGGGTGTTTTCCCCTTCCTGGAGGGTGAGGGAGAAGGAGAAGTTCACGGAGGGGCCTGGGGTGATGGAGACGTTTTGCTCCGTGCCGCCGTTGAGCTGGTAGGTGAGCCTGGCCACGCGGACGTTGTCCTGGGCGGTGCCCTGGACGGTTATGGAAGCCTGGTTGACGGTGGCGCCGTCCTGGGGAGAGGCGATGGACACCTTGGGCTTCACGGCGTCCTGGGAGCACGCGGCGAGGAGCAGGGCACCTAGAAGAAACCCCATCGCGCCCAGTCGGTTCCTCATAAAGCACCTCCTTGCTCCAGCTTGCCTTGGACTTGCCTAGACCTGGGAAGATAGGGTTTCGGCATAGGGAAACCTCCCTCTTGCGGCTGGTCCGCAAGGCCAATGCTACCCTTACCTTGGGATGGGCGTCAACCGGGTGCAAATCATTGCAAGAGGTTGGTGTATACTTATGCACACCCCCTCGAGGGGGTAGACTGGGAGGGACATGAAGATCGTCTTGGCCTACTCCGGCGGACTGGACACCAGCATCATCCTCAAGTGGCTTAAGGAAACCTATGGGGCCGAGGTCATCGCCTTCACCGCGGACATCGGCCAGGGGGAGGAGGTGGAGGAGGCCCGGGAGAAGGCCTTGAGGACCGGGGCCTCCAAGGCCATCGCCTTGGACCTCAAGGAGGAGTTCGTCCGGGACTTCGTCTTCCCCATGATGCGGGCTGGCGCGGTGTACGAGGGCTACTACCTCCTCGGCACGGCCATCGCCCGCCCCCTCATCGCCAAGTACCTGGTGAAGATTGCCGAGGAGGAGGGGGCCGAGGCCGTCGCCCACGGGGCCACGGGTAAGGGGAACGACCAGGTGCGCTTTGAGCTCACCGCCTACGCCCTGAAGCCCGATATCCGGGTCATCGCCCCCTGGCGGGAGTGGCGCTTCCAGGGACGCCAGGAGATGATCGCCTACGCCGAGGCCCACGGCATCCCCGTCCCCGTGACCCAGGAGAGCCCCTACTCCATGGACGCCAACCTCCTGCATATCTCCTACGAGGGAGGGGTCCTCGAGGACCCCTGGGCCGAGCCCCCCAAGGGCATGTTCCGCATGACCCAAGACCCCGAGGAGGCCCCCGACGCCCCGGAGTACGTGGAGGTGGAGTTTTTCCAGGGCGACCCCGTGGCGGTGAACGGGGAGAGGCTTTCCCCGGCGGCTCTCTTGCAAAGGCTTAACGAGATCGGGGGGCGGCACGGGGTGGGCCGGGTGGACATCGTGGAGAACCGCTTCGTGGGCATGAAGTCGCGGGGGGTCTACGAGACCCCGGGGGGGACGATCCTCTACCACGCCCGGCGGGCGGTGGAAAGCCTCACCCTGGACCGGGAGGTCCTCCACCAGCGGGACCTGCTTTCCCCCAAGTACGCCGAGCTCGTCTACTACGGCTTCTGGTACGCTCCCGAAAGGGAGGCCCTCCAGGCCTACGTTGACCACGTGGCGAAGGCGGTCACCGGGGTGGCCCGGCTCAAGCTTTACAAAGGCAATGTCTACGTGGTGGGGAGGAAGGCGCCAAAGAGCCTCTACCGGAAGGACCTGGTCTCCTTTGACGAGGCGGGCGGGTACGACCAGAAGGACGCCGAGGGCTTCATCAAGATCCAGGCCCTGCGCCTCCGGGTGCGGGCCCTTCTGGAGAGGGAGGGCCATGGCGCATAGGACCTGGGGGGGGCGCTTCGGGGAGGGGCCCCATGCCCTCGCGGCCCGCTTCAACGCCTCCCTCCCCTTTGACCGGGCGCTTTGGCGGGAGGACCTCTGGCAGAACCGGGTCCACGCCCGCATGCTCCACGCCGTGGGCCTGATCACCGGGGAGGAGCTTGAGGCGATTCTAAAGGGGTTGGACCGGATTGAGGAGGAGATAGAGGCGGGCACCTTCCCCTGGCGGGAGGAGCTGGAGGACGTGCACATGAACCTCGAGGCCCGCCTCACCGAGCTTATTGGCCCCCCGGGGGGCAAGCTCCACACCGCCCGGAGCCGCAACGACCAGGTGGCCACCGACCTCAGGCTCTTCCTGCGGGCCGCCCTAGACGAGCTCCTCGCCCTCCTTCTAGAGCTCCGCCGGGTCCTGGTGCGGGAGGCGGAAAGGCACCTAAACCCCCCCTACGTCCTCCCCGGCTACACCCACCTGCAGCGGGCCCAGCCCGTGCTCCTTTCCCACTGGTTCCTCGCCTACTACGAGATGCTCGGGCGGGATGCGGGGAGGCTAAGGGACGCCAGGGAGCGCCTCAACGAAAGCCCCCTGGGGGCGGCCGCCCTCGCGGGGACGGGCTTTCCCATAGACCGCCACTTCACCGCGAGGGAGCTCGGCTTTAAGGCCCCCATGCGGAACTCCCTGGACGCGGTGGCCTCCCGGGACTTCGCCCTCGAGGTCCTCTCCGCCCTGAATATCGGCCAGCTCCACCTCTCCCGCCTCGCCGAGGAGCTCATCCTCTACAGCACCGAGGAGTTCGGCTTCGTGGAGATTCCCGACGCCTTCGCCACCGGGTCTTCCATCATGCCCCAGAAGAAGAACCCCGATGTCCTTGAGCTCATCCGGGCCAAGGCGGGGAGGGTCCTCGGGGCCCTGGTGGGGCTTTCTTCGGTGGTGAAGGGCCTCCCCCTCGCCTACAACAAGGACCTCCAGGAGGACAAGGAGCCCCTTCTGGACGCCCTCGCCACCTACCGGGATAGCCTCAGGCTCCTCTCCGCCCTGCTTCCCGGGCTTAAGTGGAACCGGGAGAGGATGTGGCGGGCGGCGGAGGGGGGCTACGCCCTGGCCACGGAGCTCGCCGACTACCTGGCGGAGAAGGGCCTTCCCTTCCGGGAGGCCCACCACGTGGTGGGGAGGCTCGTGCGCAGGCTTTCCGAGGAGGGGCGGGCCCTCAAGGACCTCACCCTGGAGGAGCTTAGGGCCCACCACCCCCTCTTCGCCGAGGACGCCCTCCCCCTCCTCCGGCTGGAGACGGCCATCCACCGCCGCCGCTCCTATGGCGGCACGGCCCCCGAGGCGGTGCGGGAGAGGCTTTTGGAGGCCAAGAAGGAGGTGGGCCTTGACTGAGATCACCGTTCCCCTGGCCCAGGTGGCCTTGCCCGAGGTGCGCCTCGAGGCGGCCCTGGAGCTCAGGAGGGCGAGGCTAGGCGACGTGGACGCCATCTACTGGCTCATCCGTTACTGGGCGGAGAAGGGCCTGATGCTGGTGCGGAGCCACAGCCACCTCTACGAGAACATCCGGGACTTCCTGGTCCTCGAGGACGAGGACGGCCAGATCGTGGGCACCGTGGCCCTCCACGTCCTCTGGCGGGACCTCGCCGAGATAAGGGGCCTTGCCGTCCACCCAAGCCGCCAGGGGCAGGGCCTCGGCCGCTGGCTCGTCCTGGGGGCGGAGAGGGAGGCCCGCGACCTCGGGCTTCCCCGGGTCTTCGCCTGGACCCTCCAGGTGAACTTCTTCCGCAAGCTCGGCTACCGGGTCACGAGCCGGGAGGCCCTTCCCCCCAAGGTCTGGAGCGAGTGCAACGCCTGCCCCTTCTACGAGAACTGCCGGGAGATCGCCGTCATCAAGGAGTTTTCCCCAGGGGCCTCCGGGGGCTAGAATGGGCGGGATGGGCACCCTGACCCGCTACCTGGAGGAGGAATGGCTGGACTGAAGGAGCGCGCCGTTTTGGTCCTGGAGGACGGCACCGTCTACCACGGCTACGCCTTCGGCGCCCGGGGGAAAACGGTGGGGGAGGTGGTCTTCAACACCGCCCAGACCGGCTACCAGGAGATCATGACCGACCCGAGCTACCACGGCCAGATCGTGGTCATGACCTACCCCCACCAGGGCAACTACGGGGTGAACGTCTACGACATGCAGTCCAACCGCCCCTGGGTGAAGGGCTTCGTGGCCAAGGAGTTCAGCCGCGTGGCCTCCAACCCCCGGGCCCAGCAGACCCTCGGGGAGTTCATGGAGTTCTACGGGGTGGTGGGGATTGAGGGCATAGACACGCGGGCCCTGGTGCGGAAGATCCGGGAAGGGGGGGTCCTGAAGGGGGCCATCGCCCACGCCAGCCTCTTCGGCGCCCCCAACCACGCCTTCACCCAGGAGGAGCTCGAGGCCCTGCGCCGCGAGGCCCAGGCCTGGACGGACATTGACGGGCGGGACATGACCCCCGAGGTCTCCACCCCCTTGCCCTACGCCTGGCCCACCTTGAGGTCGGGGCGGCGCATCGTGGTCATGGACTTCGGCATCAAGCACGCCATCGTGGAGAACCTGGCCGCCCTCGGCTTTGAGGTCATCGTGGTCCCCGGGAAGACCCCGGCCCACCAGATCATGGCCCTGGAGCCCCACGGCCTCCTCATCTCCAACGGCCCCGGGGACCCCGCCATGCCCCGCTACGCCCACGAGACCATCTGGAAGCTCATGGGGCTTCTGCCCACCTTCGGCATCTGCCTGGGGCACCAGCTCTTGGCCCTGGCGGCGGGGGGGCGGACCTTCAAGATGAAGTTCGGCCACCGGGGCGCGAACCACCCGGTGAAGAACCTGAAGACGGGCAAGGTGGAGATCACCAGCCAGAACCACGGCTACGCGGTGGACATAGACTCCCTCAAGGACTTCCGCCCCACCCACGTGAACCTGAACGACGGGACCCTCGAGGGCATGGCCCACGCCCGCTACCCCGTCTTCTCCGTCCAGTACCACCCCGAGGCCGCCCCGGGTCCCCACGATGCCCTCTACCTCTTCCGCCGCTTTTTGGAGGAGGTGGAGGCCTTCCACGGGGCCACCGGGCTTCCCGTGGAGAAGCAACGGGCGGACCAGCACGGGATTTAAGTACCCCACCGCGGCGGGGGCCTTCAGTAGTCCATCCCCCGGATGTTGCCCTCCTCGTCCACGTCAATCTGGAGGGCCTGGGGGGACTTGGGCAGGCCCGGAAGGGTCTCTATCCCCCCCATGTAGACCACCACGAACCCCGCCCCGAGGCGGCAGCGGAGGTCCGTGACCCGCACGGTGAAGCCTTGGGGGCGGCCCCGGAGCCTGGGGTTGTCGGAGAGGGAGGTGGCGGCCTTGGCCATGACCACGGGCAGGGCCTCGCACCCCTCCTTCTTCGCGGCCTTGAGGGCGCGCTTCGCCTCCTCGCTCCACTCCACCCTTTCCGCCCCGTAGACCTTCCTGGCGATGGCCTCCACCTTCTCCTCCAGGGGGGCCTCGAGGGGGTAGAGGGGCCGGTAGGCGTGGGGAAGGGCGAGGGCCTCCAAGACCTTCTCGGCGAGCTCCAGACCCCCCTCGCCCCCCTTGGCGTAGACCTCGCTCGGGGCGAGGGGGAGGCCCCTTTCCTCGGCGAAGGCCCGCACCAGGGCGATCTCCTCCGGGGTATCGCCGGGGAAGCGGTTTAGGGCGATCACGGGGGTGTAGCCGAAAAGCTCCACGTTCTCCACGTGCTTTTCCAGGTTGGCGAGGCCCTCCTTCACGGCCTTTAGGTCCGGCATCCCGTAGGCGTCCTGCCCCCCGTGGTAGCGGAGGGCCCTTATGGTGGCCACCAGGACCACCGCCTCGGGGACGAGGCCCGTGGTGCGGGCCACCACGTTCATGAACTTCTCCATCCCCAGGTCCGTGGCGAAGCCCGCCTCCTGCACCACGAAGTCCGCGAGGCCCAGGGCGAAGAGGCTCGCCCTCAGGGAGTTGGTGCCGTGGGCGATGTTGCCGAAGGGCCCCATGTGAATGAAGGCGGGGTTCCCCTCGGCGGTCTGCGCCAGGTTGGGGAGGAAGGCCTGCCGGAGGAGGGCGGCCATGGCCCCCACCGCCTGGAGGTCTGCGGCGTACACCGGCTTGCCCTCGCGGGTGAAGGCCACCCGCATCCGGCCGAGGCGCCGCTTCAGGTCCTGAAAGTCCCGGGCCAGGCTCATGAGGGCCATGACCTCGCTGGCCACGGTGAGCTCAAACCCCCCTTCCCGGGGCACCCCGTGGGCCTTGCCCCCAAGGCCCAGGACGATGTGCCTAAGGGCCCGGTCGTTCATGTCTATGGCCCGCTTGAGCTCCACGCGCCTCGGGTCAATGCCGAGCTCGTTTCCCTGGTGCAGGTGGTTGTCCAGGAGGGCGTTCAGGAGGTTCACGGCGCTGGTCACCGCGTGGAAGTCCCCGGTGAAGTGGAGGTTGATCTCGTGGCGGGGCTCCACGCGGGCCTTCCCGCCCCCCGTGGCCCCGCCCTTCACCCCGAAGACGGGGCCCAAGGAGGGCTCCCTCAGGGCCAGGGCCGCCCGCTTCCCCAGGCGCCACAGGGCGTCCACCAGGCCGATGGCCGTGGTGGTCTTGCCTTCCCCGGCCGGGGTGGGGGTGATGGCGGTGACCAGGATGAGCCTCCCCTTGGCCTTTGGGGGCTCGCCCAGGACCTTGGCCATGTGGGGGCCGTAGAGGTAGAGCCTCTCCCGGCTTAAGCCCAGTTTGGCCGCCACCTCCTCAATGGGTAGAAGCGCTTCGTGTACGATCACGCTTAGAGCCTACACCCACCCCCTAGGGAGAGAAGTCCCGGTTCCCCCCGGAGAGGAGGAGGGCGAGGGTCTTGGGAAGGCCCGCCCCGTGCTCCAGCACCGCGGCCAGGGGGAGGGCGCCCGTGGGCTCCACCACCTGCTTGGTGCGGGTGAAGAGGAGGCGCTCGGCCTCCAAGATGGCCTCCTCGCTCACGGCGAGGACCCCGTCCGCCTTTTCCTTGAGGATGGGGAAGGTGTGCTTCCCCAGGCTTAGCGTGCGCACCCCGTCGGCTCGGGTCTTGGGAGGGGCTTCCAGGCGGAGGATCCTTCCCGCCTCGAGGCTCCTCCTGGCGTCGTCCGCGGCCTCGGGCTCCACCCCGAGGACCAGGGTGCTTGGGGAGAGGGCCTTCACCGCCACGGCCACCCCGGCGAGGAGCCCCCCGCCCCCCACGGGGGCGAGGACGGCCTCGGGGAAGACCCCCATCCGCCCCGCCTGGGCCAGGAGCTCAAGCCCCGCCGTAGCTTGCCCGGCGATGACCAGGGGGTCGTCAAAGGGGTGGACGAGGGCGTAGCCCGTCTCCTTGAGGAGGGCCTCGGCCACCTCCTCCCGGTTCTTGGCCGTCACCCCTTGGTCCACCACCTCGGCCCCGTAGGCCCGGGCGCAGGCCTTCTTGTAGGGGCTCGCGTCCTCGGGCATGACCACGAGGGCCCTCACCCCGAGCACCCTGGCGGCGTAGGCCACCCCTTGGGCGTGGTTCCCGCTGGAAACGGCGAGGAGCCCCTTGGGGTTTTCCAGGGTGAGGGCCTTGGAA
>NZ_JBAMMI010000047.1:0-6012 GCF_039793865.1 Thermus sp.
CTCCTCCGTAGGGTGAGGCGAAAGGCGGCGCGCCCGGGCCTTGGGGAGTAGCATAGTCCTATGCCCTGGCTTCTTCCCCGCGAGATCGCCCCCCTTCACCAGAAGGCCCTGGACCGCTATTTGGGAAGCCTCACGGAGAGGCTTTCGGACCCAAGCGTGGACCGGAACGCCCTGGTGCGGGAGGAGCTTGCCCGGCTCCTCTACGGCAGGCCCTACGAGGAGCTCCTGGAGGCGAACCCCCTCGCAGCCATGGGCCTGGACCCCGAGGGGATCACCTTTGAGGCCGAGTACTACGCCGCCACGGACCTGGAGAAGTTCCGGCGGGTGAAGCCTCTCCTTTGGATTTGGAAGGTCCTAGACCTCACGCCTCTGGGCCAGTCCGTGCACTCGGGGGTGGCCATCAGGCGGGCCCTCGCCCCCTTCATCTTCAAGCGGGTGGGGAAAAACCCCAAGTTCTTCCAGAACGTGGAGTTCTCCGTGGGCTACAACCTAGAGCTGGGCGACGACGTGGTGGTGCACCGCTACGTCCTCCTGGACGACATCGGGGGCATCAAGATCGGGGACCGCACCTCCCTTTCGGATTACGTCAACGTCTACAGCCACACCCACCACGTCCTGGCCTCCCCCGACGTGACCCTGAAGGAGACGGTCATCGGGAGCGGGGTGCGCATCACCTACCACGCCACCGTCCTAGCCGGGGTGCGCATCGGGGACGATGCCATGGTGGGCACGGGGGCCATCGTCACCAAGGACATCCCGCCCCACGCCATCGCCCTGGGCATCCCCGCGAGGCCCGTGCGCTACAAGGTGCGCCAGGACTGCCCCTTCTGCCGAAGGGGGGAGCCCCACCCCTCGGACCTCGTGCCCAAGGCCCCCGACCGCAAGGGCAACCCCGACTACCCCGACTTCCTTCCCCCCGGCTTCGGCACCCGGGAGGCCTAGGATGTGGACCAAGGAGGAGCTGGACCGGTACCACCGGCAGATGATCCTGCCCCAGGTGGGCCCCGAGGGGCAGGAAAGGCTCAAGGGGTCCTCCGTGGTGGTGGTGGGGGCGGGGGGGCTTGGGGTGCCCGTCCTAATGTACCTGGTGGCCGCCGGGGTGGGGCGGGTGGGCCTCGTGGAGATGGACCGGGTGGAGCTTTCCAACCTCCACCGCCAGGTGCTCTATGCCACGGAGGACGTGGGCAAGCCCAAGGCCCTGGCGGCCAAGGAGCGCCTTCAGGCCCTGAATCCCTTGGTGCAAATAGAGGCCCACCCGGTCCGCCTAACCTCGGAAAACGCCCTGGAGATCCTGAGGCCCTACGACCTCATCGTGGACGCCTCGGACAACTTCCCCACCCGCTACCTGGTGAACGACGCCGCGGTGTTCCTGAATAAGCCCCTGGTCTACGGGGCCATCTACCAGTTTGACGGGCAGGTGGCGGTCTTCCACCACCCCGTGGAGGGCGGGGAGATGGGGCCCTGCTACCGCTGCCTCTTCCCCAAGCCCCCGCCCCCCGGTTCCGTGCCCTCCTGCGCCGAGGCCGGGGTGTTTGGGGTTCTGCCCGCGGTGGTGGGAAGCCTCATGGCCGCCGAAGCCTTGAAGGTTCTCCTTGGCCTGGGGAAGCCCCTCGCCGGGCACCTCCTCCTCTACGATGCCCTGGAAGGGAGCTTCCACAAGCTCACCCTCCGCCGCAACCCCTCCTGCCCGGTGTGCGGGGACCACCCCACCCAGAAGGAGCTCATAGACTACGAGGCCTTCTGCGGGCTATAACCCCCCTAGCGGGCCTCGAGGGGCACGTAGGGCACGTCCAGCTCTCCGATGTACTTGGCGTCGGGGCGGAGGAGGCGGTTGTCCAGCTCCTTGTACTCCAGGATGTGCCCCACCCAGCCCGCGATGCGGGCCACGGCGAAGATGGGGGTGAAGAACTCCAGGCCGAAGCCCAGGTCGGAGTAGACCACCCCGGAGTAGAAGTCCACGTTGGGGTAGATGCCCCGGGGGTTCAGGACCTTCCCGGCCTCCTCCTCCACGATCTTCAGGATCTGGTACTCCCTGGAGTGGCCGTGGGTCTCGGCCACCACCCGGGCCAGCTTCTCCAGCACCCCGGCCCTGGGGTCAAAGGCCTTGTAGACCCGGTGGCCCATGCCCATGATGCGCTCCTTCTTGGCGAGCTTTTCCCGCACCCACTCCCGGGCCCTTTCGGGAGTGCCGATCTCCTGGATCATCTTCATCACCGCCTCGTTGGCCCCGCCGTGGCGGGGGCCCTTCAAGGAGGCCACGGCGGCGGTGATGGCCGAGTAGAGGTCAGTCTCCGTGGAGAAGGCGGCGATGGCGGTGAAGGTGCTGGCGTTGAAGCCGTGCTCGGCGTGGAGGATGAGGGCGGCGTCCATCAGGCGCTCTTGCTCGGGGGAGGGCTCCACCCCGTTCGCCATGTAGAGGAAGTTGGCGGCGTGGGAGAGGTCCTCCCGAGGGGGGATGGGCTCCTTGCCCTCTCTTAGGCGCTTGTTGGCGGCCACGATGGTGGCGAACTTGGCGATGAGGTCCAGGCCCTTCTGGTAGAGGGCGTCTCGGGAGATGTCGGCCTCGGTGGGGTCCAGCATGCCAAGCTCGGAGACCGCCGTGCGCAGGAAGCTCATGGGGTGGGCCGAGGTGGGGTAGCGGCGGAAGGACTCCAGGAGGTGGGAAGGCAGGGCCCGCCGCCTCGCCAGCTCCCCTTTGAAGGCCTCTAGCTCCTCTCGCTTTGGCAGCCTCCCGTGAAGGAGGAGGAAGGCGGTCTCCTCAAAGGTGCTCTTCTCCGCCAGCTCCTGGATGGGGATGCCGTAGTAGTAGAGCTTGCCCGCCTCCCCGTCAATGAAGCACATCCGGCTTTCCGTGAAGAGGACGCCCTCCAAACCCCGTGCCACTTCCATACTTCCTCCTTTTCCGCACCCCAAGGGTGCTCCTCCTCATCATACAGGGAAAGCCTCCCGGCCCAAGATTCCTTTGTCCCTCCCGGGCCGCCTCGCCTTGGGAAGCTCTGGAGCCGTTGGCTACCAGAGGCCCCCACGCTGGCGCAAGCTGGGGTGGGGGGGTATTACCGGGCCTTAGCGTGGTCTAGGGAGGGGCTCTTTGGGACTCTTCTGGCCTTCGCCGGAGCGGGGTACTTAGAGGGCGTCCTCCTGGAGGATGAGGGTCTTGAGGTAGAGGCTTTCCGGCACGTGGAGGCTCCAGGGGTGATCCTTGGGCTGGTGGGTGAGGGCGTGGACCCTAAGGCGCACCCCCCGGTCGGCGGCGGCCCGGCGGGCCACCTCCAGGAGGTCTTCGGCCTTGAGGTAGTAGCTGCAGCTCGTGAGCCAGAAGTAGCCCTCGGGGGCGAGAAGCCTCAGGGCCTCCCGCGCCAGGTCCACCAGGTGGCGCTTCATGGCGGGAAGCTCCTCGGGACGCTTCACCAGGGTGGGCGGGTCCAGGAGGACGTGGTGGAAGGGGCCCTCCAAGGTCTTAAGCACCGAAAGGGCGTCCCCGTGGCGGATGTCCACCCGGAGGCCCGCCCTCATGGCGGCCCGGTCCAGGACGGCCAGGGCCTCGAGGTCCTTGTCCACCGCCAGGGCGTAGGCCCCCTTGCGGGCCGCCCTCAAGGCGAAGGCGCCCACGTAGCTGTAGACGTCCAAGACCCGCTCCCCAGGGCGCACCATGGCCTCCAGGAGGCGGCGGTTCTCCCGCTGGTCCAGGTAGAAGCCCGTCTTCTGGGCGAGGGCGAGGGGGATGGGGAAAAGGAGGCCGTCCTCCTCCACCTCCAGGACCTCGGGCACCTCCCCGTAGAGCACCCCTACCCTTTCGGGAAGGCCCTCCTGCCGCCGGGCCTCGAGGTCGCTCCGCTCGTAGACCCCCTTGGGGGCCACGGCCTCCACCAGGGCGGGGAGCCAGGCCTCCCTAAGGGCCTCCATTCCCCGGGTGCGCACCTGCACCACCAGCACCTCCCCGAAGCGGTCCACCACGAGCCCGGGAAGCCCGTCCGCCTCCCCGTGGACCAGGCGGTAGGCGCTTCCCAGGCCTTCCCGCTTCCTTAGGGCGCGGGCGAAGCGCTGGCGGAAGAAGGCCCGGTTCAAGGGCCCCCGGTCAAAGCGGTAGGCCCGGAAGGGAACCCGGGAACGGGGGTCCAGGTAGCCCACCGCCAAAAAGTCCCCGTCCGCGGCCACCGCCTCGGCCACCCCGGCCTCCTCCGGGACCTCCTGGAGCTCGTCCCGGTAGAGGTTGGGGTAAAAGTTCCGGACCTTACGCTCCTTCCCCGGTTTGACCACCACCCTCAGCACGGGGCTAGCATACCCCGGCCTAAAGGCCTCAGGCCCGGCCCACGGTGCCCATGAGGGTGAACTTTTCCCGGATCACCTGCTTCAGGTACTCCCGGCCCTTGCCCAGGATCTTCCGGGGGTCAAACTCCTTGGGGTTTTGCGTCACCACCTCGCGGATGCCCAGGGTCATGGCCAGACGCAGGTCGGTGTCGATGTTGATCTTGGCGATGCCGTTGGGGATGGCCTTCTTGATGTCCTCGTCGTGGATCCCCGTGGCCTCCTTGAGCTCGGCCCCCGTGGCGAGAAGCTTCTCCTTAAGCCAGGCGGGCACCCCGCTCGCCCCGTGGAGGACCAAGGGGATGGAAACCCGTTTCGCGATCTCCTCCAGGCGCTTGTGGTCTATGTAGGGCCGCCCCTTCCCCTTGTAGGCCCCGTGGCTCGTGCCGATGGCGATGGCCAGGTAGTCTATCCCCGTCTCCGCCACGAAGCGCTCCGCCTCCTCGGGATCGGTGAGGAAGGCTTCGGCCTCGGAGACCTGGACGTTGTCCTCGATGCCCTTTAGGCGGCCGAGCTCCGCCTCCACGCTCACCCCCACGGCGTGGGCGGCCTCCACCACCTTTTGGGTCTCCCGCACGTTCTCCTCAAAGGGATGGTGGCTGGCGTCTATCATCACGCTGGTGAAGCCCGCCCTTAGAGCCTGCATCACCATGGCGAAGTCCGCCCCGTGGTCCAGGTGGAGGACCACCGGCACCCGCACCCGGCTCGCCATGTCCTTCACCAGGTTGGCCAGGTTCTCCATCCCGGCGTACTTGCGGGCCCCGTCGGAAACCTGGATGAAGACCGGAGCCCTGAGTTCATCAGCCACCTCGAGGATGGCCTGGGTGATCTCCAGGTTGTTGGTGTTGAAGCTGGGCACCGCGTAGCCTTCCCGCCTCGCCTTGTCCAAGACCTCTTTACCGATCACCAAAGGCATAGGCCACCTCCTTCAGCGCTTTTAGGTTTTCCGCCACCGGGCGGTCGTTAAAAAGGGCGCTTCCCGCCACGGCCACGTCCGCCCCCGCCCGGTACACCTCGGCCACGGTCTCCCGGTTCACGCCCCCGTCCACCTCAATCAGGCAAGCGGGGTTCAGGCGGTCCCGCATCTCCTTGAGGCGCCTGAGCCTGGCGGTGGCGGTGGGGATGTACCGCTGCCCCCCAAACCCCGGGTTCACGCTCATGAGGAGGGCGATGTCCAAATCGGGAAGCAAAGGCTCAAAGGCCTCCAGGGGGGTCCCGGGGTTCACGGCGAGCCCCGCCTTCTTCCCGAGCTCCTTCACCCTCTGCACCGCCCGGTGGGGGTGGTAGGTGGCCTCAAAGTGCACGGTGATGTGGTCCGCCCCGGCTTGGGCGAAGTCCTCGAGGTAGCGCTCCGGCTTCACGATCATGAGGTGGACGTCCAGGGGCAGGTCGGTGACCCTCCGCACCGCCTCCACGAGGAGGGGCCCGAAGGTCAGGTTGGGGACGAAGACCCCGTCCATCACGTCCAGGTGGATCCAGTCCACCCCCGCCGCCTGGGCCTCCTCTATGGCCTCCTTGAGCCGCGAAAGGTCCGCCGTGAGGATGGAGGGCGCGAACTTCAGCATCTTCTCCCCCTAGGCCACCCGCAGGTGCCCCCGCTCAATGGCCAGCTCCCGCATCTTAACCAGGTAGTAGGCGATGATGAGCTGGGTCAGGGCCAGGGGGTAGCTCTGCCCCGCCTTGTCCCAGAAGGTGCCCACCAGGCTA
>NZ_JBAMMI010000048.1:0-5978 GCF_039793865.1 Thermus sp.
TGGGCGCCACAGCTCAAGGGCGAAGTCTGTTCCTCCACCCTTGCCTTCTCTAGAGGTTTCACCATCTCATCGCCCGGCAATGGGCAAGAAGGCCCTTCTTGAGGGAAGGGCATGGCCTGAGCCATGGCCACTGGCAAACCCAAGACCATAAACACAAGCCCTCCCAGCGTGGCCAGCTTCATTGTATCACCTCCACCCCTAAGATAGGGCTTCTTCTTCTTGCCAAGACCCCCAAGAAAGTCCTGGTATGCTGAGGCGGGACCTATGGAGCCCCTTCCCCGCCTCTACGTCCCCGCCACCCTGGCCAACCTGGGCTCGGGCTTTGACGCCTTGGGGGTGGCCTTGGACCTCTACCTCGAGGTGGAGGCCGCCCCCGCCCCGGAGGACGCCTTCTTCTATGAAGGAGAGGGCCACGTGGAGGGGACGGACAACCTGATCCACGAGGGGTACCGGGCCGGGATGCGGGCCCTCGGGCTAAAGCCCCCACCCCTAAGGGTCCAGGCCTTCAACCCCATCCCGCTGGCCCGGGGGATGGGGAGCTCCTCCGCCGCCCTGGTGGCCGGGGTGGCCCTGGCGGACCGCCTTTCCGGGGGAAGGCTCGGGCGGGACGGGGTCTTCCGGGTAGCGGCCGAGATGGAGGGCCACCCGGACAACGTGGCCCCGGCGGTCTTTGGGGGCTTCGTGGCCGCCCTGAGCCATCCCCCCCTGGCCATCCCCCTGCCCAGGCCCGAAGAGGTGCGCTTCGTCCTGGCCGTGCCCCCTTACGAGGTCCCCACCCCCCTGGCCCGGGAGGCCCTGCCCCGGGAGGTGCCCCTGGAGGACGCCGTCTTCAACCTGGCCCGTAGCGCCCTCTGGCCCGCGGCGCTTTGCACGGGGAGGCTCGAGGCCCTAAGGGAGGCCTGCCGGGACCGCCTCCACCAGCCCCACCGGGCCCGCCTCATGCCCGGGGTGCTGGAGGCCCTAGAGGGGGCCCTGGAGGCAGGCGCCCTGGCGGCCTTCGTGGGTGGGGCGGGGCCCACCCTGGCCGCCTTGGTGCGGGAGGGGAAAGAGGGGGCGGTGGTGAAAGCCCTTGCCCCGTACCGGGGAGAGGGGCGTACGCTGGTTTTGGGCATCGGGGAGGGATACCGGTGGAAGGAAACCTGAGCCTCATTCCCCTCGCAGAGGTCCTGGAGCTCGTCCACGACCACCGCCGTTCCGGCACCCTGGAGGTGCAGGCTGGCCCCCTTCCCCTCACCCTCCGCTTCGTCCAAGGCGAGGTGGTGGAGGCGGCCATTCTGGACTGGGAGGGCCTCGAGGCCCTCTTCGCCTTCCCCCTGCACCCGGAGGAGGGCACCTTCCGCTTCCGCCCGGGCCCCCAAAGCGCCGAACACCCCCCCATGCCCTTCGCCGCCCTCCTCGGGGAGTGGGCCCGGGTGAACGACGAGTGGGACCGGTTCCGCACCCTCATTGACTCCCCGAGCCGGGTCCTCGAGGCCCTCCGCCCCCAGAGCCCCTACGAGGTCTTCCAGGGGGGAAGGAGCGTGCGGGCGGCGGCCAAGGCCTGGGGCGTTCCCCTCCTCATCGCCATGGAACGGGCCTACATGGGGGTGCGGGAAGGCGACCTCTACCCCCTTCGCCGCTACGCTTGGTACGCCCTGCGCATCCGCTACCAGGGAAAAAGAGGCAAGACCCTGGAGGAGTTCGGCCAGCTCCAGGGCCTCCTGGACGGCACCCGCAACCTCGGCGAGGTCATCGCCCAAGGGGTGCCCGTGGGCTTGGTGCGCCGTTACCTGGTCCAGGCCCTGGCCTCCGGGGAGATCGCCCCCCCAGGCCGGGGTTGGCTCCTCCGGGACCTCACCTGGGAGCTGGAAAAGGAAGGGGAAACCTAAACGCCTCGCCGCGGCGGGGCCCTCAAAATGCGCCCGTGGGCTACAGAGGGCCGCCCTACTTCTTCTTGCGGGGGCGGTACTTCCCGTAGGTGCCCCGCCAGATCTTGCCCCTGCGGGTGCGGCGGTCGCCCTTACCCATGCCCCACCTCCTTAGGCGCTCGCCCCCTGGGTGGCGAGGAGCTGGTGCACCTTGCGCATCAGCCGGGACTTCCTGCGGGCGGCGGCGTTCTTGTGCAGGGTGGAGCCCTTGGCCGCCTTGTCCATGAGGCTCTCGGCCTTGCGCATGATCTTCAGGGCCTCCTCCGCCTTGCCCTCCTGGGCCAGCTGGACGGCCTTCTTGCTGAGGGTCTTGATGGCCGACTTCTTGGCTTTGTTGCGGATCCGGCGCTTTAGGGACTGCCGGTGCCGCTTCAGGGCGGAAAGGTTCCTCTTGGGCTTCTTCTCAGGCATCGCTCTCCCCTTCGTGCCCCTAAGGGCAAGCCAGGGTTAAGTGTAGCACACCCTGCGCCTAAGGGGCAAACTTCGTGGCCACCCAGTCGTAGCGCACCTGGCCCTTAGCCCCCTCCAGGTGAAAGCGGAGGACGTACTCCCCGGCTTCCACGGGGAAGCGGAGCTCCTCCTGGAAGGTGCCGGAGAAGGCCTTTTCCCCCAGGGTGTCCCCTCCCTTGAGCAAGGCCACCCGAAGGCGGCCCTCCTGGAGCTCCCCCGCCACTTTCACCTTCACCGTGTCGTAGAGGCCCGTGACCCGGATGGGGTACTGGGCCTCGCCCGTGTACTTCCAGTAGAAGACGGGGAGGAAGGGCGGGTAGCCCACGGCGAGGCCGTAGCGGTCCGCGTACCAGTAAACGCCCAAGGCGGCCAGAGCCAAAAAGAGCAGGGTCTGCATTGGCCTAAGTATACTTGGGCACATGGCGGGCACCGGCCACACCCCGGAAGAGGCCCTCGCCCTCCTCAAGCGGGGGGCCGAGGAGATCATTCCCGAGGAAGAGCTCCTCGCCAAGCTCAAGGAGGGGCGGCCCCTCACGGTGAAGCTGGGGGCCGACCCCACGCGGCCCGACCTGCACCTGGGCCACGCGGTGGTCCTGAGGAAGATGCGCCAGTTTCAGGAACTCGGCCACAAGGTGGTCCTCATCATCGGCGACTTCACCGGGATGATCGGGGACCCCTCGGGCCGCTCCAAGACCCGGCCCCCCCTCACCCTCGAGGAGACCCGGGAGAACGCCAAAAGCTACGTGGAGCAGGCGGGAAAAATCCTCCGGCAGGAGCCCGAGCTCTTTGAGCTCCGCTACAACTCCGAGTGGCTGGAGGGCCTCACCTTCAAGGAGGTGGTGCGCCTCACCTCCCTCATGACCGTGGCCCAGATGCTGGAAAGGGAGGACTTCAAGAAGCGGTACGAGGCGGGCATCCCCATCTCCCTCCACGAGTTCCTCTACCCCTTCGCCCAGGCCTACGACTCCGTGGCCATAAGGGCCGACGTGGAGATGGGGGGCACGGACCAGCGCTTCAACCTCCTGGTGGGCCGGGAGGTGCAACGGGCCTACGGGCAAAGCCCCCAGGTCTGCTTCCTCATGCCCCTTTTGGTGGGCCTGGACGGGCGGGAGAAGATGTCCAAGAGCCTGGACAACTACATCGGCCTCACCGAGCCGCCCGAGAGCATGTTCAAGAAGCTCATGCGGGTGCCGGATTCCCTCCTCCCGAGCTACCTCCGCCTCCTCACCGACCTGGAGGAGGAGGAGATAGAAGCCCTTCTGAAGGCGGGCCCCGTCCCCGCCCACCGGGTCCTCGCCCGCCTCCTCACCGCGGCCTACGCCCGGCCAAAGATCCCCGCCCGCATAGACCGGGCCTTCTACGAGGGCCTGGGCTACGCCTGGGAGGCCCTCGGCCGGGACAAGGAGGCGGGCCCCGAGGAGGTGCGAAGGGCGGAGGCCCGCTACGACGAGGTGGCCAAAGGGGGAATCCCCGAGGAGATCCCCGAGGTCACCATCCCTGCTTCGGAGCTGAAGGAAGGCCGGATCTGGGTGGCGAGGCTCTTCACCCTGGCGGGCCTCACCCCCTCCAACGCCGAGGCCAGGAGGCTCATAAAGAACCGGGGCCTGAGGCTGGACGGGGAGGTCCTCACCGACCCGGGCCTCGAGGTGGACCTCTCCAGCCCCCGCATCCTCCAGCGGGGACGGGACCGCTTCGTGCGGGTGCGGCTCCAAGACTGAGCGCCCACGCGCTTAGCCCCCTTCCATGGGCCTTAGGGGCACCTCGTGCCCGGTGGCGTAGAGGGTCTCCCCCTCGGCCTGGAGGCGGAGCCTGGGGAGGGGAAACCGGGGAGGGCCGTAGATGGCCTTCCCCCCAAGGAGGGGGTCAAAGGCCCCGAAGTGGCAGGGGCAGCCCAAAAAGGGCCTTTCATATCGGAAGTTGTAGAGGAGGGAGGCCGCCTCGGGGTCAGGGACGAAGTTCACCGTGCACCCCTGGTGGGTGCAGATGCGGCTTAAGGCCAGGTAGTGCTCCTCCCCCAGGGAAAGCCCCCCGGGGGCGGGCTCGGGAAGGCGGAGGAGGAAGGCCTTGAGCTCCCCGAAGGAAAGGGGGTAGGTGAAGGGCTTGGCCTGCCAGACGCGAAGCTCCCCGAGCCGGGCCACAGGCACCTTAGGCCCCTCCTTCCAGGTGGGCGTCCCCGCCTCGGGCCGGGGGCGGAAGCGGAGGTTGTAGGTGCGCACCCCGAACCAGGCGAAAAACCCCCCAGCCACCGCCACAGGAAGGTAGAAGAATAGGTCGCGCCGCCTCATGGCTACAGGCTACCGAGGTAGTCTAAAAGCACCCTGAGCTCCTCCTCGGAAAGGGGAATGGCGGGCATGGCCCCCCGGCCCTTTAAGACGATCTCCCGCACCGCCTCCGGGGCCTTTAGGATGGGGTTTCCCTTGAGCCTCGGGCCCACGCCCCCTTCCCCCCCTAGGCCGTGGCAGGCGGCGCAGCGGGCCTGGTAGACGCTCCGCCCGTCCTTTCCCCCTTGGGCCTGGGCGATGGCGATGAGGCCCTCCACCCGCTCCCGGGCCTCGCCCCCGGCCTCCAGGTACTTCTCCCAGGCGGCGATGGCCTCCTGCATCTTCCCTTCCTGGAAGTAGAGATTGCCCAGGAAGAGCCACCCTTCGGCGGCCTTGGGGTCGGCGTGCTGGGCGAGCTCCAGGAAAAGCCTCGCCTCCTCCAGCCTCCCCCCCATGAAGAGGAGGATCCCCACCCGGCGCAACGCCTCCACGTTCTTGGGGTCCTTCTTGAAGACTTCCAGGTAGGCCTCCGCCGCCTGGTCAAAGGCCTGAAGCTCAAAGGCTTTCCGCCCCCAGGCCAAAAGGTCCTCCACCGCCCCCGTGCGCTTCGCCTTATCGGCCAAGGCCTTGAGCTCCCGGGCCTCCTGGCGCTGGGTCACGGTGGTCTCCCCGGGGAGGCGGGGAAGGGTGTAGCGCCAAAGGCCCACCCCCAAAAGGACCGCCGCCCCCAGGACCAGGGCCACGGGCCAGGGGCGGAAGGCCCGGGGAGCGGGAGGGCGGTAGCCCTCCAAGAGCCTCTCCACCTCCACCAGGCGGGCGAGGGCCCGCTTCTTTTCCTCTCCCTCCAGGGCCTCCACCTCCTCCTTGAGGACCTCCAGCTCCCGGAGGAGCTCCTCCCGCCTTGGGGGCTCGGGGAAAGGCTCCTTGGGGCCGAGGAGGGGCCTTAGGGCGAGGAGGAGGCCGAGGAGGAAGAGGGCGAGGAAGAGCAGGGTGGCGGTCATCTCGGCGGCTCCTTAAGGCGGCGCTCCGCCTCTTCCAGAAGCTCCTTGGGAAGGGGCTTGGGCCGGAAGTAGGCGAAGAGGCCCAGGGCGAGGAGGATTAGTCCAAGGAAGGGCAGGACCCAGACCCAAAGGGTCAGGCCGCGCCTTGGGGGCTCGTAGAGGATCCAGTCCCCGTAGCGCTCCACGAAAAAGGCCTTGATCTCCTCCTCGGTCTTGCCCTCCTTCAGCATCTCGGCGATGAGGCGGCGCATCTCCACCGCCACCCCCGAGTTGCTCTCCGCGGCCGACTCCCCCTGGCAGACGGGGCAGCGGAGCTCCCGGGCGATGCGGAAGACCTCCGGGGAGAGGTCGGGGGGCGG
>NZ_JBAMMI010000049.1:0-37430 GCF_039793865.1 Thermus sp.
TTAGCGCAGGTGGCTTAAGAACTCCTCCCGCGTCTTCTGGCTCTCCCGGAAGACCCCCAGCATGGCGCTGGTGGTAGTGCGGGAGTGCTGCTTCTCCACCCCGCGCATCATCATGCAGAGGTGGACCCCCTCCACCACCACCCCCACCCCCAAGGGCTCCAGCACCTCCTGGATGGCCTCGGCGATCTGGACCGCGAGGCGCTCCTGCACCTGGAGCCTCCGGGCGAACATGTCCACGATGCGGGCGAACTTGGAAAGCCCCAGGATGCGGTCCTTGGGGATGTAGCCGATGTGGACCTGGCCGAAGAAGGGGAGCATGTGGTGCTCGCACATGGAGTAGAACTCAATCCCCTTCACCACCACCATCTCGCTCCCCTCGGCCTGGAAGACGGCCCCGTTCACGATGTCCTCGAGGCGCTGGCGGTAGCCCCGGGTGAGGAAGGCCCAGGCCTTGGCCACCCGCTCCGGGGTCTTCAGGAGGCCCTCCCGGCCCGGGTCTTCCCCGATGACCTGGAGCCACTCGGCGGAAAGGGCCTGGAGGCGCTCCAGGTCCAGCTCGGTCGCGAAGGTCAAGCCCGTTTCCTCAAGCTCTACCATCTTGCGCTCCATGATGCCCCTTTCTCGCCCTCCGCTCTGTGGCCCCGGGCTCACTCCGGGGCGATAAGCCCCTCATGAAGAAGGGGCAAGGCCTCCTCCGGCCCCAGGGGAAAGCCCTGGGCGGCCCGCCTCAGGGCCTCCAAGGCCTCCTTCCCCGCGCGCTTCAGCCGGAGGTGCACCTCGCTAAAGGGGTTCAGGGCGTCCTGGCCCCTCAGGGTGAGGCGGTAGCGCTTCGGGGCCTCCACGGGGAAGAGGGCCTTCCGGTAGCGCTCGGCCAGGGCCCGGTAGCGGGGGGCGTTTTCCGGGGGGTCCACGGGGCGCACCACCCGGGCCGGGACCCCGAGGGCGAGCCTCCCCTCGGGCACCTCCATCCCCGGCGGCACCACCGCCCCCGCCCCCACCACGGCCCCCTTCCCGATGCGGGCCCCGTTCAGCACCACCGCCCCCATGCCGATCAAGGCCCCTTCCTCCACCACCGCCCCGTGGACCACCGCCCGGTGGCCCACGGTGACCCCGGGCCCAAGGAGGCAGGGGAAGCCGGGGTCGGCGTGGAGGACGGCCCCGTCCTGGACGTTGCTCCCTGGGCCCACCACCACCCTTTCCAGGTCCCCCCGGACCACGGCGCCGAACCAGATGGAGGCCCCTTCCCCCACCTCCACCGCCCCCACCACGTAGGCCCCGGGGGCGAGGAAGGCCGTGGGGTGGACCCTGGGAACCTTCTCCTCAAAGCGGTAGACGCTCAAGGGCCACCTCCAAAAGCCCCAAGTCCTCGGGGAAGGCGAGGAGGGCGCGGGCCTCCTCGAGGGCGAACCACCCCGCCCCGGTCATGCCCCGCTCCAGCCTCGGCGCCCCCTCCCCCCGCATGAGAAACCAGTAGACCTCCCGCTCCACCCCCTTGGGGTTCACGTAGCGGGTGGGGTAGATGGGAAGGAGGACCTCCGCCCGGACCCCCGTCTCCTCCCAGACCTCCCGCACCGCCGCCGCCTCCAAGCTTTCCCCCGGCTCCGGGTGGCCCTTGGGGAAGACCCAGAAGCCCATGCGGTCGCGGAGAAGGAGGACCTCCCCCTTGGCGTTAAAGACCACGCCCCCCGCCCCTAGCTCCATCCGTACCTCCCCTTGAGGTAGTCGGCGAAGGGCACCACCGCCCCCACCGCCAGGAACTTGCTGGCCACGGCCACGCCCAGGTCCCCGGTCTCGGGACCCCGGGCCACCAGGGAGAAGGTGGCTACCCGCATGCTCTTATCCTAAGGGCCTTCCCGTGGCGAAGGGGAATGGAAGCACCTGCGGGGCTCCGGGAGCGCTCCTTGGGCCCCCCAAAGGGCAAACCGGGAGCGAAGGGCCGCCCCCGGTGCCCCTTTGAGGCTACTCCTCTTCCCGCTCCCCGTAGGTTTCCAGGGCCTCCTGCCACGCCTGGCTGATTTCCTTGGCCTGCTCCATGGTAGACCTCCTAAGGCTAAGGGTAGGCCACGGGAAGGAGGGAAAGGCCTAGGCAAGGGGGCTTCCCGTACACCCGGAAGCGGTGTAGGGCTAGGAAGGCTACACCAGTCCTAAGTGCCCGCACCTTGGCTTTGCAACATGGGGTGCCCGAGCTGGGGCTGGGGCCCCCACCGCGGCTTTTGCCGCGGTGGGGTGCTTAGGACTGCAAGAGCGCCTCGGCCTCGAGGCGGGCGAGCACCCGCTCCAGGCTCCCCCCCCGCCAGCGCTCCACGGCGTAGGCCGAGAGGGGAAACCGGGCCCTAAGCCGCTTGAGGAGGCCCAGGGCGTCCTCAGGGCGGCCTCCCTGGAGAACCAGGAGGTACCCCCCCTGAAGCCGGAAGGCCAGGTTCCCCCGCCTGAGCTCCACCTCTAGCCGCTCGGGCGGGGCCTCCGTGGCCAGGTAGACGAGGACCAAGGGCCGCCTCAAGGCGAGCCCCTCCAGGGCCCCCGCCATACGCCGGAGGTCCTCGAGGCTCCCCACCCCGGGCAGGGGGGGGAGAAGGGGAGCTTCCCGCCCCGTGCCCAGGAAGAAGGCGGCCCCGAAGGCCAAGGCCCCCAGGACCCCACCCAGGGCGACGGTCCAGGGCGCCTCCAGCCCCGTAAGGAGCAGGGCGCCCTCCAAGGCGAGCTGAAAGGCCAGAAGCCCCAGCCCCAGCACCAGGGCCAGCTGTACCGGGAAGGCCACGGGAAAGCGGGAGTACAGGCTTCCCACCGCCGCCAAGAGAAGGGCGGCCACGAGGAGGCCCAGGCTCCGCCCCACCTCTCCCACGGGGTCCACCACGGCTAGGGGAAGAAGGCCAAGGAGAAAGAACCCCCACGGCAAGAGGAAGAGGGCCCGCATCCCCTCCAAGCCTACCACAAGCCCTTTACCATGGAAGAAGTGGAGCCCCTGGCCGAGCGCCTCAGGCCCCAAAGCCTGGACGAGGTCCTGGGCCAGCCCCACCTCACCGGCCCCAAAGGGCTCCTAAGGCGGATGCTGGAGGCGGGGCGGCTCTCCTCCTTGGTCCTCTTCGGCCCCCCGGGCACGGGCAAAACCACCCTGGCCCGCCTCCTGGCCCAAGGGGTGGGGAGGCCCTTCCTCCACCTCTCCGCGGTGGCGGCGGGGCTCAAGGAGGTGCGGCAAGCGGTGGAAAGGGCCCAGGAATCAGGGGGCCTCGTCCTCTTCCTGGACGAGATCCACCGCTTTAACAAGGCCCAGCAGGACGCCCTCCTCCCCCACCTGGAGTCGGGCCTTTTCACCCTCATCGGGGCCACGGCGGAAAACCCCGCCTTCGCCCTCATCCCCGCCCTTCGCTCCCGCCTCCGCTTCTTCCCCTTGAGGCCCCTGGGGGAAACCGACCTCCTCGCCCTCCTCAAGCGGGCCCTGGAAGACCCCAGGGGCCTTCCCGGCACCCCTTACGAGGAGGAGGCCCTAAGGCTCCTCGCGAGGGCGGCCGGGGGGGACGCCCGCTTCGCCCTGAACACCCTGGAGCTCGCCGCAAGCTTCGGCCGGGTGGACCTAAAGAGCGTGCGGGAGGCTTTGGGGGCGGAGCGCTTCGGCATGGACCGGGAGGGGGATCGCTTCTACGACCTGGTCTCCGCCCTCCACAAGTCCATCCGGGGAAGCCACGTGGACGCCACCCTCTACTACCTGGCGAGGCTCATCCGGGGCGGGGCCGACCCCCGCTACGTGGCCCGCAGGCTTATCCGCATCGCATCGGAGGACGTGGGCCTCGCCGACCCTCTGGCCCTCCGCCTCGCCGTGGCCGCCAAGGAAGCCTACGAGGCCCTGGGGAGCCCGGAAGGGGAGCTCGCCCTGGTGGAGGCGGCGGTCTACCTGGCCCTGGCCCCGAAGAGCAACAGCCTCTACGCCGCCTGGGAAAAGGCCCAGGAGGCGGCCAGGGCCCACCCCGAGGCCGAGGTCCCCCCGAACCTCAGAAACGCCCCCACCGGCCTCGCCCGCGCCCTGGGCCACGGGGAGGGGTACGCCTACTACCACGAGGACAAGGAGGGAAGCTTCGCCCAGCCGTACCTGCCCGAGGGCCTGGAGGCCCTCACCCTCTTTGAGGCCCTGGGGGAGGGGTGGGAGGAAAGGGTGCGGGAGAGGCTTAGGGCGCTAAAGGAGAGGTTCCAAAGCGCCAGGCGGCGGAAAGGCTGAAGACGAGCCCCCCGCCAAAGCCGCCCAGCACCCCGAGCTCCGCCGCCCACTCCCGCCCGTAAAGGCCCGCGGAAACCTGGTAAGCGAGCCCCCACCCCGAGCCCGGGACGCCCACCAGGTGGAGCCTGGGAGAAAGGTAGGCCCCCCCTTCCCCCAGGATGACTCCCCCATCCAGGACCAGGGGCACCCCCCGGCTCCAGTCCGCGCCCTCCACGAAGGCGGGGGGGAGGGTGAGCCCCCCGTCCAGGGCAAGCCCCGGGGCCAGGCCCAGCTTGGCCCCAAGCCGCAGGCCCTACTGGACGGAGAAGTCCCTCTCCGACCTCCCGTCCCCCTGGGCGAAGGCCAGGTAGGGAAGGGCGAGGACGGGCTACTGCCCCCCGAAGGGGTTCGCCATCAGCGTCCCCCCAGGGCGAGCTCTGTACCCCGCACCGGCTCCGGGGGCTTTAGCATGGCCATGGGGAGGCATCCGGAAAGGGCCAAGGCGAGCGCCAGCGCCCAAAGACGCACCGCCCTCACCTCCTTTGCCTACGCCTTCAGTAGAGCTACCCCTTCAGCCCCTCCTCAAAGGTGGCCACCACCCGCCTCTCAAAGAGGAGGTAGAGGAGGGCGATGGGGAGAACGCTGAGGAGGGCCGCCGCCGAGAGGAGGCCCCAGTCCGTGGGGTACTTGCGCTGCAGGTCCGTGAGCCAGGTCTGGAGGGTCCAGAAGCGGGGGTCCGAGACCACCACCCGGGGGTAGAGCACCAGGTTCCAGTGGGCGGCGAAGGCCAGCACCCCGGCCGCCACCAGGGTGGGGCGCACCAGGGGAAAGAGGATGCGGAAGAGGAGCACCCGGTGCCCCGCCCCGTCCAGCCGGGCCGCCTCCAAAAGCTCCTCGGGCACCCCCCGCATGGCCTGGTAGACCAGGTAGAGGACAAAGGGGCTCGCGGCGAAGGGCAGGACCAGGGCCCAGGGGGTCTCCAGAAGAGCCAGGCTCTTCAAGATGCCGTAAAGAGGGACCAAAAGAAGCTCGGCCGGGATGGCCATGAGCACCAGGTAAAAGGGGAGGAGGCCAAGCCCCGCCCTGAGGGCGTAAGCGGCGAGGAGGGCGGTGAAGAGCTGGAGGAAGGCCACCCCCGAGGAGAGGACCAGGGAAAAGAGGAGCCTCCCCCAAAAGCCTTCCTTTCCCAGGGCGCGCACGCTCTCCAGGCTCAGGCCCACCCGGGAGAAGAGCTCCCCCGAGTACACCGCCTCCTTGGGCATGAAGGCGGCGTAGGCCATCCAGAGGAAGGGGAGGAGGACGAAGAGGAGCACCGCAAGCGCCAAGGCGTGCCGGAAGGCGAGGCCCACGCCCCCACTATACCGGCGTAAGATGCCCCTATGAAGCCCCTTTCCGGCTTCAAGGTCCTGGACCTCTCCCGCGTTCTGGCGGGGCCCCTTTGCACCATGATCCTGGCCGACCTGGGGGCGGAGGTGGTCAAGGTGGAGCCCCCTTGGGGGGACGAGACCCGGGGCTGGGGGCCGCCCTTTTTGGAGGGGGAGAGCGCTTACTTCCTCGCGGTGAACCGGGGGAAGCGGAGCGTGGCCTTGGACCTCAAGCGCCCCGAAGGCCAGGAGGCGGTGCGCCGCCTCGCTCAAGAAGCGGATGTTCTGGTGGAGAACTTCAAGACGGGGGACCTCAGGCGCTACGGCCTGGCCTACGAGGACCTCAGGTCCCTGAACCCCCGCCTCGTCTACCTCTCCATCACCGGCTTCGGCCACACCGGGCCGAGAGCCCAGGAGCCTGGCTACGACGCCGCCCTCCAGGGCTACACCGGCATCATGTCCGTGACCGGGGAGCCGGAGGGCCCTCCCATGAAGGTGGGGGTGGCCTGGATTGACGTGATGACGGGGATGATGGGGGCTTTGGCGGTGCTCGCCGCCCTTCTAGAGCGCGAGCGAAGCGGCCTCGGCCAGCACATAGACCTCTCCCTCTTTGACGTGGGGCTTTTCGCCCTGGCGAACCTGGGGGAAAGCTTCCTCCTCACGGGAAAGCCCCCCAGGAGGCTCGGCAACGCCCACGCCCAGATCGTCCCCTACGGGGCCTTTCCCGCCGAGGACGGATGGCTCGTCCTGGCGGTGGGGAACGACGAGCAGTTCCAGAGGCTCTGCCAGGTGGTGGCCCTTCCTCAGTTCGCGGAGCGCTTCCCCACCAACGCCGAGCGCGTAGCCCACCGGGAGGAGGTGGTGGAGGCCCTTTCCCAGGCGCTCAAGGCCCGTCCCCGGGCCCACTGGCTGGCGAGGCTTAAGGCGGCGGGCGTCCCCGCCGCCCCGGTGAACGACCTGAAGGAGGCCTTCCAGGACCCCCAGGCGGAGGCCCGGGGTGCGGTCTGGACCCTCCCCCACCCCCTCTTGGGCGCCCTTCCTACCCTGGCGAACCCTCTTCGCTTCCTCTCCCGGACCCCCGCGGGGCCAGGCCTTCCCCCGCCCCTTCTTGGGGAGCACACGGAGGAGGTGCTCCTCGAGGCGGGCTACACCCCGGAAGAGGTGCGGGCCCTTGTGGAAAAGGGGGTGGCACGCACGGCCAAGGCCCCGGAGCCCGGGGAGTAAACCCGCTTCAGAAGGCGCTTTTTTAACCAAGGGCCCGCGGGGAGGAGGCGAAAGGGCCTGTGGATAACCCTGTGGATAAAGCGCCCCCGGCTTCCCAGCGGCGCCCGACCCGGAGCGCTTAGGGCTGCTTCCTTCCGGACCTGACCCGGTTCACGCCCGGACCGCCGCGCTGGACCGGGGGCTTGGGTAGTATAGCATCCATGGAAGCCTTAAGGCTAGAGGGCCTGGGCAAACGCTATGGGCGGAAGCCCGTCCTTTCCGGGGTCAGCCTTTCCGTGCAGCCGGGGGAGGTCTACGCCCTGGCGGGGCCCAACGGGAGCGGCAAGACCACCCTCATCCGCCTGGCCACGGGCCTCGCCTTCCCCACGGAGGGGCGGGCCCTTCTCCTGGGGGAGGACGTGCACAAAACCCCCTCGGCCCGGAGGCACCTGGGGGCGGTGGTGGAGGCTCCCGCCGCCTTTTACCCCTACCTCACAGGGCGGGAGAACCTGCGCCTCCACGCCTACCTCGCCGGGGTAAAGGAGGAAGCCCAAATCGGCGAGGTCCTGGCCCGGCTTAAGCTTTTGGCCGTGGCCGACCAGAAGGTGGGAAGCTACTCCCTGGGGCAGAGGCAGCGCCTAGGCCTCGCCGCGGCCATCCTGCACCGCCCCAAGGTCCTCGTCCTGGACGAGCCCACCTCGGGCTTGGACCCCGAGGGGGTGGAGCTGGTGCACGGCCTCCTTCAGGAGCTCGCCCGGGAGGGGGTGGCCGTGCTCCTCTCCACCCACCACCTCCCTGAGGTTTCCCGCTACGCCCAAAGGGTGGGTATCCTGGGCGGAGGAAGGCTTCTGGACGAGGTGGTCCTCACGGGGCGGGAGGCGTACCGCCTCGAGGCCCACCCCCCGGAAGGGGCCCTCGCCCTCCTCAAAACCCTTCCCCAGGTGGCCTCGGCCAGGCTCCAGGGCGGGGCCATCCTCTTTGAGGGGGATAAGGAAGCGGTTCTCAGAGCCCTTCTCCAAGAGGGCTACCGGGTGGAGGCCCTCGTGCCCCACCGCTTTGACCTCCTGAGCTACTACCAGGAGAGGGTAAAGCATGCTTAGGCTCTTCTTCTTTGAGGTCTTCAAGCTCTTCCGCCTCCGCTCGGTGGGGCTCGGCCTTCTTTCCGCCTTCCTCCTCCCCTTCCTCTGGGCCTTAGCCCCGGGGCTTAAGGAGGTCTACGGCCTGGTCCTGGCCTCGGGGTGGCAGGTGGTGGCCTTGAGCCTCCTGGCCGGCATGGAGTTCCTCTTCCCCTTCCTGGTGGTGATGGCGGCAAGCGAGTCCTTGGGAAGCGAGGTAGCCCAGGGCACCCTGAAGAGCCTCCTCCTTCGCCCCCTATCCCGGACCCAACTCCTCCTCGCCAAGCTTCTCGCCGTCCTCCTCTACCCCTTCGTCCTCCTGGGGGCGAGCTTCCTCGGGGGGGTGCTCGCGGGCCTGCCCCACGGCCTCGAGGCCTTTTATGGGGGCACGGGCCTCGGGGAGGGGGGGTTTGCCGGCGCGGGCCTCCTCACCCCCAAGGAGGCCCTATGGGAGCTCCTCCGGGCCCACCTCCTGGCGGGGGCGGTCCTCATGCCCCTCGCCTCCTTGGCCCTCCTCTACGGCACCCTCTTCCTCTCCACCACGGCGAGCGCCCTGGCCGCCGTGGCCACCCTCCTCCTCATGCGCCTTCTGGTGGCCTTCCCCGCCTTCACGCCCTTCCTCCTCACCACCTACCTGGACCTGCACCTGAGGCCAGAGGCGGCGGGGCTCGGCCTTTCCCTCCTTCTCATCTACACCTTGGGCTTCGCTTTCCTAGGGGCCCTGGTCTTTGAGCGAAGGGACCTCTAGGAGGCAGGCGAAGCGGGCTTCCACCCTGCTATCATAGGGGCGAGATGGCCGAACCCAAGATCGCGCCCCTGGCCCGGCGCCTCGCCGAGGAAAACGGCATAGACTGGCGGAGGCTCCAAGGCACGGGCCCCGACGGCACCATCGTGGAGCGGGATGTCCTGGCCTTTCTGGCCAAGCTGATGGCCGGGGAGGTGGACCTTCCCCCCATGCCGGAAACCCCTCCGCCCCTGCCCCCGGAGGAGGAGCTCAGGCGAGCCCGGGAAGCCCTCGGGAAGGAAGGGGTGGACCTGGCCGACCTCATCCCCGAAGCCCCCCTCCAAGTGGAGGAGGTGGCGGAGGAGGAGCTGGACTTGGACCTGGACCTCGAGGAAGAGGAAGCCCTCCTCCTCGCCGAGGAGGCCCCGGGCTCCCTGGAGGCCTGGGAGGAGGACCTCCTCGCCCCCAAAACCCCCTCGAAGAAGCCCCTCCTGGAGGACGAGGAAGAGCTTCTCCGAGCCCTGGAAGAGGAGCCTCCTCCGGTCCCCGAGAAGCCTCAAGGGGAAGTCCAGGCCTTTCCGCCCCCGCCGCCCCCCGCCCCGGGCGTGGCCCCGGCCCCCGCGCCCATCCCCGCCCCCGCCGCCCTCCGGGTCTACCGGAGGCGGGTGGAGCTTCGGGGCCTCGAGGAAGCCCTCGCCCTCTTCGCCCAGGTCCACGGGGTGCCCAAGGCCCCCCTCCCCTTCCTCCTCCGGGCCGCGGAGCGGGCCCTTGCGGAGCTGGAAATCCCCTTGCGGGCCCTCGTGGGGCGGGTGGAGGGGGAGGGGGTAAGGGGCCTCAGGCCCCCCGCCTCCTTCCTCGCCCTCTTCCGGGAGGCGGGGGGGGAGGAGGGGGAGGGCCTCCTCTGCTTCGCGGGAGAGGAGGAGGTGCACACCGGCAGGCCCAGCCTCTTCCTCGCCCCGGAGGGCCTCCTCACGGCCTCGGGGCTGGAGGCCCCCCTCGCCCGGAAGCTCCTGGAGCGGGTGGCCCTCTACCTGGAACACCCCCTGCTTCTCCTCGCCTAAGCGCCCGCACCTTGGCTTTGCAACATGGGGTGCCCGGGCTGGGGCCCCCACCGCGGCTTGTGCCGCAGTGGGGTACTTAGCGCCGCCGCCTCTTCTTCCGGCCTCCCGGCACGGGCTCCGGGGCCTTCAGGCCCTGGAGGCGGGCCTCGAGGGCCCTTATCTCGTCCCGGATCCGGGCCGCCCTTTCAAAGTCCAAAGCCTCCGCCGCCTGCCACATGGCGAGCTCCAGCTCGGCGATCCGCTCCTTCAGGTCCTCCCCGGCAAGCTCCGGCAGGGGGGCTTCCTCGTAGCCCTCGGGGCGGATCACCGCCCGCACCTCCTTCCGCACCGTTTCCGGGGTGATGCCGTGCTCAAGGTTGTAGGCCTCCTGGAGGGCCCTTCTCCGGTTCGTCTCCTCTATGGCCTTCCGCATGGCCTCGGAGACCCGGTCGGCGTAGAGCCAGACCTCGCCCCGGGCGTTCCTCGCCGCCCGGCCGATGGTCTGGATGAGGCTCCTTTCGCTCCTTAAGAACCCCTCCTTGTCGGCGTCTAGGATGGCCACCAGGGAGACCTCGGGGATGTCCAGGCCCTCCCTGAGGAGGTTGATCCCCACCAGGCAGTCGTAGTGGCCAAGCCGGAGGTCCCGGATGAGGGCCTGGCGCTCAAAGGCGTCCAGCTCGTGGTGGAGGTAGCGGGCCCGTATCCCGTGCTCCACCAGGAAGCTCGTGAGCTCCTCGGCCATGCGCACCGTGAGGACCATGACCAGGGTGCGCTCCCCCCGGCTGGCCCGCTCCCTGATCCCCTCCATGAGGTCCAGGACCTGGTTCTCCGTGGGCTTGACCCTAACCAGGGGGTCAAGGAGCCCCGTGGGCCGGATGATCTGCTCCACCACCCGCCCCGAGCGCTCTAGCTCAAAGGGCCCCGGGGTGGCGGAGACGAAGACCACCTGGGAAACCTTCTCCAGAAACTCCTCAAAGCGAAGGGGCCGGTTGTCCAGGGCCGAAGGCAGGCGGAAGCCGTAGTCCACCAGGGTCTTCTTCCTCACGTAGTCCCCCCGGTACATCCCCTGAAGCTGGGGCACGGTCACGTGGGACTCGTCCAGGAAGACCAGGAAGTCCTCGGGGAAGTAGTCCAGGAGGGTGTAGGGGGGCTCCCCCGGGGCCTTCCCCGTGAAGTAGCGGGCGTAGTTCTCCACCCCGGGGCAGGTGCCCATGACCCTGAGCATCTCCAGGTCGTAGAGGGTGCGCTCCTTGAGGCGCTCCGCGTAGAGGACCTCCCCCCGCTCCTCAAAGTAGCGGACCCTCTCCCAGAGCTCCTTCTCAATCTCCTTCAGGATCTCCTCAAGCCCCTCCGGGCTCAGGTAGTGGGTGGCGGGGAAGAGGACGAAGCCGGGAAGCTCCCTAAGCCTCTCCCCCGTGATGGGGTGAACCTGAAGGATGCGCTCCACCTCGTCCCCAAAGAGCTCCACCCGGATGGGCTCGGTCTCATAGGCGGGGAAGACCTCCAGCACCTCCCCCCTCGCCCGGAAGCGCCCGGGGGCGAGGTCTATGTCGTTCCGCTGGTAGCCGAGCTCAAGAAGCCGCTCCAGAAGGGCTTCCCGGGGGTAGGGCTTGCCCCTTTCCACCACCAGGTTCCTCGCCCGGTACTCCCTCGGGTCCCCGAGGCCGTAGATGGCCGAGACCGAGGCCACCACGATCACGTCCCGCCGGGTGAGGAGGCTACGGGTGGTGGAGTGCCGTAGGCGCTCAATCTCGGGGTTGATGGAGGCGTCCTTCTCTATGTAGAGGTCCTTCCCCGGCACGTAGGCCTCGGGCTGGTAGTAGTCGTAGTAGCTGATGAAGTACTCCACGGCGTTTTCCGGGAAGAGCTCCCTAAACTCCGCCGCGAGCTGGGCCGCCAGGATCTTGTTGGGGGCGAGGACCAGGGCGGGCCGCCCCAGGGCCTCTATGACCCTGGCCATGGTCACCGTCTTCCCCGTGCCCGTGGCCCCGAGGAGGGTGACGTAGCGCTCCCCGTCCTTCAGGGCCTCCACGAGCCCGGCGATGGCCTTGGGCTGGTCCCCCTTGGGCGCGGGGCCCCGGTAGCGGAAGGTCATCCCCTAGAGTATAGGCCCGCCGCCCGGTCTTGACTGGGGTGAAAAAGCCCCCCGCCCCCAAGGGCGGGGGGGCAGGGCGAGAGCGCCTAGAACTTGACGGTGTAGTCGATGCGGAAGGCGCGGCCGTAGTCCCCGGTGGTGGTGCGGTTCAAGATATCGGAGAAGAGGGTCCCCAGGGTCTGGTTGCTGAAGAAGCCGTAGGCGAAGGAGAGGTCCCAGTAGGTCCAGGTCACGTAGACGCCGGAGAGGTTGCCGCCAGCACCAGACTTAGACGTAGTGGTGTAAAGGTAGTCGGCGGAAGCGTCAAAGGCCTTGTCATCGTCACCGGCGTTGGCGGTGATAACAAGGCCCGTGGCGCTGTACTGGGCCGCCTTGACCTCTAGGACGCTCTTGTCCCAGAGGAACTGGCCGAACCTCAGCCCAAAGCCGTACTTGGTCTCGGAGAGGCCGCCGTCGCTCAACCGGGTGGCGAACTCCCCGGTGAGGGCAGGGCCAAGCGGCAGGCCCGCCAGGCTGATACCGCCCCGGGCGCCGAACTTCCGGGTCTGGCCGGCGCTGGAGTCCTGGAGGTCGGAGTCGCTGTAGCGGAAGATCACCTTGTCCACGCTGAGGGGGCCTACGGCGAGGCCGCCGAAGTCGCCGTAGAAGGCCAAGCCATCGTTGGCCCCGCCCAGCAAGGTGCGGTTGGTGTAGCCCAGGGTGAGGTTCAGCCCCCGGATGAGAGCGTTCTGGGCAGACCCGTCGTGGCTGAGGGTAACGGTGGCCTCGCTATCGTATGAAGCCTTAGGACCTGGGACGCTATTCTGAGGATTCGCGAACGGGTTGAAGTCGTTCCGGCTGGCGGAGGTGACGTTAAGCTTCAAGCCAAACCCTGCAGGCAGGGGAAGGCCCAGGTTGGCCTGGAAGGCGCTGGCGCTGGGCGTGCCGAAGGCGGTGTCCATCTGGGCGTTGTAGAGGAGGCCCAGGTTCAGGCCCATGAGGGGCAGGCTCGTCTCCACGGTGAAGCCCCGCTGGGCGTCCCGGAAGGGGTTGTCGTTGTCGTTGCTGAGGCCAGCCGGGTTGTTGGCGCCGGGGGCCAGGCCGCGGTAGTTGGCCTTCACCGGCCCAAGCTCGGCCCGGATGTAGACGCCCTCGCGGTAACCGGAGAAGATGTTGGTGCCGAAGCGGAAGTACTCCCCGGAGAGCTTCACGGGCCCAAGGGCCAGGCTCCCGTCCACGCCCGCCACCTCGGCGAAGGTCACGTCGTGCTGGGCGTAGGAGAGGCCGATGGAGAAGGCCTTGCTGGGGGCGATGGCCAGGCGGAGGGCCTTGAAGTAGTCCCAGTTGGGAGTAGCGGGATCCACCTCCCCGTAGGCGGCGGTGAGGGTAGCCCCCAGGGGCAGGCCCTTCAGGGTGGCCACGAAGCCATGGCCGAGGCTCTTGCCCTCGTTGTCCATCACGTACTCGGTGAACTTGGTTTTCACCGACTGGCCGAAGGTGAAGGAGAGGGCCTGGTCCTTGGCCACGGCGAGAGTGGTGGAGACCTTGTCCACCACTAGGTTGGCGCCAACGGAAGCGCCAGCGCCAGGATTTGTCCAGGAACCGGTCAGACTAAACTGCACCAGGCCAGGGTAGCTGTTGGCCTCGCCGGAGGACTTGGCGTCAAAGGTACCGGTCTGGAACTTAAGGTTCAGGGTAGCGGCGGTGGAGCCGGAAGCGGGGGTCACAGGGTCGGCGTGCTCCACGACGTTGCCGTCGCTGTCGGCGTCGCCGCTGGAGAGGAAGGTGCCTCCGATGACGCGGTCAATGTCATAAGCAGCGAAGCCGGCAGCGTCCTTGGCAGTGTAGGTCAGCGTCAGGCTGCCGCTGATGGTGAGGGCATTGCGCTGCAGGGTGGCCACGGTCCCCTCCAGCTTGGAGACCCTCTCGGAGAGGGAGACGAGGTCGGAGCGGAGGGCGGCGGCGAACTCCTGGACGGCGGCCACGTCCTCCTTGGTGGCGAACTCGCCCAGGTCGGGCATCTCCTGGCCACCGGAGACCATCTTCTCCAGGGCGGTCACCCGGTCCTGGAGGGAGAGGACGTCCTGGTTGAGGAGGACGGCGAGCTCGTTCAGGGCCTGGATGGCCTGGGCGTTGGCCTCCACCTGGGTGGAGAGGGCGGCCACGTCGCCCTTCACGCCCTCCACGTCCTGGGCCAGGGCGTCCAGCTGCTCGGCCAGCTGCTGGGCCTGGGCAAGGGCGGTGTCGGCGGCGATGGAGGCGGCCTCCACCCGGTCCATGAGGTCCTGGAGGGCGGCCTGGTCCATGCCGGGCTCGGGCATGGGCATGCCCTTGAGCTCGGCGATCATGGCCTCGAGGCGGGCGATGTCGTCCTTGGTGGCGGCGCTGTCCTCCAGGGCGGAGACCCGAACGCCCAGGGCGGCGAGCTCGGCGGCGAGCTCCTGCACGGCGTTCTTCAGGGCCTCGAGGTCCTCGGAGGACATGGCCTCCATGGTGGGGGAGGTGCCCTTGGCCTTTAGCTCCTCCTCAATCTGCTGCAGGAGGCGGTAGATGATGAGGGCGGCCTGGTAGCGGGTGAGGTTCTGGTTGCCCCGGAAGGTGCCGTCCGGGAAGCCCGAAATGATGCCCTTGGCCACCATGGCCTCCACGGCCTCCTTGGCCCAGTGCCCGGCGGGCACGTCGGAGAACTGGGCCAGACCGAAGCCCATGGAGAGCACGGTCAGAAGCCCTGCCAGTAGCGTCACGAGCCTTTTCTTCATACTCCTTCACACCCCCTTCAGGGTACGCCGGGAAGAGGGTGCGGGCGAGTTTCCGCGTTTCCTCTCCCACCCAGCTTCCCGGGATGCGGGGCCCAGCCCAGGCTTTTGGGGCTGGCTTTCCCCTTACATCCGGGGCTATCATAGAAGCCCCATGCCCCAGGTGTCAAGCCCTCCCGCCTTTAGGTTTGCTATACTCCGGCGGGGAGGTGGGAGGAAGAGGGAAAAACGGGGTTCAGGAAGGCGGGAAGCGCAGGGGGCCTTCTGGCCTCACGAGGTGGCGGACCCCAGCCAGGGGATAACCGGCCAAGGCCGGGAAAGATCGAGGAATCCGCGGATGCCGCCCGGGGTGTGCCCGCCCCGCCCGCCTGAGCAAAGCCCCGAGGGAAAGCCCTAGCGGACAACCGAGGGGCAGGGCGCCGGAAGTGGTCCTTGGGCCCGCCTAGGGGCCTGGTTTGGGGAAAAGTATGTGCGGAATCGTGGGCTATGTCGGCTTTCGGAACGCCACGGACGTCCTCCTGGACGGCCTGAAGCGGCTGGAGTACCGGGGGTACGACTCCGCCGGGGTGGCGGTGCGGACCCCGGAGGGGCTTAAGGTGGTGAAGCGCTCGGGGAAGCTTTCCGCCCTCGAGGCGGCCCTCAAGGGGGCGGGCCTGGAGGGCCCCTTGGGCATCGGCCACACCCGCTGGGCCACCCACGGGGCCCCCACGGACCCCAACGCCCACCCCCACGCCACGGAGGACGGGAAGATCGCCCTCATCCACAACGGCATCTTTGAGAACTACCTGGAGCTCAAGGAGGCCCTAAGGGGCCGGGGGCACCGCTTCGCCTCGGAGACGGACAGCGAGGTCTTAGCCCACCTGGTGGAGGAGAGGTACCGGGGGGACCTCTTCCAGGCCGTGCGAGAGGCGCTAGGGGAGGTGCGAGGGGCCTACGCCGCGGTGGTGGTGCACGAGGACCACGAGGAGATCGTGGCCGCCCGCACCGTGAGCCCCCTGGTCATCGGCCTCGGCGAGGGGGAGAACTTCCTGGCCTCGGACGTGCCCGCCCTCCTCCCCTACACCCGGAAGGTGATCTTCCTCCACGACGGGGACGTGGCCCGCATCACCCGGGAAGGGGTGGAGATCACGGACCTGGAGGGCAGGCCGGTCCAGAGGGAGGTGGTGGAGGTGGACTGGACCCTCGAGGCCGCCGAGAAGGGGGGCTTCCCCCACTACATGCTCAAGGAGATCTACGAGCAGCCCTGGGTCCTGGAGAACACCCTGGGGGGGCGCCTAAGGGAGGAAGAAGGGGACGTGGAGCTCGGCCTCGCCTTAGACCCCAGGGAGGTGGACCGGGTCCAGGTGATCGCCTGCGGCACGGCGGGCTACGCCGGGTGGTACGGGAAGTACCTCCTGGAGGCCCTGGCCCGCATCCCCACCGAGTGGGACGTGGCGAGCGAGTACCGCTACCGCGATCCCCTAGTGGACGGAAAGACCCTGGCCCTCGCCATCAGCCAGTCCGGAGAGACCATAGACACCCTGGAGGGCCTGAGGGAGGCCAAGCGCAAGGGGGCCCGCTCCCTAGGGGTCATCAACGCCAAGGGGAGCACCCTCACCCGGGAGGTGGAGGAGGTCCTCTACATCCACGCCGGGCCGGAGATCGGGGTGGCCTCCACCAAGGCCTACACCGCCATGCTCGCGGCCATGGCCCTCCTCGCCGTGCGCTTCGGCCGGGCCCGGGGCACCCTGGACAAGGAGGAAGCCCGGAAGCTGGTTCGCGAGATGCGCAAGCTCCCCCGCCTGGTGGAGGAGGCCCTGGAGCAAAGGCCCCTCATAGCCCACATCGCCGAGAAGTACCACCAGGCCCAGGACTTCCTCTTCCTGGGCCGGCACGTCCAGACCCCCACCGCCTACGAGGGGGCCCTGAAGCTCAAGGAGATCAGCTACATCCACGCCGAGGCCTACCCCGCCGGGGAGATGAAGCACGGGCCCATCGCCCTCATCGACGAGCACCTCCCCGTGGTGGTCCTGGCCACCCAGGGCCCCCTCTACGAGAAGACCCTCTCCAACATCCAGGAGGTGCGGGCCCGGGGGGGGAAGGTCATCGCCGTCGCCACCCAAGGGGACGAGGGGATCCGGAAGCTCGCCCAGGACGTGATCTACGTCCCCGAGGTCCACCCCCTCCTCGCCCCCATCGTGAGCGTGGTGCCCCTCCAGCTTCTGGCCTACGAGGTGGCGGTCCTCCTGGGCCGGGACGTGGACCAGCCCCGGAACCTGGCCAAGAGCGTCACGGTGGAGTAGCCCCTAGACCAGGCGGAGGAAGGCCTCCACCACCTTCGGGTCCAGGGTCTTTCCCGCCTGGGCCCGAAGCTCTTCCTTGGCCCGCTCCCGGGGCCAGGCGGGCTTGTAGGGGCGCTCGGAGAGCAGGGCGTCCCACACGTCCACCACGGCGAAGATGCGGGCCTCGAGGGGGATCTCCTCCCCCTTGAGCCCCTTGGGGTAGCCGGAGCCATCAAAGCGCTCGTGGTGGTAGAGGACCACGTTCAGGGCCGTCTGGGGAAGGAAGGGGAGGCTTTTCAGGATCTCCAGCCCCACCTCGGGGTGGGTCTTCACCATGCGCCACTCCAGGGCGGTGAGGGCGGTGGGCTTCTTCAGCACCTCGTCGGGGAGAGCGAGCTTCCCCAGGTCGTGGAAGTAGGCCCCAAGGCGCAGGCCCTCGAGGTCGGGAAAGCCCAGCTCCCGCCCCAGGCGCACGGCGAGCTCCGCCACCCGCTCGGTGTGCCCTTGGGTCTCCAGGTCCCGGTACTCCAGGACCCGGGAGAGGGCCTTAAGGGCGGCCTCCCGGGCGAGGCGGAGGGCACGGAGCTGGAAGAGGCGCTCCAGGGCCTCTTCCAGCCTCTTCGCCACCGCCAGGAGGAGGGCCTCGTCCTCCTTGCGGTAGGGCACCCGCTCCCCGAAGGAGCCCAAGGCCAGGACCCCGTAGCGCCTTCCATCGGGCTTCAAGGGAGCGAGGAGAACGGAGCGCAGACCCTGCTCGGCGAAGGGCTTCAAGGCCCCGGGAAAGCGGGCGTAGTCCTCCACGTACACCGGCCCCTCCCAGAGGCCGGGGTGGCCCAGGAGCTCCTGGCCGAAGCGGATGGGATGGGCCTCGTAGAGCCGGGGAAAGTCCTTCGGGTAGCGGCCCGCCATCACCGCCGGGCGCAGCGCTCCCTCCTGGAAGAGGTAAAGGGCCCCCCCGTGGTAGGGGGTGAGGCGGAGGAGGGCTTCCAGGGCTTTCCGGGCCATGACCTTGGGATTTCGGGAGGATTCCAAGGCAAGGAAAAGCTCCAGGAGGGTCTTATGGCGCTCCGCCTCCCGCCTCGCCTCCTCCAGGGCCTCGAGGCGGGAGAGGACCATCCCCGCCGCCTCCGCCAGGACCTCAACACAGGGGCGCTCCTCGGGGAAAACCTCCTGTTCCTCCTGGGGGGCGCCCAGGGAGAGCACCCCCAGGGGCTTTCCCTCTGGGCTCATCAGGGGCACACCCAGATAGGCCCTGGGGCTCTCCAAGCCCGGGAGAAGGGCTGCCTCCGGATCCGGATCGGGGAGGAAAAGCGCCTTCCGCGATTCCAGGACCCGCCAGGGGAAGCCCTGGCCCCGCTTTAAGCGGAAGCCCACCCGGTCCGCGGCAGGCCCCACCGCCGCCACCAGCTCCAGAGCGTCCTCCTCCGGCCGGTAGCGGAAGAAGAGGACCGAGGCCGCCCGGGTGCTCTCCTTGGCCACCTTCACCACCTTCCGGAAGACCTCCTCCCGCCGGGTGAGGGGAGCGAGGAGGCGGAAAGCGCGGACCAGGGCCTCGAGGCGCCTTAGCTCCAGGGCCTCCGGCGTCATAACCCGTCTATTCTACCAACCCCACCCCCCGGGCAAGGGGACACGGGGCGAGGTTCGGGGGGCGGTCTTCCAGGGGAAGGTAGAGGAGCTTGGCGAGGCCTAAGCCCCCAAGGGCAAGCCCGAGGAGGACCCTCAGCAGCACGCCTCAGCCCCGCACCCGCTCGGCCTCCTCCGCCAGGTACCTCTCGGCCATCATGGCCGCCCGGGTGCCCGCCCCCACGCTGGTGGCGAGCTGGCGGTAGACGGGGTCGGCCACGTCCCCGGCGGCGAAGATGCCGGGGACCGAGGTGAAGACCTCGTCCCGCACCGCCACGTAGCCGTCGGGCCTGAGCTCCACCACCCCTTGGAGGAAGGCGGTGTTGGGCTCGTGGCCGATGAAGACGAAGACCCCGTCCGTGGGGTAGACGTACTCCTCCCCGGTCTTCAGGTTCCTAAGGCGCACCCCCGTCACCTGGTCCTCTCCCAGGACCTCGGTGACCACGTGGGAGAGGAGGAAGCGCATCCTGGGGTTCTGGAAGGCGCGGTTCTGGGCCACCTTGTTGGCCCGAAGCTCGTCCCGGCGGTGGACGAGGGTCACCTTGCGGGCGAACTTGGTGAGGTAAAGCCCCTCCTCCACGGCGGCGTCCCCTCCGCCCACCACCACCACCTCCTTGTCCCGGTAGAAGAAGGCGTCGCAGGTGGCGCAGGTGGAAACGCCCCTCCCGTAGAAGCGGTCTTCCCCCGGTACCCCGAGCCTCCTGGGGTTGGCCCCGGTGGCGATGATGACGGCCCGGGCGGGGTAGCTCCGCTCAAACCCCCGCACCAGGAAGCCCTCTTCCGTCTTTTCGATCCCCAAGACCTCGTCCATGACGATGCGGGCCCCGAACTTCTCCGCCTGCTGGACCATGCGGCCCGCGAGCTCAGGCCCGGAGATGCCCTCGGGGAAGCCGGGGTAGTTCTCCACCTCCTCCGTCTGGGCGATCTGCCCCCCAGGGAGGCCCTTTTCCACGATGACCGTCTTGAGGCCGCCCCGGCCCGCGTAGATGCCGGCGGTAAGCCCGGCGGGCCCCCCGCCGACGATGACCACGTCGTACCGCTCCTCTTGAGCGCCGCTTCCCGCAAGCCCCGTAAGGGTGAACTCCATGGACACCTCCCTAAGCACCACCCTACACCCCCACATACCTACGTGGGGGTATACAGCGCTTCCCAGTTTGCGGGGGGGAAAAGGCCCTGTCAAGATAAGGAAGGCCCTCCGAGGCGCCTTGGTGACCCCAGGGGGATTCGAACCCCCGTCTCGGCCTTGAGAGGGCCGTGTCCTAGGCCTCTAGACGATGGGGCCGCGCGCGGCTCGGAGAGCTTTGGTGACCCCAGGGGGACTCGAACCCCCGCCGCCGCCTTGAAAGGGCGGTGACCTAACCGCTAGTCGATGGGGCCAAAGGTTGGCTGGGGTGCGTGGACTCGAACCACGACCGGCGGATCCAGAGTCCGCTGTCCTGCCGTTAGACGACACCCCAGCGAAAGCGCCCGAACCCTCGGGCAGAGGTTATGGTACACTCTGAGGGGCGGATTGGCAAGCCCCTCGGCCATGGAAGAAAGCCTTTTGCAAGTCCTAAGCCAGTACGTTTCCCATCGGGCCGCGGAAAACCTTTTGCACAAGGCCCTGGCCCAAGGTAGACCCGCCCACCCCGGGGAGTGGGCCAGGCTCGCCGAGGAAGTGGTCTGGCCCGAGCTCAAGCGGCTTCTGCCCTTCCAGGAGATGCCCCCGGAGCTCAAGGCCTGGGTGCGGGGGCTCAAGGCCCTGGCTCCCCCCGAGCCGGAGGCCGAGGAGGAAGAGGAAGGGGAGGCCACCCTTTTGGAGGCCGTGGACCTCGAGGACCCCGCCTCCCGGGCCCACCTGGCCCAGCGCCTGGCCCGCCTCGAGGGGGTGGTCGGGGTGGTGGTGGCCGGGGAAAGCGGCAGGGAGGAACTCTTCGCGGGGGAGCCCGTCTCCTTGGACCCAGTCCACCTCCTCCTGAGGCGGCAGGGGTACCGCACCTTCTATGCGGTCCTCGGGGAAGGCCTGGTGGCCCTGCGCGCCCTAGGCCAGGGGTATGTGGGGGTCGCTGCGCGCAAGGAGACCAACGTGGGCCGCCTCCTGCACGGGCTCAGGCGGCTTGCGAACGCGACGGAGGTGGAAGGATGAAGAGGTGGCTTTTCCTGGCGGCGCTTTTCGGCTTAGCCCTGGCCGCACCCCTACCCCAGGTGTACGACCGCCTGGAGCGGGCGCTGGCCCAGGTGCGCCTGGACAACCCCACCCAGGCCCTGGCGGCCTTGGACCAGGCCCAAGGCCTTCTGCGCCAGGAGGCGGAAGGCCTGCCCCCGGTTCTCCGCGACGCGGCGCTAAGCAATCTCCAGGAGGCCCGCCAGGCGGTGCTTCGCAAAAGCGCGGCGGACCTCGAGGCCCGCTTCATCCTGGTCCGCCATCTCTTGGCCAAAGGGCTCTATGACGGCTACTTCCAGGCCCCTCCCCCGGAAAAGGCCGCCTACCTCGCCCGCCTGGTTCGGGCCACGGGGCTCGGCCAAGAGGTGGTGCAGGAGGTGGCGGGGCTTCCTCCTGAGGAAACCAGGCGGCGCCTCGAGGGGCGCTTCCTTCAGCTCCTCGCCCAAGACCTCAGCCAGGCCCTCTCCGCCACCTCGCGCCCCCAGGCCTACCTGGCCCTGGCCCGGGGCTACGCCCGCTACCTGGTGGTCCAGGACAGCCCGGAGAGCACCCTAAGGGCCCAGGACTTTGTCCAGGCCCTGGCCAAGGTCTCGGGGGGAGAGGCCTTCCGGGACGAAGTCCAGGAGTTGCAGAAGAAGGTGGCCGCCTGGCGAAAGGCCCTGGCGGGGCAGGGGGAAACCATGCCCCCCGCCACCGCCGCCCCCGCCCCAAGCCGCCCCTCCCCCTCCCCGCCTCCCCCCCCTGCCACCCCCATCCCAAAGCCCCCCGTGGCCTCCCCGGCCAGCCCTGGGCCGGGAGAAGCCTCCGTAGAAACCTTTTACGTTCCCCCTTGGATGGACCCCGCCACCGCCCAGGCGGTAAGGATCCTGGCCCACGCCCTGGGATACCAGTACAACTTTGAGCTACTGGAGGCGCTTCAAGAGGTGCAAAACGAGGTGGGTCTGGCGGTGGCCGCTCTGGGCCAGGGGAACGCCAACCGGGGACGGTACCACCTGAAACGGGCCTTTTTGCGGTTCCTCGCCGGGGTAGAGCCCGTCTTTTCCCATGTGGACCCTGCCCTGACGGAAAGGATATCCCGGGGGCTTGCCCACCTCTCCACGGCCACGGGGTTGCGCACCCTGGACGCCCTGACCCTCTACGAGGCCCTGGAGGAACTCCGCCAGCGCTTCAGCCAGGGCCCCCGGGCCAACCCCTGGCTGGACCTCAAACTGGCCCTGGTCCAGACGGCAGGCATCCCCCGGGCGGTCTTTTTCCTCCTGGCCGCGGCCTTGGCCTTCTTTCCCCTCTACCTCATCCGCCTCACCTTTGGCGGGCGCAACGTCTACTGGAACCTTCTGGGCCTGGCCTTTCTTTTCCTTTTTCTGCCGATCCTTGCGGAAGGGCTTTCCTACTTTGGCTCCCTCATGGCCGACTACGGCAACCTCCCCCTCCTCGCGGCCCTGAGCAACCTGTCCATCGGGCAGGGGCTCGTGCCTTACCTGGCCTGGGGCCTCACCGTCTTCCTGGTGGTGGCCCTGGCGGGGGCGGGGCTTAGGGGCATCGCCGCCCAGTTCGGCCTCCTGAAGGAGCGGGGAGCCGAGGTGACCGCCACGGGGACGGAAGCAAGGCCCGCCACCACCCTCACCAGGGAGACCATCGTGGAGTGGGACGAGGAGTTCTAAGTGCCCCGCCGCGGCGGGGGCCCCGGTAACCTTGGCCGGGATGCGGGGGCTACTCCAGGCGGGTCCCCGGCCCCACCCCGTGCCCCCGGGCCCAGTCCGCGGCGGGCATGGGGCGCTTGCCCTCGGGCTGGACCTCGAGGAGGCGGATGAGCCCCTCCCCCGTGCCCACCAGGACCCCCTCCCGGTCCACCGCCTGCACCACCCCAGGGATCCCCTCTCCGGGCTCAGGGCGCATCCTCAAGACCTTCACCCTCTTGCCCCCGTGGAAGAAGAAGCTCCCGGGCCAGGGCTGCACCCCCCGGTGGCGGTTGAAGATGGCCTCGGCGCTTTCCCCGAAGCGCACCCTTCCCTCCTCCTTGGTGAGGAGGGGAGCGTAGCTGGCCTCCCCTTCCTGGGGGACGGGGACGAGGTGGGGAAGCCCCTCCAGCACCTCTAGGAGGAGTTCTATCCCCTTGTCCCGGAGCCTCTCGGCGAGGGCCACCGCGTCCTCCTCGGGGAGGATCTCCGTGCGCCAGACGGCGTAAAGCGGCCCGGTGTCCAAGCCCTCCTCCGTCTTCATGATGGAAACCCCCGTCTCCCGCTCCCCGCGGATGAGGGCCCACTGCACGGGAGCGGGCCCCCGGTACTTGGGAAGGAGGGAGGGGTGGAGGTTGAGGAAACCATAGGGGGGCACCTCCAGGGCCTCCTTGGGCAGGACCTTGCCGTAGGCGGCGGTGACGGCCACCTGCGGGGCCGCCTCCTTAAAGGCCTCCAGGAACTCCCGGTTGCCCTTAAGCCTCTCCGGCTTGAGCACGGGAAGGCCCTGGACCTCGGCGTAGCGGGCCACGGGGCTCGGGGTGGGCTTCAGGCCCCTTCCTTGGGGCTTGTCGGGCTGGGTCACCACGAGGACCACCGGGTGGCGGCGGTTCAAGGCCTCCAGGACCGGAACCGCCCAGGAGGGCGTGCCGAAGAAGGCCACCCTCATCCCCGGGAAAGCTCCTTGAGGAAAGCCCGGGCCTCCTTCTGGAAGCGGGCGAGCTCGGCGCGGTTCTCCTCCAGGAAGGCCTCCCGCTTGGGCTTGGGCAGGCGCTCAAAGAAGAGGATCCCGTCCAGGTGGTCTATCTCGTGCTGGAAGACCCGGGCCAGGTAGCCCTCGAGCTCCAGGGTTCTCGGGGCGCCCTCCTCGTCCTGGTAGCTCACCCGGATGCGCTCGGCCCGGGGCACCTCCTCGGAGTAGAGGCCGGGCAAGGAAAGGCACCCCTCGGTGCCCTCCAAAAGGCCCTCCCGGTGGGTGATGACGGGGTTCGCCACCACAAACACCCGGCGCACCAGGTCGCGGAGGGGCCTTTCCTCCCCTTCGGGCTCGTCGGCGTACTCCACGGCCACGAAAAGCCTCTGGGAAAGCCCGATCTGGGGGGCGGCGAGCCCCACCCCCCTGGCCTCAAACATGGTTTCCAGCATGTCCTCGGCGAGCCTTTTCAGCCCGGAAAAGTCCTGCACCGGGCGGGCCTTTCTGCGTAGCACCGGGTCCCCGTAAAGGCGGATGGGGTAGATCATCCCACCTATTGTAGCCCAAGGCGCACCCTTCCCCAAACCTGGCCCAGGGGGCGCACCCCCGGGGGGAGGTCCAGAACCCAGGGGCCCGCCACCTCCCCTGGGCGGAAGCCCCCCTGGGGCCTGGCCTCCACCGCCTCCAGGCCCTCCAGGGCCTTCTTGGGCCCTACCACCTCCAGGGCCTTAGGGGTGTACTCCAGGACCTTGAGGCCCGGAGGAGGCTTCAGCACCAGGGCCACCTCCTTGCGGAAAAGGGCCTCCTCCCGGGCCACCACCTTCACCCTCGAGGGGGAGACCTCCACCCCAGGAAGGGGGCCTTCGGGCCCGAAGGCGGTGAGGGCCACCTCCCCCGTGCCCAGGTCTATCCCCAAGGCGCTCACCGCCACCTCTACCTGGCTCCTCGGGCCCTTGGCCTCCACCCGGTCGGGCTCGGTGCGCACCCAAGCCCCCTGGGCGTAGACCTCCACGGGCAGGGTGCGGGTAAGGAGGGCTTCTACCCTCCCCTCCACCCGGGCCGGGCGCACCTCCAGCACCTTCACCCCCTGGGGCACGGTCACCTGCACCTCCCGGGCAAAGGGCCCTTCCACCCCGGAAAGGTCCAGGTAGGCGGAAACGGGCAGGTTCCGGCCCTCCACCAAGGGGGCGGGCCCCCGGACCCTAAGGAAGACCTCCTTGGGCACCCCCTCCGCCACCCCGTGCCCCAGGCCCACCACCTGCAGGGGAGCGCTCAAGGCCCGCTCCACCACGGGGGCCCTTTCCCTTAGGGAGTACCAGACGGCTAAGGCCAAAAGCAGGGAAAGGAGCCAGGCGGGCCAGTCACGCATGGGCCACCCCCTTGAGCCTTTCCCGCAGGGCCTCGAGGGAAAGGGGCGGGGAGAGCCTCCCCCCCTCGGCCACCCGGATGGCCCCCGTCTCCTCACTCACCACGATGACCAGGGCGTCGGACACCTCGGAAAGCCCCAGGGCCGCCCGGTGGCGGGTGCCGAGGCCCACCTGCGCCTCGGAAAGGGGAAAAACGCAGCCCGCGGCGAAAAGCCGCCCTCCCCGCAGGATGGCCCCGCCGTCGTGGAGGGGGGTGCCGGGGTAGAAGAGGGTCACCAGGAGCCGGGCGGAAAGCCGGGCCTCCAGCACCTCCCCGGTGGCGGCGTACTCCCCCAAGGGGGTTCGCCGCTCTAGGGCGATGAGGGCCCCGTAGCGCCGCTCGGCGAGGCAGGAAAGGCCCAAAAGGAGTTCCTCCAGGGCCAAGGAAGGCGCCCTGGGGCCCTGGGCCCGGCCCAGGCGCTCAAGAAACCCCCTGAGCTCTGGCTGGAAGACCACGATGAGGGCGAAGGCCCCCAAGGTGGCGGCGTTGCCGAGAAGCCAGGCTAGGGTGGAAAGGCCCAACACGCTCGCCAGGAACCAGACCAGGAGGTAGACCAAAACCCCCCGCACCAGGTTCAGGGCCCGGGTGCCGGCGACGAGGCGGTAGAGGTAGTAGAAGAGGACCGCCACCAGGAGGATGTCCAAAAGGTCGCGCCAGGTGAAGGGCATGGCCTAGAAGAGGCTCGTTCCGGGGCCCTTCCAGGAAAGGCCAAAAAGCTTCGCCCAGGTGGCCCCGAGGTCGGCGAAGCTCTCCCGGGTGCCCAACTCCCCCTCCACCCCCGGCCCTACCCAGAGGAGCATCCCGTACTCCCGGGTGTGGTCGGTGCCGAAGAAGGTGGGGTCGTTGCCGTGGTCGGAGACCAGGAAGAGGTGGTCTTCAGGAGCGAGAGCAGAAAGGAGACGGGGCAGGAAGGCGTCCACCTCCGCCAAGGCCCTCCCGTACCCCTCGGGGTCGCGGCGGTGGCCGTACTTGGAGTCAAAGTCCACCAGGTTGGTGAAGACGAGGCCGGAGAAGGGCTCCCCCATGAGGGCCAGGGTCTTCTCCAGGCCGTCTCGGTTGTCCTTGGTCCTCTCCGCCCGGGTGAAGCCCCGACCTGCGTAGATGTCGGGGATCTTCCCCACCCCCACCACCTCGAGGCCCCCCTCCTTGAGGACGTCCAGGACGTTTCTCGGGGGCTCCAGGGCGAAGTCCTTCCTAAGGTGCTCCAGCCGGTAGAACCTTCCCGGCTCCCCGGCGAAGGGCCGGGCGATGACCCGGGCCACCTGGTGCTCGCCGAGGAGCATCTCCCGGGCCACCCGGCAGAAGCGGTAGAGCTCCTCCACGGGCACCACGTCTACGTGGGCCGCCACCTGGAAGACGCTGTCGGCGGAGGTGTAGACGATGGGGAAACCCGTCCTAAGGTGCTCCTCCCCGTAGTCCCGGATGGCCTCGGTGCCGGAGTAGGGCCGGTTCAGAAGCCACCCCCCCACTCCGATGGCCTCGGCCCAGGCCCTGAGAAGCTCTTCCGGGAAGCCCTCGGGGTAGGTGCGGAAAGGCTTTTCCAGGAGGATCCCCACGAACTCCCAGTGCCCGGTGGTGGTGTCCTTGCCGGGGTTCACCTCCTTCATGCGGCCGAAGGCCCCCTGGGGCCTTACGCGGGGCAGGGTGTGGACCCCCTGCACCCAGCCGAGGCCCAGGGCGGCCAGGTGGGGCAGGGCCACCCCGGTCTTGAGCACGGTGTGGTCCAGGGTGTCCGCCCCCTCGTCGCCGAAGAGGGGAGCGTCGGGCAGGTAGCCGAGGCCCACCGAGTCCAAGACGACGGCCACCGCCTTCAAGACCTGAGTCCTCCCTCTTCCTCTTCCTCCTCCTCGGCCAGGGCCTCGAGCTCCTCCGGGGTCATCTCCGAGAGGGCCCGCACCGCCTGGAACTCCTCCACCAGGCCCTGGATCTCCTCCATGGCCTCCTTGAGGGTGAGCTCCCCTTCCTTGTACTCGTCCAGGACCTCCTCTATGGCCTCCAGAATCCCCACCGCGGCGCTCGCCTGGGAGAGGGACTGGGCCAGCTCGGAAAGCCTTTCCGCCAGGTCCATGCCCCCATGCTACCCCAAAAGCTCGGCGAGCCGGGAAAGGGCCCGGCCGTACTTCTTGGCGAAGGCCCCGTGGCGGTAGCTCTCCGGGAAAAGGCGCTCCAAGGGCTCCCCCGAGGCCACCAGGGGAAGGCCGAGGTTATAGAGCTGGTCCACGAAGTGGACGAAGCGCAGGGCGTCGTTCTGGTCGGGGATGGGCTCCAGCCCCATGAGGTAGACCGCCTCGAGGCCCTGGAAGAGGTAGCGGTAGCGGATGGGGTGGAGCCCTCTCAGGTGGGCGAGGAGCTCGGGAAAGGCGTCCAGGCTCTTTTTCCTCGGGTCCTGGCGGTGGGCCTCGAGGAGGGCCCGGTCCGTGAGGGGCCGGGGGAGGCGGCCCGGGTCGCGGCGGCGGAAGTCCTCCCCCTCAATGCGCTCCACGGCGAAGCGGCGGGCCAGGCTTTGGATCTGGTGCCGGAACTGCTCGGCGTTGAACCGCCCCTCGCCTAGGGCCCCGGGCGGGGTGTTGGAGGTGGTGGCGACCCGGAGGCCCCGTTCCATGGTGAGGGCGAGGAAGCGGGTGGCCATCTGGGCGTTCCCCGGGTCGTCCAGCTCAAACTCGTCCAGGAAGAGGTAGCGAAGCCCCGCAAAGCGCCTCACCCCCTCCTCGAGCCCCATGAGGCCCAGGGCGTAGGTGAGCTCCTCAAAGGTGAGGAAGGCCTTGGGGCCTGGGGCCTCGAGGTAGGCGGCCACCAGGAGGTGGGTCTTCCCCACCCCGAAGCCCCCGTCCAGGTAGATCCCCTGGGGCCCGGGCATCCGGGGGCGGAGGAGGCCCCGGGGGCGGTCCCTGACCCAACTTCGCAGGCGCTCCTTGGCCAGGGCCTGGGAGGGGTAGCGGGGGTCCGGGCGGTAGGCCTGAAAGGTGGCCCCGAGGAAGCGGGGAGGGGGAGCGAAGCCCTGAAGGAGCCTCTCCAGGTCCACCTCGGGGTGGCGGTCGGCGAGGCGCATACCCTAGGGATTGTATGGGCTTCGGGCCCAGGTTTTGCTACCCTATAGGGGTATGGTGCGGGTCTACGGCGTCCCCGGTTGCGGCCCCTGCGAGATCGTGAAGATGTTCCTGGCGCAGAAGGGCATCCCCTTTGAGTTCGTGAACGCCCGGGAAGACGAGGAGGCCCTGAAGAAGGTCAGCGCCCTGGCGGGAAGCCCCACCGCCGGGGTGGTCCTGGAGTGGGAAGGGGGCGTGGAGGCGATCCGGGGGGTTTCCCCGGCGCGCCTCCACGCCTGGCTCGCCCGCTACCGCAAGGAGGCCTGAAGGCCTCTTAGGTGGTGGGCCTCGTGGTAGGCGGCGGCCCTGAGCCAGCCCAAGGGGTTCAGCTCCCCGAAGAAGGGGTGGGGGAAGGTGGCGGGGTTCCCCGGGTCCGCCTCCTCCAGGAGGAAGGCGCGGGCCCTTTCCGGGAGAGCCAGGACCTCCTCCAGGGAAAGCCCCCCCTTGGGCCTAACCCCTTCCGGGGCCTGGGGCTCGCCGTCTTTAAACTCCCCGGGCTTCACGGGAACCGGGGGCAGGCTCTCCCCGGCCGCCACCCGGCGGAGGCGCCTTAAGACCCGGGCGGTGGAGTCCTCCACCAAGGCGATGTGCTCCGCCCCCATGAGGGGGGTCCAGGCCCCTTCCCCCAAAGGGGTGGAAAGCCAAGCGGAATCCGCCTCCCGAAGCAGGGCGAGGAGGGCTTTGCGGCTCGCCTAAAGCCGCCTCAGGGCCTCTTCCCAGGTGCCGTAGTCCTCCAGCCGGACCATGCCTTAGCGTAAGGCAAACCTAAAGGGTCACAGCTCTCTGACTATAATAGACACGTGCGAACGGTCTCCGTGAGCGAGGCCAAGAGCCGTCTCTCCGAGCTTCTCCGCCAGGTCCAGGCGGGGGAGGAGGTCCTCATCCTGGACCGAGGGATGCCCGTGGCCCGCCTGAGCCCGGCCCTGGGCCCTGGGGGGCTTCTTCGGCTTGAGCGCCAGGGCCTCCTCCGCCGGGGAAAGGGAAACCCCCACCTGGAAGACCTTCCCCTTCCCATTCCTAAGGAAAGCGTCCTCCGTGCCCTCCTGGAAGAACGGGAGGAGGGATGAGGTTCTGGGACACCTCGGCCCTCGTACCCCTCTTGGTGCGGGAAGCGGCCACGCCCTGGGTGGAAGGCCTCCTCGCCGAGGACGGGGAGATGGTGGTGGCCTGGGTCGCCGAGGTGGAGGCGGCCTCGGCCCTGGCCCGGAGGAGGCGGGAGGGGGCCCTCGAGGACGAGGCCTTCGCCTTGGCCTTGAAGCGGCTTCGCAGGCTCAAGGCCGCCTGGCACGAGGTTCTTCCCGGGGAAAAGGTGCGCCGGGAAGCCCTCCGCCTCCTCCAGGCCCATCCCTTGAGAACCCTAGACGCCCTTCAGCTCGCCTCCCTCTTGGTGGCGGCGGAGGGGGACCCGGAAGCCCTCCCCCTGGTGACCCTGGACGCGCGGCTTGCCCTGGAGGGGGTTTCCGTGATGGCCCCCGCGCCTTCGGTATAATCCCCCCATGCTCACCGTGGACCTTTCGGGCAAGAAGGCCTTGGTCATGGGGGTCACCAACCAAAGGAGCCTGGGCTACGCCATCGCGGCCAGGCTCAAGGAGGCGGGGGCGGAGGTGGCCTTAAGCTACCAGGCGGAAAGGCTCCGCCCCGAGGCGGAAAAGCTCGCCGAGGCCTTAGGGGGGGGCCTCCTCTTCCAGGCGGACGTGACCCAGGACGAGGAGCTTGACGCCCTCTTCGCCGGGGTGAAGGAGGCCTTTGGGGGACTGGACTACCTGGTCCACGCCATCGCCTTCGCCCCCAGAGAGGCCATGGAGGGGCGGTATATAGACACCCGGCGCCAGGACTGGCTTTTGGCCCTCGAGGTCTCCGCCTACTCCCTGGTGGCCGTGGCCCAAAGGGCCGAGCCCCTCCTCCGGGAGGGCGGAGGGATCGTCACCCTCACCTACTACGCCAGCGAGAAGGTGGTGCCCAAGTACAACGTCATGGCCATCGCCAAGGCGGCCCTGGAGGCCAGCGTCCGCTACCTGGCCTTTGAGCTCGGGCCCAAGGGCGTGCGGGTGAACGCCATCTCCGCGGGGCCGGTGCGCACCGTGGCGGCGCGGAGCATCCCCGGCTTCACCAAGATGTACGACCGGGTGGCCGAGACCGCCCCCCTCAAGCGCAACGTGACCCAGGAGGAGGTGGGCAACCTGGGCCTCTTCCTCCTCTCCCCCCTCGCAAGCGGCATCACCGGGGAGGTGGTCTACGTGGACGCCGGGTACCACATCATGGGGATGGAGCTGGAAGGGTAGGCCGCTCCCCTTTTCCCCACCCGGCCTCGGCTAGCATGGAGGGGATGAGGCGACCTACCCCCACGGTCTGGGTGGGCCGCGTCCCCCTAGGGGGCGGCCACCCCATCGCCGTGCAGTCCATGACCAACACCCCCACCCGGGACGTGGAGGCCACCGCCGCCCAGGTCCTGGAGCTCTACCGGGCGGGAAGCGAGATCGTCCGCATCACCGTGAACGACGAGGAGGCGGCGAGGGCCGTGCCGGAGATCAAGAGGAGGCTCCTAGATGAGGGGGCGGAGGTGCCCCTGGTGGGGGACTTCCACTTCAACGGCCACCTCCTCCTCCGCAAGCACCCCGGGATGGCCGAGGCCCTGGACAAGTTCCGCATCAACCCGGGCACCCTGGGCCGGGGGCGGCACAAGGACGAGCACTTCGCCGAGATGATCCGCATCGCCATGGACCTGGGGAAGCCCGTGAGGATCGGGGCGAACTGGGGGAGCCTGGACCCCGCCCTCCTCACCGAGCTCATGGACCAAAATGCCCAGCGCCCTGAGCCCAAAAGCGCCCACGAGGTGGTCCTCGAGGCCCTGGTGGAAAGCGCCGTCCGCTCCTACGAGGCCGCCTTGGAGATGGGCCTTGGGCCGGACAAGATCGTCCTCTCGGCCAAGGTGTCCAAGCCTAAGGACCTGGTGTGGGTCTACCGGGAACTCGCCCGTCGTACCCAAGCCCCCCTCCACCTCGGCCTCACCGAGGCGGGGATGGGGGTGAAGGGGATCGTGGCCTCGGCCGCGGCCCTCGCCCCCCTCCTCCTGGAGGGGATCGGGGACACCCTCCGGGTCTCCCTCACCCCGGCCCCGGGGGAGCCCCGCACCAAGGAGGTGGAGGTAGCCCAGGAGGTCCTCCAGGCCCTGGGGCTTCGCGCCTTCGCCCCCGAGGTGACGAGCTGCCCGGGGTGCGGCCGCACCACCAGCACCTTCTTCCAGGAGCTCGCCGAGGAGGTGAACCGCCACCTCCGGGCCAGGCTCCCCGAGTGGAGGGCCCGCTACCCCGGGGTGGAGGGGCTCAAGGTGGCGGTGATGGGTTGCGTGGTGAACGGCCCCGGGGAGAGCAAGCACGCCCACATCGGCATCTCCCTCCCGGGGGCGGGGGAGGAGCCCAAGGCCCCGGTTTACGCCGACGGCAAGCTCCTCACCGTCCTCAAGGGGGAAAGGATCGCCGAGGAGTTCCTCGCCCTCGTGGAGGAGTACGTCAAAACCCGCTTCGCCAAGGCCTGATGGACCCCTTCCGCTTCCAGGTGGAGGCCCGCTCAGGCAGGGCCCGGGCGGGAAGGCTTTTCACCCCTCACGGGGCGGTGGAGACCCCCCTCTTCATGCCCGTGGGCACCCAGGGCTCGGTGAAGGGCCTCATGCCCAAGGACCTGAAGGCCATCGGAAGCCAGGTCCTCCTCGCCAACACCTACCACCTCCTCCTAAGGCCCGGCCCCGAAAGGGTGCGGGCCCTCGGGGGACTTCACGGCTTCGCGGGCTGGAAAGGTCCCTGGCTCACGGACTCCGGGGGCTTCCAGGTGATGAGCCTCGGGCACTTGCGCCGCATTGACGAGGAGGGGGTGGTCTTCCAAAGCCACCTGGACGGCCGCCTCGTCAAGCTCACCCCGGAAAGGAGCATCGCCGTGCAGGAGGCCTTGGGGGCCGACCTCATCATGGCCTTGGACGAGTGCCCCCCCTACCCCTCCCCCCCGGAGTACCTGAAGGCCTCCCTGGAGCGCACCCTCCGCTGGCTGGAGCGGAGCCTGAAGGCCAAGACCCGGCCCGACCAGGCCCTCTTCGGCATCGCCCAGGGGGGCACCGACCCCGGGCTCAGGCGGCGTTCCACCCTGGAGACCCTGCGGTTTGACCTCCCGGGCTACGCCATCGGGGGCCTGGCCGTGGGGGAGCCCAAGGAGGCCATGTTCGCCATGGTGGAGCTCTCCACCCGCCTCCTCCCCGAGGACCGCCCCCGCTACCTCATGGGGGTGGGCCACCCCGAGGACCTGGTGGCGGCCATGGGGCTTGGGGTGGACCTCTTTGACTGCGTCTACCCCACCCGCACGGGCCGCTTCGGGAGCGCCCTGGTGCCGGAGGGGCGGCTCAACCTGAAAAACGCCCGCTTCCTGGAAGACCCGAGGCCCCTGGAGGAAGGGTGCGACTGCTACGCCTGCCAGACCTTTAGCCGCGCCTACCTCGCCCACCTGGTGCGGGCCGGGGAGATGCTCGGGGGGATCCTCCTTTCCCTCCACAACCTGCGCCACCTCCACCGCCTAACCGAGGCCGCCCGGCGGGCCATCCGGGAGGGGCGCTACGGGGACTTCGCCTGGGCCTACGCCGAGAGGCGCTTCGGCCGGGAGGTGCCCCCCTGGTTCCGCGAGGCCCTGGCCGCCGGGGGGCACTGGTAGAATGCCCTCGGTATGACGCCAAGGCACCTTATCCTGGGCCTCCAGCACACGGTGGCCATGTTCGGGGCCACGGTTTTGGTTCCCCTCCTCACCGGCCTCAACCCGGCGGTGGCCCTCTTCACCGCCGGGGTGGGCACCCTGGTCTTCCACCTGGTCACGGGGCGGATGGTCCCCGTTTTCCTGGGCTCCAGCTTCGCCTTCATCGCCCCCATCCTGGCGGCCAAGGAGGGGGGCTTCTCTTTGAGCGCCATCGGGGGCGGGATCGCGGCCGCGGGGCTCGTCTACGCCCTCTTCGCCCTCCTCGTCCTCCTCATCGGCTCCGAAAGGGTGCGCCGGGTCTTCCCGCCCGTGGTCACGGGCCCGGTGATCGTGGTCATCGGCCTCACCCTGGCCCCCGTGGCGGTGGAGATGGCGGGCAAGGACTGGCTCCTCGCCGCCTTCACCTTCGCAAGCGCCGTGGTGAGCGCCGTCTTTTTCCGGGGTCTTTTCCAAATGATCCCCGTGCTCCTCGGGGTGGGAGCGGGCTACCTCCTGGCCCTCCTCCTCGGCCGGGTGGACCTCTCCCCCCTGCAGGGGGCCCCCTGGTTTGGGCTTCCCGCCTTCACCCCGGCCTCCCTGGAGTGGGGGGCGGTCCTCCTCATCGCCCCCGTGGCCTTCGTCACGGTGATGGAGCACATCGGGGACATCCTCACCAACGGCCGGGTGGTGGGGAAGGACTTCTTCGCCAAGCCCGGCCTCCACCGCACCCTCCTCGGGGACGGGCTCGCCACGAGCCTCGCTGGCCTATTGGGCGGCCCCGCCAACACCACCTACTCCGAGAACACGGGCGTCCTGGCGGTGACCCGGGTCTACAACCCCTTGGTCCTGCGCATCGCCGCGGTCTTCGCCATCCTGCTCTCCTTCTCCCCCAAGCTCGCCGCCCTCCTCCAGACCCTGCCCCAGGGGGTCTTGGGCGGGATCTCCATGCTCCTCTTCGGGATGATCGCCTCCATCGGCATCCGCACCTTGGCCGAAGCGGAGATTGATTTCACCCATAGCCGCAACCTCATCGTGGTCTCGGCGATCCTGGTCCTGGGCCTGGGCGGGGCGGTGGCCAACCTGGGGGCCATTCAGGTAGCGGGGGCGGAGGTGCCCCTCAAGGTGAGCGGCATGGCTCTGGCCGCTTTGGTGGGGGTGGCGCTGAACCTGCTTCTGCCCAGGCAACTGGAGCCCGAGGCGCTGGCCACGGAGGAGGAGCGGCTTCCCTAGGCCGCTTCGCCTGGTGGGGTTTCTGGCTCAACCTTCCCGGTAAAAGCGGCTCTTTCGGTAGTAGTCCTCCAGGAGCACCTTGAGGAAGGCGGCGGCGGGCACCGCGAGGAGGGCGCCCCAGAGGCCGAAGAGGCTCGCCCCCACCAGGATGGCGGCGATGGCGGTGATGGGGTGGAGCCGGGTGGCCCGGCCCACGATGAGGGGGCCGAAGAGGTTTCCCTCCAGCTGGTTGGCGAGCCAGAGGACGAGGAAGGCCAAGAGGACCTTCACCCACCCCCCCGTGGCCGCGAGGAGCAGGGCGGGCACCCCGGAGACGATCACCCCCACGAAGGGGATGAGGTTGAAGACCCCGGCCAGAAACCCCAGGCTCCCCGCCAGGGGCACCTCCACCAGGGAGAGCCCCACCCCCACCACGAGCCCCACCAGGAAGGCCACCAGGAGCTGGCCCCGCACGTACCCTCCCACGCTCCGGTCCAGCTTGGCGGCAAGCTCCCCCAGGAGGGGCTGGTAGGGCTCGGGGAAGGCCGAAAGGGCCGCCCGGCCCAGGCGGGGCAGGTCGTAGAGGAAGTAGACGGAGAGGGTGAGGGCGGTGAGGAGCTGGAAGAGCCCGCCCACCAAGGAGGCGAAAAAGCCCAGAAGGTTTCCCCCTTGGGCGAGAAGCCCCTGCAACCAGCGGACCAGGGTCTCTAGAAAGCTTTGCAAAAGCCCCTGGAGGTTGCGGGTGGCCTCGGCCAGGACGGGCTCGAGGCCCCGGGGCACGGGCGCGGACCGCACCCGGTCGGGAAGGCCCACGATCCAGGCGAAAAAGGGGTCCAGGAGCCGGGGAAGCTCCTGGGCGATCCGGGAGAGCTCCACCACCGTCTGGGCGGTGAGGAAGGAGGCCAGGCCCAGGAAGACGCCCAAGCCCAGGTAGACCAGCACCACCCCCAGGATGCGGGGAAGGCGCCTCGCCTCAAAAAAGCGCACCAGGGGGTGGGTGAGGTAGGCGAAGGCGAAGGCGGCGAGGAGGACCTGCAGGGCCGGCCAGGCCCGCGCCAGCAGGCGGTAGGCCAGATAGAAGAGGAAGAGGTAAACCAGAACCCGGACGTAGGGGTTCTCCCAGACCCGAAGGAAGGCCTCCCGCATGGGGCTATTCTAGGCCGAAGAAGGCCTTGGCCTGGCGGAGGAGCTCCTCGCCGGTAAGGCCCTGAAAGAGGAAGGGGCTCCGGTCGGGCTCCCCCTCCCAGACCTCAAAGAGAAGCCTGGGCGTCCCACCCTGGAGGCCCGTGCTCCCCACGTAGCCGATGGGGTCCCCGCGGTGGACCTGGCTTCCCACCCTAAGCCCGGGGTAGGGGGCCTGGAGGTGGGCGTAGACCGTGGTGCGGCCGTCGGGGTGGCGGAGGTGGACCTCGAGGCCCCGAAGCCGGTCCATGTCCTCGGGAGAAGCCCCCTCCTTGACCCGTTCCAGGAGGGCCCGGAACTCCTCCGGACCGGGCTCCTCATAGCCCCGGTCCACCTTCACCACCTCGCCGCCAAAGGCCGCCACCACCCCCATCCCCCGCACCACGGGCACGCAGGCGTCCCCGTTCTGGAAGACGAAGCCCGCGCTCACCCCCTTGCGGTAGGGGCGGGGGGCGTTCGGCAGGTTCTCGGGGCGGGAGGGCAGGCAGGCCCCGGGGAAAGGCAGGAGGTAGCCCTGGGGGACCCACCGGGCCTTGGCCCGGCAGACCGCCACCTCCTGGCGCAAGGCCGCCACCTCCCGCCCCCGGGAGGTAAAGGCCAGGGTGGCCACCAGGGCGTAGAGGCCCAGGGCCAAGAGGAGGTAGTGCCCCGGCTTCCACACCACGGGGCCATCCTAGCAGAAGGGGGCTAGAGGAGTTTGAGGAGCTCCTTCTTGATCTCCTTGGCGGAGAGGCCCTCTAGCTTCAGGCCCTTGGCCCGCTCCAAAAGCTCGTAGACCTTGGGGATGTGGCTTGCGGCCACGCGGAAGGTGATCTCCTGCCCGGCAACCCGCACCCGGACCTTCTGGAGGTTGGGGTACTGGCGGCGCTTGGAGATGCCGGTGGTCTTCTTGCCCACGCCCCCTTCCCGCTTGGCCTTACCCCGCCTTTGGATGCTGTTGGCCACGATGGGCCGCTTTCCGCTGATCTCGCACACTCTGGACATGGCTCTCCTCCCCTGCCCGAAGGCAAACCCTAAGGAGTATAGCACAGGGTAGACTCTTGGGGATGCCCACGGTGCTCGTACCCCTCCTCCTCGCCCTGGACCAGACCCTGAAGCTTTGGGCCCTGGAGCACCTCTCCCCCGTTCCCAAGCCCCTCCTCGGCGACCTCCTCTACCTCACCCTGGTGCGGAACACGGGGGCGGGCTTCGGCCTCTTCCAGGGCCAGGCCACCCTCCTCGGCCTCCTCTCCTTCCTGGTGGGGGGCGTTCTCCTCTACCTCCTCGCCTACCGCCGCTATCCCCTGGGCCTTGCCTTGGGCCTCTCCCTGGTGGCGGCGGGAGCCCTGGGGAACGGGGTGGACCGCCTGGGCCGGGGGTGGGTGGTGGACTACCTGGACCTCGGCACCTCCATCCCCTTCATCGCCCACTTCCCCGTCTTCAACCTGGCGGACGTGTGCGTGACCCTGGGGGCGGCCCTCCTCCTCCTCGCCCCAAGGAAAAGGCGCCGCTACTGAGCCAGTACCCGGGCGAAGCGCTCCAGGGCCTTCCTGAGGTTCTCCTCGCTGGTGGCGTAGGAGAGGCGGACGTGGCCGAAGGCGGCGAAGTCCGTGCCCGGCACCACCGCCACCCCCGCCTCAAGAAGCCTCTCCGCCGCCCGCACCTCGTCGGGGGCGATGGGGGAGGTGTCCAGGAGGACGTAGAAGGCTCCGCTCGGGCGCACGGCTTTTAGGCCGAGGGCGGCCAGGCCCTGAAGAAGCAGGTCCCGCCTCCTGCGGTAGGCCTCCCGGGCCATCTCCACGAAGGCGCGGGAGGCCTCCTGGTTGGTGAGGGCCTCGAGGGTGGCCCACTGGGCGATGGTGTCCGGGCTCGTGGTGGACTGGCTGGAGACATCGGCCATGGCCTTGATGACCTCCTTGGGCCCGCAGGCGTAGCCGATGCGCCAGCCCGTCATGGCGAAGGCCTTGGCCGCCCCGTTCACGGTGAGGGTGTGCTCGGGGGCCACTCTTCCCGGGGAGAAGTGCTCCCCCTCGTAGAGGAGGTGCTCGTAGATCTCGTCGGAGACGAGGTAGAAGTCGTGCTCCACCGCAAGCCCCGCCAGGGCCCTTAGGACCTCCTCGGGGTAGACCGCCCCCGTGGGGTTGTTGGGGGAGTTGACCACCAGGGCCTTGGTGCGGGGGGTGATGGCCCGCCGGACCCTTTCGGGGTCGGGAATAAAGCCCTCCTCGGGGAGGGTTTTCACCTCCACCGGCACCCCCCCGGCGAAGCGCACCATCTCCGGGTAGCTCACCCAGTAGGGGGAAAGGACGATGACCTCGTCCCCCGGGTCCAGGATGGCCTGGAAGAGGTTGAAGAGGGCCTGCTTCCCCCCTACGGTGACGATGGTCTCCTCGGGGGTGACCTCCAGGCCGTTTTCCCGGCGGAACTTCTCCGCCAGGGCCTCCCGGAGCTCCGGGATCCCGGCAGGGGGAGCGTACTTGGTCTTGCCCTGGGCCAGGGCCCGTCTCGCCGCCTCCTTCACGTGCTCGGGGGTGTCAAAGTCGGGCTCGCCGGCGGTGAGGGCCACCAGGTCCACGCCCCTTCGCCTAAGCTCCAGGGCCTTGGCGTTCACCGCCACCGTGGCCGAGGGCTTCATGGCCTGGACCTTCTGGGAAAGGCCGCGCATGGCCTAAGTATACGCGGGTAGAATGGGCCTGTGACGGAAGGCGAGGTCCTA